>CAZVUZ010000086.1:0-14000 GCA_964630485.1 uncultured Ignavibacteriales bacterium
CCGTGGGCCTCGTAGACAAGGACTCCCCAATGGTAAAGAACATCTCCCACATCGACGATGAACTCGAAGTGATCCGGAGAGGCGATCAGTTCCGGGCTGGAGTATACAGACAATGTGACCGGAACCGCAACTTCCGGAAACACATCGCCGCCTTCAGTGGGTGAAATGAAAATCGAGTCGTGATACGTGCCCGGGGCCAGCCCATAGGCCGCGAAAAGCACCGGCAGTGTCCGCGGCGTTACGTAGTCGGAGGGCGGCATGGCGTAGGGATCGACCTCCAGCCAGGTCTCCTTGTTGCTAAACTGGAATGCGACCTCCTGCCCCAGTACTTCGTACACGAACAGCGAATCCATCATGCCTTCGCCTGACGCCATCGTGGCATACATCCAGTCAGGCTCGGTCCGGACTTCGTATTCGCCGCTACCCTCGACAGTGAGGTAGACGGGTACGACCAGGGGATCATTCGTTGCCACCGAACTCCACAGGAAAATGGAATCCACGTAGAACCCCGGCGCCAGGCCCGCAGTGTAAATGTTCACCCAGATCGACTTCGGGGTGATCAGCGGTATTGCCGGTACCGTATCCAGGTGCAGCCACGAGGCATAATTGTAGCACCAGAAATCGATAGCCCGTCCTTCGGCTTCGTAGACGTAAAGACTCTCGCTGACAACCGAGTCGCCCGCAGTCAGGGTGAAATCGTACGAGAGTGGGTAGGAAACCAGGGTTGGGTCGCCCGACGGTTCGGCGACGGTCTGAATGGTGAGGAAGAGCAGCGCTGTGGTGATAATAAAATACGACAGCACAATCCGCAAGGATCTGAGACGATAACTCATCTCGACCTCCTCTAAAAAGGTTTCGGGTTTTCCCTCAGTCCCTTAGCTGTTGCGCAATATGAGTAACCTTACGAAAAAAGTAAGATTGGCAGTTGTCCTGGTCCGTTGCCCTGGCAGAACACCTTCTCTATATCAATACGAATGAGTATCGATTTTGTCAAGCTCTTTTGGCCATCGGCAGACTGTGCGCGGCCGGTGTTATAGCTTTTGGGATGAGTCCGATATATCAATAAAGATGTGGATTTTTCGGTAGGATTTGTTATTATTCACTCCCCGTCGATTGTCGTCGGGGGTGTGAAAAAGTGAACGATAAGAACAAGAATGGATTGAAGCTGACAGGCCATGAAAACCGTATCCAAAGTTGAAGAAGTCATAAATTCCACTATAATCAAACCGGGCAGTATCATCTACACGGCGGGAAATGCGGCGGCGCCGCAGGAATTGCTGTTGCAAATGGCCCACGATGAGACCATCAGGGACGTTGACGTTTACAGTGTTCTTTTGTTGGGGGACAGGTTAAAGGATCTCTTTACAGAAGATGTTTGCCAGCGCATAACTCACCGGGTCATATTTAACGGTCGTTTGACTCAGCAGGCGGTCAATGCCGGCTGGGCCAAGTATCACCCGATGCATCTCTCGGAGATTCCACGCTATGCCATAAGCGGTTCGGGCGTGGACATCGTTCTGGTGAGCGTTGCCGGCCCCGATCGGGGCGGCAATTACAGTCTCGGCACCACCGTCGAGGCCGTCGCCGCGGCCATCCTGGCCGCCCGACGCAAAGGTGGGCTGGTCATTGCCGAGAGAAACAAGAAAATGCCGTTCGTGTTGGGCACCACCATTCCCGAAGAACACATCGATTATCTCCTGGACAGCGACTACCCCCTGCCGGCCAGTCCGGTCAAGGAACCGGACAATCGCGCCGTGCGCATTGCCGAAATCATTGCCTCACTCTATATCGAAGACGGTTCCGGCGATACGCCGGGTTCAACTCTGCAATACGGTATTGGCGAGGTACCGGAGGCGGTTACGACGGCCATTTTGAAAAAGGGCATTCGCGATCTTGGCATCCATACCGAGTTGTTCTCCAGTGCCATGCGCAAGCTCATTCAGGCGGGAGCGGTGAGTAATCGCTGGAAGCGGCCGGTTAATTTCTCCATATCCTCGATCTTCCTGGCCGAGGACCAGCAGGGCTATGACTGGTTGAACTGCAATTCCTCGGTGCAGAGCCGCCCCTGCGATTACACCAACAGTGTCTTTCAGATAGCGGCGCAACCGAAGATGGTGACGATTAACGGGGCTATGGGGGTCGATCTGCACGGAAACATATGGGCCGATTCGCTCGACGCCCGCAAGATTTACAGTGGTGTCGGCGGCCAGGCCGATTTCATTCGCGGCGCCCAATATTCCGAGGGCGGGGTTGCCATTATCGCCATGAAATCGACTACCAAGAACAGCATCTCGAAGGTGGTCGATCGTTGCCCGGCGGGTATCACCACAACCGGTATTCCGGCCGACCAGGTAATTGTCGTTACCGAGTATGGCGCCTTCGATCCGCGCGGTCTGAGCCTGGGCGAGAGAGCCGTGGGGATTGCGCACTTGGCGGCGCCGGGGGAAAGGGACAACCTGCTGCGGATAATCCATGAAAACCCGGCTTTCCACAAACCGGACCTTGGCTTGCACCACGGTATCCCGAAGGGCTTCACGCCCTACGATGAAGCCGTCGGGGGACTTTAGGTCGGGAGTCGGATTTAACCGAGTTAGAAAGCTATCATTAAAAAAGCCCGGTATGTTTGACATACCGGGCTTTCTCTATATGACAATCGTCGAAGCGAGAACATTGTTTGCCTTACGTTACTTCAACAGCAGTGCAATGGCCGAGGTGTCGACGATATCCTGCGCCGAGCAGCCCCGTGAAAGATCGTTGGCCGGTTTGGCAAGACCCTGGATGATCGGCCCCGTGGCCGTAGCTTTGGCCAGGCGCTGTGTCAGCTTATAGGCGATATTGCCGGCATCGAGATCCGGGAAAATCAGGACATTGGCTTCGCCCTTCAGTGGCGAATCCGGAGCCTTGCTACCGGCGATCTCCGGCACGATAGCCGCATCGACCTGCAATTCACCGTCGATTTTGAGGTCGGGACGGTTCTTCTTGACGAGCTCGAAAGCTTTGGTGACTTTCTCGACATCGTCGTGTTTGGCCGAACCGCGGGTCGAGAACGACAGCATGGCCACCTTTGGCTCCTGCCCGAGCAGGTTCTGCATGGTGTCGGCCGTGGCCGAAGCGATCGAGGCCAGTTGCTCGGCGTCGGGATTGGGCACCACCGCGCCGTCAGCGTAGAGATACACCTTGTTCTCTTCGCCCCGGTACTCCGGCACCGTCATCATGAAACAGGAGGAGACGACGCTGATTCCCTTTTTGAGGCCGAGAACCTGGATCGCCGCGCGGAGAACGTCGCCGGTGGTATTCACGGAGCCGGCCACGGAAGCATCGGCCAGGTCCTGCCGGACCATCATTGCCCCGAAGTACAGCGGTTGCAGCATGGCCTTGCGGGCGTCCTCTTCGGTAATGCCCTTTTTCTTGCGTATTTCCATGAAGGCGGCGATGAATTTATCGAGGTCGCCGTACGTCTCCGGATTGATAACCTGCGCCTTGCCCAGGTCGACACCGCGGTCGGCGGCCAGTTTCGCGATTTCCTTCTCGTCGCCGATCAGGGTTACGTCTGCCAGCCCCTCTTCCAGGATTATTTTAGTCGCATCGATCACGCGGGGTTCCGTGCCCTCGGGCAGGACCACGCGACGATGTACTTCTTTAGCCCTCTGCTTAATCTGCGTCAAAGCGTCCATTGGCTTCACCTATTGTTGTTAGTCAGGAATCCGTACATTAATCACCCAAAATGCATGTATCAGTTTAATTGTTCTCTATCCAAAAGTGGCCAGCAATACCCCGGCCGCGACGGCGGATCCGATCACCCCGGCGACGTTCGGCGCCATGGCGTGCATTATAAGATAGTTGCTCGGATCTTCCTTGGCGCCGACAACCTGGCATACCCTGGCGGCGTTGGGCACGGCGGAAACTCCGGCGGCCCCGATGATCGGGTTGATTTTGTCCTTGGAGACCATATTCATCAGCTTGGCAAACAGAACTCCGGCGGCCGTGGCAATGCAGAACGACAATGCCCCCATCGCGAAGATCTTGACTGATGACGGCACCAGAAATCTGGAGGCATCGGTTGATGCACCGACGGTGACGCCCAGCAGGATGGTAACGATATCGATGAAGGCATTGCTGGCGGTTTTGGCCAAACGGTCGGTGACAGCGCACTCACGGAGCAGGTTACCGAAGAATAACATGCCGAGCAGGTCAATAGCCCCGGGGGCGATGAAGGTGGTGATCAGGAACGCAAGCACCGGGAAAACGATGCGGATACGGCGACTGACCGGCCGCGCCGGTGTCATGTGAATGAGCCGTTCCTTATGTGTCGTCAGCAGTCGAATGATCGGCGGTTGAATCACGGGCACGAGAGCCATATACGAATACGCTGAAATGGCGATTGCTCCGAGAAAATGCGGTGCCAGCTTGGACGAAAGGAAAATCGCTGTCGGGCCGTCGGCGCCGCCGATGATACCAATGGCGCCCGCCTCCGGTCTCGTGAAGCCCAGAGCCAGCGCCAGCATGAAGGTCAGGAAAATCCCGGCCTGTGCCGCGGCGCCCAACAGGATCAAACGCGGTTTGGATAACATCGCGGAAAAATCGGTCATGGCGCCAATACCCAGAAAGATCAGCGGCGGATAATACCCTTCACTGACGCCTTTGTACAAGATGGATAATACACTGCCTTCCTCATAAATACCGAGATCCATCCCCGCTTTGTAGGGGATGTTACCGATGAGTATGCCGAAGCCAATGGGAATAAGCAGTAGGGGTTCGTAACCTTTCGTGATTCCGAGATATATGAAGAGACACCCGAAACCGAGCATCATCATGTTGCCCCAGGTAAAGTTTCCGATGATCCCTGCTTCCAGGAAGTTTATGAGAGTGTCCATTGCTCTTTCCTTAAACGCGAAAACAGGGTTATTCGAATTCTATGAGCGTCTGGCCCTCCTGAACGTTGTCGCCGACGGCAACCGGAACAGCCTTGATCTTGCCCTCCGCAGGTGCGGCAATAGAAGTTTTCATTTTCATAGCCTCGACGACCAGCAGGACTTGACCCTTGGTTACCGATTCTCCGGCCTTACATTTTATCTCCAGGATCGTGCCGCCGATGGGGGAAGTCACAAAACCACTGGCGTTGCCGTTGGCGGATGGTGCTACCGCGGATGTTGCCGGTCGGGGTGGTGCGACCGCCGTATCACCGTTGGAAACCGGTCTGGTTCGCGGAAGGTGATGGCCTCCCTGGACGGGAAAGCCCTCGCCCAAATCCAGTACTTCGACATCAACCTCGTAGGCCACGCCATGAACTGTTATCTTGAGTTTCATTACATATCTCCTGAAATCGAATTTATCGGTACTATATTCATGTGGTCCTCGGCATCATCGTCTCTTGGATACCACATGTGATCCCATCAAGATGGCTCGTCCCTGGGTGGACCAGGGGCTCCTTTGGCCACCGGCCCTTAGCAACCGGCGAACCCTGCGGATATGAAACTTCCCTTGAAGTAACGTGGCCGCCGCAGCCGAAATGAGGATCAGAGTCGTTGTGTCTATGTTTTGGTCGGCCGCAAGTGCGCTTTGTTTCTCGGCTGACTCCCTATCCCGCCACCTGTCATCGACCTTGCTGATAAACGCAACCAGCAAGGCGACTATGATCAGAGCGCCGAAGACAATCAGCAATCCAACAACGGTGAAGTTGAGGGCGTATTCAAACCATTCAGGCATAATTAACCTCGCCAATTATAGCGGTATCAGGCCGTGTTTCTTCTGGGGGCGCATCTCACGCTTGGCTTTCAAGACCTCCAGGCTGGCGGCCAGGTAAGCTCTCGTTTCGGCCGGTTCAATGATTTCGTCGACCATGCCATGAGCGGCGGCGAAATACGGATTGGCAAATGTCTCACGGTATTCGTCAAGACGCTTCGCCTGTTCGGCCTTGGGATCCTCGGCGGCCGCGATCTCTTTGCGATAGAGAACGTTTACCGCACCCTCGGCGCCCATGACCGCGATCTCGGCCGAGGGCCAGGCCATGAGGGTGTCGGCCCCCATGCTCTTGGCGCACATGGCCAGGAAAGCGCCGCCGTAAGCTTTGCGCACGACGACCGTCAGCTTCGGAACCGTCGCCGCCGCGTAGGAAAAGAGCATCTTGGCGCCGTGGCGGATAATACCACCGTATTCCTGCTGCACGCCCGGCATGAAACCGGGTACATCGACGAAAGTGACGACGGGGATATTGAAGGCGTTGCAGAAACGAATGAACCTCGCAGCTTTGTCCGACGAATCGATATCCAGCACCCCGGCCTTGACCATCGGCTGGTTGGCGATGATACCGATCGTGTGACCGGCCAGGCGGCCGAAGCCGACGATGATATTGGCCGCGAAGTGCTCCTGGACCTCCATGAAATCGCCACTGTCCACGACGCCGAGGATGATCTCGTGCATATCGTATGGCTCCTTGGAGTCCTCGGGAATAATGTCGTTCATGGTCTCATCCGGGCCGATCTCTTCATCGTGAAGCTCCGGGACAAACGGCGGATCTTCGGAGTTATTGCTCGGCAAGAACGAGAGCAGACGCTTGGTGATCTTGATAGCATCCTCGTCGTCCTCGGCAACAAAATGTACCACTCCGGAGTAATGACTGTGACTCTGCACCCCGCCGAGCTGCTCGGCGCTGATGTCCTCACCGGTAACCTGCTTGATCACCAGCGGTCCCGTGATGTAGAGCTGACCTTCGTGACGGACCTGAATGATGAAATCCGTCAGGGCCGGCGAATAAGCGGCGCCACCGGCACAGGGGCCGGCGATGATGCTTATCTGCGGGACCACACCCGAGAGCAACACATTGCGATAGAAAATCGTGCCGTAGCCGCTCAGGGAATCGACGCCTTCCTGAATGCGGGCACCGCCGCTGTCATTTATCATGACGAAAGGATCGCCGGTCTTAAGGGCGGCGTCCATAGCTTCCTGAATTTTCTTGGCCGTGGCTTCACCGACACTGCCGCCGGCGACGGTGAAATCCTGGCTGCCGGCGTACACCGGACGGCCGTCAATATAACCGTGTCCGGTAACTACGCCCTCACCGGGGAACTCTTTGTCCTGAACCCCGAAATGCGCACAGCGGTGCTTGATGTGGAGCAATGACTCGCGAAACGAGTCCGGCTCGAAGAGCAGGTCGAGCCTCTCCCGCGCGGTGAGCTTCCCCAACTCATGCTGTTTTTCGATGCGCTTGTCACCGCCGCCCTTGGTGAGGTGCTCGCGCCGTTTGCGCAACTGATCTATTTTCGATTCACCCATACTCAAAATACCCCAGTTAATCTGGTTATCAACCGGGCGGACAAACCCGCCGCGATTGCGGAAGACGTGAAATATGCATTAGCCTCAAAAAAGCAAGGGATTATTTGCGATTTCATTGGATTATAGCCTGATTAAACGGCCGGTCGAATGCGTCGCCGGGCAAACGACAAATTCGCCGCTTCTGGCCTGAGTTTTTCACCCTTTTTTCTTCAAATCTCGGATCATCTGATCCTCAAATTGCTCCAGTAAGTGCCAGGCGGCTCGGGTGGCCGGGAGACTGCCGTCCATAACCTGTTTCTCTATATCGGGAAGAATCTCGCTGATGGCGGGATTGCGGTAGAAGGTCTCGCGGAGACGCTCTCGCACCATGGAATGCAGCCAGTCACGGGCCTGTTCCTGACGCCGACGCCTGAACTCTCCGTTGGCAAACGTGATGTCGCGATGTCGCCGGACCACTTTCCAAATTTCCTCAATGCCTTCGCCGGTTGTCGAGGAGGCGGTGAAGGCGCCGGTTTTCCATCCTCTGGTTACCGGCTGAAGATAGTGCAGGGCTCGTTCGTATTCTGCCCGCGCAAGATTAGCCGCCCTGATATTGTCGCCGTCGGCCTTGTTTATCAAAATGGCGTCGGCGATCTCGATGACACCTTTTTTCAGGCCCTGCAATTCATCACCGGCTCCGGCAATGAGGACCAGCAGGAAGAAATCGACCATGGAGCGGACGGTTATTTCACTTTGCCCGACACCGATGGTTTCGACGAGGAGGACGTCATAGCCGGCCGCCTCGAATACCAGCATGGTCTCACGGGTTTTACGGGCCACGCCGCCGAGAGTGCCGCCGGACGGACTCGGCCGTATGAAAGCCCGGGGATCGGCACCGAGTTCTTCCATCCTGGTTTTGTCTCCGAGGATACTGCCTTTCGTGAGACTGCTGGAGGGGTCCACGGCCATGACGGCCACCCGGTGGCCCTCGCCGGTCAGGCGGGTGCCGAGGGTCTCTATAAAGGTACTTTTGCCGGCACCCGGGACGCCTGTAATACCGACCCGGACCGATTTGCCGCTGTGCGGCATTAGCGCCTTCAGGACTTCCTGAGCCTGTTCCTGGTGCGGCTGAGCGTTGGATTCAATCAGGGTGATGGCCCGGCCGATCATGGTCCGGTCGCTATCGAGGATGCCCTTGACGTATGCGTCGGTTGAGAATTTTGCGGGCGGTGACTTCGGCGGAGAAGATGCCTTACGGTTACGATTGGCGGCGTCGGGAAGACCGTCATGCCCGCCCTCGACGCCCGGCATAACATTCAATGCCGACGGCGGTTCGGGATCGGGTTTCTTTTTTCGGTCTTTGTCCGACATTAGTCTCTCCAGCGTGTCCTAATTATCGCAATTTCTCAAGTACGGTCCTGGCGGCCACCGGGATGACCGTGCCCGGTCCGAAAATAGCGGCGGCGCCCTGTTCGTAAAGGTAGTCATAATCCTGGGCGGGGATAACACCCCCGATTATAACCAGAATATCCTCGCGGCCGAGTTTTTTGAGCTCCGCTACGAGGGCCGGCAGGAGCGTTTTGTGGCCGGCTGCGAGGGAACTCATTCCGACGACATGGACATCGTTTTCGACCGCCTGGCGGGCGGTTTCCTCAGGTGTCTGAAAAAGCGGGCCGACGTCGACGTCAAACCCCAGGTCGGCGAAGGCTGTCGCGATGACCTTGGCTCCGCGGTCGTGACCGTCCTGGCCCATCTTGGCGACCAGGATACGCGGCCGACGTCCCTCGGCCTTCTCGAATTCGTCCGTCATGCGGCGGACGGCTGCAATAGTCTCACTTTCCATATACTCACTGCTGTAAACGCCGGAAATAGTTCTGGTCTCGGCCTTGTGGCGTCCCCACACGGTTTCCAGGGCGGAACTGATTTCTCCGAGCGAAGCCCTGGCTTTGGCGGCTTCGACGGAAAGCTCCAGGAGATTGCCCTGACCGGTCTTGGCGCATTGGCGCAAAGTCTCCAGGGCCTGATTTACGGCTGTTTCATTGCGTTCCTTACGAAGTTTCTCCAGACGCGCGATCTGCTGGTCGCGAACCACACGGTTGTCCACTTCAAGAATATCAATCGGTTCTTCCTTTTCCAGGCGGTAGCGATTGACCCCGGTGATGGTCTCGGCGCCGGAGTCGATGTGGGCCTGGCGTCGGGCCGAGGCCTCTTCAATCCGCATCTTGGGCAGGCCGCTCTCGATCGCTTTGGCCATGCCGCCGAGTTCTTCGACCTCCTGAATATGTTCCCAACCCCTATGTATAAGGGCATCGGTCAGAGATTCAACATAATAAGAGCCTCCCCAAGGGTCAATCACTCGACAAATTTCGGTTTCATCCTGCAGGTACAATTGCGTGTTGCGGGCAATACGCGCGCTGAAATCGGTTGGCAGGGCAATCGCCTCGTCAAGGGCGTTGGTGTGCAGGCTCTGAGTGTGACCGAGTGCGGCCGCCATGGCCTCGATACAGGTGCGGGTAATGTTATTGAACGGGTCCTGTTCGGTTAGGCTCCAGCCGGAGGTCTGCGAGTGCGTCCGCAGCATCATCGACTTGGGATTCCTCGGTTCGAACGGTTTCATAAGCTTGGCCCACAATACCCGCGCCGCTCTCATTTTGGCGATTTCCATGAAGTAATTCATGCCGATGGCCCAGAAGAACGACAGCCGGGGTGCGAACTGATCAATCGTCAAACCCGCTTTCAGCCCGGCACGGACATATTCGAGTCCGTCGGCCAGCGTATAGGCCATCTCAAGGTCACAGGTCGCGCCGGCTTCCTGCATGTGGTAGCCGGAAATCGAGACACTGTTGAATTTCGGCATCTTTGCGGCCGTGTAGGCGATGATGTCACCAATGATGCGCATGGATCCGGCCGGGGGATAGATGTAGGTGTTGCGCACCATGTATTCTTTGAGGATGTCGTTCTGAATCGTACCGGACAGTTTCTCCAGCGGCACGCCCTGTTCCAGTCCGGCGACAATGTAGAAAGCCAGCACGGGCAGGACGGCGCCGTTCATGGTCATTGACACCGACATGCTGTCGAGGGGGATATCCCGGAAGAGAACTTCCATATCCAGGATGGAGTCGATGGCCACTCCGGCCTTGCCGACATCACCGATCACGCGGGGATGATCCGAATCGTAGCCGCGATGCGTGGCTAAATCGAAAGCGACCGACAATCCCTTCTGCCCGGCGGCGAGATTGCGCCGGTAGAAGGCGTTCGATTCTTCGGCGGTGGAGAACCCGGCATATTGCCTGACGGTCCACGGTCGCATGACATACATGGTGGCATAGGGTCCCCGCAGGAAAGGCGGCAGGCCGGCGGTGTAGTCTATATGTTCCAGTGAAGCTATATCCGACCGGCAGTACAGCGGCTTGACCCGGATTTGTTCCATCGTCCGCCAGGCGAGATCTTCTATTTTCTTTCCGGTCTTTTTCTCGACCCGCGTTTTCCAACTCTGGTAATCGGCGGTGTCAGCTTTATGTTCGAGTTTCGTTTTGGTGAAATCCGGTATGCGACTCATAGTTGCACCCCCAGTTTGGAAGCGATAGAGGTCAGAACGGCCAAGACGTTGGATCGGATGTGAATGAAAGTCTCGATGCCCGCTTCGTGCCAGAGTGCGGCCACCGTTTCCTCGGCCGGCTTTCCGGCGAGCACGACGATCGTATGGGGCCGGGACTTTTTGATAGCCTTTGCGACGGCCGGGGCGCTTTCGGTATAGGCCTCGTCGAGTCCGCAAATGACGGCCACATCGGCATCGGCTTTGAGAGCCTCAGCGGCGGCCTCATCGGCCGAGTCATGGCCGGTCGTGCGAATGACCTCGAAACCACCTACCTCGAAGAATGATGCGGCAAAATCCAGCCGCGGCATATAGTGACCGGCCGGTCCGAGGGTTGTCATATAGACTTTCAGACCGCCTTTGCTCTTTCTCTGATTCATGATCGCCAGTCGCAGGGCTTCAAACTGCGCCGCCGCCCGCTCAACTTTGAGTGGCTTGACCTCGGTGGTAGCGGCCTCGCTGGCCCGGAGGGCGTGCGTAATCTCTCCAATGGTGCCGCCTTTGCCGGCCGCCTTTATGACGGCGTCCACCAGTCCGCCGGAACCGGTCTCGACGATTTCCGCGAGATCCTTCACGGCCGCCAGCGCCTCTTTGTGTTCCGGTAATGACCGCAGTTCTTTAATGCGCCGGGAGCGCACTTCATGAATCTCGCCATGATCAACATCGACCGTGGCGAGCCGCTCTTCGGTCGGGTTCGGATATTTATTGGTTCCAACCTGGACGTTTTTGCGGAGGGCGTAGGCTTCGGCCCGATCGGTGGCCGAGCGGGTTACCTCGCCTTGAGGGAAGCCTTCGCCGAGCGCCCGCGACATGCCGCCTTTGCCTTCCACCTGTTGCATTAGCGTCCAGGCGGCTTCGGCAATCTCGGCGGTCAGTTTCTCGACATAATAGGAGCCGCCGGCAGGATCCATAACCTGGCCGAGGTGCACCTCGTCACGGATGATAATTTGCGAGTTGCGGGCGATGCGCCGGGAGAACTCGTCGGCTGTTCGGAAGGACTCATCAAAGGGAGCAACCTGCAGGCTGTCGGCGCCGCCGACGGCCCCGGAAAAGGCCTCGGTGGCGGCCCGGAGCATATTGACATAAGGATCGAACAGGGTCTTGCTGTACCGGGCGGTGCGCACGTGCATCCACATGTGACGGTGGTTTTCGTCAACGCCACAGGTCTCCAGAACCCGGTTCCAGAGCAAACGGGCCGCTCTCAGTTTGGCCACTTCCATGAAGAAATTGGAGCCGGCCGCGAAACTGAAGCGGAAATGGGGCGCGGCGCTTTCGGGGGCGATGGTTCGCATCTCGAGTTCACGCAGGTACTCTACGGCGGTGGCGATGACGAAAGCGAGTTCCTGGACGGCATTGCCGCCGGCATTGCTGTAGGGCTCACCGTGAACCCATATCGTACCGAGTTTCGGGGCCCTTTCGGCGGCCCAGCCGGTGATGGCGGCCATCTCTTTACAGGCGGTGCCCAGCGATGTTGGCAGATGGCCGGTTATGGCCAGGTCACCCAGGGGATCCATGGCCACCGCTCCCGGAAGCTGTTCCGGGCCCACGCCGTGGCTTCCCGCAACGGCAACATATATTCCCAGAAAGGGCAGGCCGGCGGATCCGGATCGTATATAAACCGGGGTTTTCGCCAGATCGATATGGTCCAGGGCGCGGGCGAAGCCTCTTATCGAGGCTATCGAAACGCCGCCGTGCCCGACCTGGGCGCTCTCGGCCTCATCCGGGTCGAGACCCTGCCGCGATGCTTCATCAAGCGCGATGCGCACCGAGGTCAGACCCCGCTTTAGATCGCCTCTCAGGGCGCCGTTGAATTTCTCATAGGTCGGAGCCGATATCTCTTCGGTGACTTCCCAGGCCTGTTGGGGATCGCGGAAGCATTCGCCGCCGCGCACATAAGGCGCCTCGCCCGGCAACGAGTCCACATGGGGGAGATCCTTTATATCTTCCCGGCGGTAGATCGGCTGCAGGGTTATGCCCTCATGGGTCCGTGTCAGCATGCGCTTATCAAAAGCGGCCCCCTTAAGGAGACGTTCGACCTCGGATCGCCACTCTTTAAAAGTGGGTATCGGGAATTCATCGACCAGTCGCAGGTCGCGATTATTGTCAGACATGTTTCATATCCTGTCTATTCAACAAATACCTGTCGGAATCATAGATTGGTTTATGGCTCTCTATAGTACCGAAGGCCGTCGGCATCAAGTACTTTTTCCACGGGTAAAGGTCGGTCGGGCCGATTGCGGGTTGCCGGGTCACTATTGTGACAGGGGCGCCGGGACTCTCGGAAGAGGTCGGGCAGCGGTGTTCCCATCCGCCGCCGACAGCTCCGGGAGGTGACAATGTCAACCGGTGCTCCCGGCAGGTTAGTCTGCCGGGTGACACCGCAAGTCTGTGCGCCGGGCCTCGCATTCCTAGTATTCCCTGGCCTCTTCTTCGCCCATTAAAACTCTCACTGCGCCCATGTCCAGGGCGCGCATTTCATCACTCCCCGGGTATATCATGAATTTGGCGACAAAGCCGACCCGGTCCTTAATCAGCTTCACGAACTCATCGTCGCGGGCCAGCCCCCCGGAGAGGACGATGGCATCGACCTTGCCCTCCAGCACCGCCGCGAAGGCGCCTATTTCCTTGGCTACCTGGTAGGCCATAGCGTCGTAAATCAATCTCGCCTTGGCGTCGCCCTCGGTCATGCGCTTCTTCACTTCCCTCATGTCGCTGGTTCCCAGGTAGGCGCTGACGCCGCCGTTGCTCCAGATCTTCTGCTTGAGCTGCTCCTCGGTGTATTTGCCGGAGAAAGCCAGTTCCACCAAACTCCATACGGGGAGATGGCCGGAGCGCGTTGGCGCAAAGGGGCCGTCGCCGTTGAGGGCGTTGTTGACATCGATTACCCGGCCACCCTTGTGTGCCCCGACACTGATGCCGCCGCCGAGATGGGCGACGATGAAGCTGTAATCAGCGTAGCGGCCGCCAAGGTCGTGGGCCGCCAGCCGCGCTACGGCCTTCTGGTTCAGGGCGTGGAATATACTGACGCGCTGAATGTCCGGAAGGCCCGAGACTTTGGCGATGTCCGAAAGCTCCGTGACCGTGATAGGATCGACAATGAATGCCCGGACGTTAATCTTGTCGGCCAGCCTCCGCGCCAGCACCGCTCCCAGAT
>CAZVUZ010000087.1:0-13679 GCA_964630485.1 uncultured Ignavibacteriales bacterium
ACCGTTTCCAGGCCGGTGATTTCACCGCGAGCCGGAAGATGGTTCTGATGAAATAACGCCGCAAATCTATGCGAATGGAAGGGAAGGCCTCAAGGCCTTCCCTTTTTTTGTGGCCTCCAATCTTGTGTTGAGAAGGTTTGTACTTGTACCTGCCCGCTCGCCCCTCTCCCCAAAAACCAATTGACATACAGCCCGCAACCCCTAAATTGACACGATACCTTGGCGTTCGGCGCCAAAACCGATTCCCGTGGAATCGGCCGCCACGACGCTGATCGCGGGATCGCTATAATGTGCGCCCCGCACGCCGCCGGGCTCTCGAAGGGCTCGAAAACCCGGTAAACCCGGCCCCGGCCGGTGCGTATAAGAAGCTGTTATGAATTCGTCGGTAGTCAGCCGGAATGTTTTGATGCTCAATCAAAACTACGAGCCGCTCACCGTGTGTTCGGCCCGTCGCGCTTTTGTCCTGCTTTTCCAGGGCAAAGCCGAGCTGATCGCGCCCGCCGACGGCCTCAAAATCCGCACCGTCGACAAAGCCTTCGCCTGCCCCTCGGTGGTGCGCCTGTGGCGCTACCGGAAAGTGCCGTACAAGCGTATCATGCTAACCCGCAAGAACATCCTCGTGCGCGACGGCCACCGCTGTCAGTACTGCGGCGGCGCCAAAGGTCCCATGACCGTCGATCACGTTGTCCCCAAGACCATGGGCGGCCGTGAATCCTGGGACAATCTCGTCTGCGCCTGCTCGCGCTGTAACAACAAGAAGGGCGACCGCACCCCCGAAGAGGCCGGCATGCGCCTTCTCAAAAGACCCGGCCGTCCGACCTTTATTACCTTCATCCAGCGAACTACCACTGTCTCCGAGCAGTGGCGACCCTATCTATTTATGGATTAAACAACCCGGACCGAATTTCTGCCGGGTATCCGACCGAAACTCCCCGATTGCGTGATTATGTGTCGTAACGTGTGAAAGTTTTATTTGATTTAATATTGGCGTGAACCTACCGTACCCTGACATAATTGGAAAAGTGTGTGATGACAGATAGTAAGACTAAGAACGACAACGAACCAACAACTGCCAAACCCGCCCGGAAGGAGACCATCCTCTCCGGCATGCAACCCACCGGTTCTCTCCATGTCGGTAACCTTGAGGGTGCCCTGCGCAACTGGGTCCGCCTTCAGGACGACTACTGGATGTTCACCTGTATAGTTGATCTGCATGCTCTTACGGCGGACTGGAAGAATCCGAAAGTCCTCAAGGATCGGGTATTCCAGATGGCCGTCGATTTCCTTTCGGCCGGACTCGATCCCGAGAAATGTGCGCTGTTTGTCCAGTCGGAGGTGCCCCAGCACAGCGAACTGCATTTGCTGTTCTCTATGCTGATTACGGTGCCGACCCTGACGCGCCTGCCCACGTATCAGGAGAAGAAGGACAAGCTGGACTCTTACGGATTTCTCGGCTACCCGGTTTTGCAGGCCGCCGATATCTGCGTTTACAACGCCGACAAGGTGCCGGTTGGCAAGGACCAGGAGAAACACATCTGGCTGGCCGCCGATCTCGCGAAGCGGTTCAACACCACCTATCGCAAGGTGTTCAACGAGCCGGCGGGGTTGTTTACGGAGACTCCGTTGATTCTGGGTGCGGACAATCGGAAGATGTCGAAGTCTTACGACAACCACATACCTCTCGAGTATACCGACAAACAGACGGCAAAGAGGCTCAAGGGCTTCTATACCGATCCGGAGAAGATTCACAAGGGCGATGCGGGCCATCCCGACAAATGCCCGATTTACCTTTTGCATCGCGTATACACGGAAGGTGCTAAGGAAAGCATCGCTCCGCCGTGCCGCACCGGCGAACTGGGTTGTGTCGATTGCAAGGCTCTTCTGACGAAGAACCTCAATGATGCCCTCACGCCGATACGCGAAAAACGTTTACAGCTATTGGCCGATCCCGATTATGTCTGGGATGTATTGAAGACCGGCGGCGAACGCGCCCGCAATCGCGCCGAGAATGTCATGGAAAAGGTGCGGGCGGCCATGAAAATGAACTACCGAGGAAAAAAGAAATGACCGAAGTGGTGGTGAATCCTCAGCTTGATGAATACCGGGTGGACCTGGCCGTGTTCCATGGCCCTCTGGATCTGCTGCTGTATTTGATCAGGAAAGAGGAAGTTGACATATATGATATTCCCATTGCCCGCATTACGCGGCAGTACTTGAAATATGTTGAGATGATGCAGACGCTCAACCTGGAAGTGGCCGGGGAGTTTATCCTCATGGCGGCGACGCTGATCCGCATTAAGACGCGGCTGTTGTTACCGCGCGACGAAGAGGATGGCGAAGAGGGGGATCCTCGCGAAGAACTCATCATGGCCCTCATCGAGTACAAGAAGTACAAGGAAGCCGGAGATATCCTGCACGAGAAGGCCATTTTTGAAGAGCGCAACTACGTTCCCGATATGCCTCTGGGCAAGCTCGATCATCGCATCGAGGAATACAGTGACATTTCTCTCTTCGACCTGATCTCGGCTTTCAAAGACGTTCTCTCGGCCAAGCACGACGAGGTTGTTCACGAGGTTGATGTGGAAGAGATCTCGATCGAGGAACGCATGGAAATCGTCATGCTGATGCTTCGGCAGAAGGAATATGCGACTTTCCAGGATCTCCTGGCCGATCTTCCGCGCCGGATCGTGGCGGTGGTGACGTTCGTGGCGCTTCTGGAACTTGCCCGGGCCCGCCGGATAACGATTAGCCAGTCGCAGCCCTTTTCAGAGTTGCGCGTGTATCGGGGTGAGCGCTTTGAGGCCAGGGCCGAACCGCTCGACCTGGTGCATTTCAATGATGCCGAACCGGAGGTAATTCGATAGATGACTGATAATGGAATGCAAAGCTCGGCTGTCGAGGCCCTGATTCTGGCTTCGCCGGAACCCCTGCCGGCGCGCAAGGTCGTCGATGTCGTCGAGGATATGACGCCGAGTAAGGTTGGCAAGTCGGTGGCCGAACTCAACAACCGCTATATGGAGGCCGGCTGTTCGTTTCGCATCCGCGAGCTGGCCGGCGGTTACCAGTTCTATGTTGTCCCCGAGTTCGCCTTTTACGTTCAGGAGCTTTTCAGCCGCAAACGCAAGATGCGCATGACGCGGGCCTCGCTGGAGACGCTGGCAATAGCGGCCTACCGCCAGCCGGTTACCAAGACCGATATCGAACACATCCGGGGTGTGGCCTCCGACGGCGTCCTGAGGAACCTGCTCGAAAAAAATCTGGTGGTTATCAAGGGCCGTGCCCAGACCGTGGGCAAGCCGCTTCAATACGGTACCGGCGACGAATTTCTTAAGTTCTTCGGCCTGGCATCGCTCGATGATTTACCCAAGATGTCCGAAATCGAGGAACTGATTTCTTCCCGCGAACCTCAGCCGCAAACGGAATTGCTCCTGGACCATGCCGAGGACGGTGAGGCGAAGCCGGAGAAGCTCAACGTGGCCGATGGGACTTTCGATCCGGCTTCGGTCGAGACGGATGATGAGCCGGTTTACGAGAGTCTGGTGGCCGCAGCGGTCGTTACCGATGAAGAGGCCGCTGTCTCCGTTGAACCCGATGACGTCGTCGAAGAGGAAGACGCCGTTGAAACGGAAGACGAGGTTGTCCCGGGGGAGACCCAGCAGCCGGCGGGCGTGATTGTCGATATGGACACTACCGAAGAGCCCCCTCAATAAGCGGGCTCGTCTAAATATTTGTTATTGTCGGGCGCCTTTGGGGCGCGCGTCCGGCGTTTTTCCCGGGAGTCAGACATGTCAGACGGCGGCGGGGAGACCAGCCCCATTCGTATCAACAAGTATCTCTCATTGTGCGGGGTAACCTCCCGGCGCGGAGCCGATAAGCTCATCGAGCGCGGCAGCGTAACCGTCAATGATGAAACCGTCACCACCATGGGGGTCGTCATCGACACCTCCAAAGATGTCGTCCGGGTCAAAGGCACCCTAGTTGAGCCCGTTACCCGTCAGGTGTATGTCGTCCTCAATAAACCGAAGCAAGTCATGACCACGCTTTTTGATCCCTTCAAGCGCAAAACCGTGCTTCATCTGCTAAAGAACCTCGGTGACAGGGTCTACCCGGTGGGGCGGCTCGATTATGACACCGAGGGTGTTTTGCTGCTGACGAATGACGGCGATCTGGCCTATCGCCTGGCGCATCCCCGCTACCAGGTAGCGAAGGTTTACGAGGCGCGCGTCGACGGGGCCTTCACCACCGAGGCCGCGGCCCGGATCAAGAAGGGAATAAAGCTCGAGGACGGCGCCACCGGCCATGCCTCGGTGGCAATCCTGGGCAAACCGCAACAGACGACGCGTATTCGCCTGACCCTGACCGAGGGCCGCAAACGCGAGGTGAAACAACTGTGCAAGGCGGTGGGGCATCCGGTCAAGTATCTGCGGCGGATATCTTTTGCCGGTGTCACCGTTGCCCGGCTGGGGACGGGGCAGTGGCGAGAACTCTCGGCGATCGAAGTGAAAAATCTGAAGGACCTCGTTGGTTTGTCATCAGACAAAAAACAGCCCTGAGGGTCCGACTCTCTGTAAAACAAAAAAAGCGGTCATTGCGACCGCTTCTTTTTTAGGCAATTTTCTGAATCAATAATTTTCCAGGTTGCTCCACTCGGCGTTTTCGAGCCAATGATTGGGACGATCCAGAAACTGGATGACATTTTCGATGGTAACCCAGTGCTTGCGCTCCTCGTCGGCTATCCTGTTAAGGAAGAGCTTCTGCTCATCTTCGGTGACTTCGTCTGCCTTCTGGCGGTAGAAGTCTTCGGATTTTTTCTCTACATCCTGGGCCTCCTGCCACACCTTCTGCGAACCCTCGGCGAAGGCGAACTCTTTCTTTTGAGACTTCAGGTTCTCGAAAACGTTCTTGACGGATTCGAGGATTTCCGTTTGCACCTGATGTTCGGCGGCAACCGACTTGCCCTCTTTCATGGCCTTGAAGATGTTGTAATGCCTCTGTTCGTCAGCGGCAAGCTGCAGCAGGATATCCCTGAGTTCCGGCAATTCGGCCCGCGCGGCCTGTTCTTCGTAGAACGCCTTGCCGTCCAGCTCCATCTGCATCGCAAAATCGAATATGTTCATACAGTCTCCCGTTGAATGTTTTTGTAATTGCTGAATTAACAACATTACACAAAATCGGTTCCGGCGTCAACAGCTTTTGCGATGGTCTGCCCGCCGCTGACAGGATTTGCACCGTCGCACTTGCCAAACGGTTTGATTTCGTTATCTTCTCTCGATGATCAGGAATATTCTCTACACCTGCATGCTGGCACTGTGTCTTCTGCCCGGAACGGCTGACGCGGCCGGTTACAATATTCCCGATTCGGTGGTGCGGACCCACTTCACCTTCTATATGGATAACCCGAGGCATCTCGACCAGGCCGATTCGGTCCTGACCGGTACGCGGCAGCAGCTCATCGAATTGCTGGGCGATTCCCTTTCGTATAATGCGAAGGTCTATGTCCTCGAGGATTTACAGGCGTTTGAGATGCTTATCCGGGGGCTCTTCCCCGATTGGGGAGCCGCCGCCGCTTTTCCCCAGCGCGGCCTGATAGCGATAAAATCACCCGACAAATTCAACATTCGCAAACCCTTGAACCAATTGCTTGCCCACGAGTACACGCATTTGGCCGTGGCCGACATGGCCGGCATAAACCGCGTCCCGCGATGGTTCGACGAGGGCATGGCGATGTTCATCTCAACCGAATGGGGATGGTCGGACAACCTGGCTATGGGGCGGGTCGGTGTCTTCGGGGATTTTATCCCCCTCATGGAGATTGAGCAGGTCAACCGGTTCGGTGAGGGCAAGGCCCACGTGGCCTATTCGCAGTCCTACCTGGCCGTGAAGTATATGGTCGACAATTATGGGAAGGGATCCCTGAGCCGGTTTCTGCGCGAAATCGGGCGCGGGCGAAAGGTCGATGCGGCCCTCATGACCGCCACGGGGTCAAATTTCCTCGAATTCCAGGAGGAATTCAATCAACATCTGGCAAAGCAATTCAACCTGATAACGGTGTTTATGGATACAATGGTTCTCTGGCTGGGTTTGGCGGTTATCGTCGTCATCGGAGCATTCATGCGTTACAGAAAAAAGCGCAGTTATTACAAGAAATGGGAGGAGGAGGAAAAACTTCACTCCACCGATTTCGATTATGGCGACCCGGACAATCCGGAAACGACCGACGATGATGGCGAGTCATGGCGAAGCTGAGTCATAACCTCGAGTATTTGCTGGCCCTGACGGGTATCAGCCTGGCTCAACTTTTGTCGCCCCGGGTGGCGGATTCTTTCGCGGCCGGGCTGGGCAGTTTCGCCCATGCAATACTGACTTCCCGGCGGCGTATCGCCATCGAGAACCTTGCCCGTGCCATGGGCGACACTCTTTCCGCGAAGGAGATTGAAGCCATTACTCGGCGGGTATTCCAGAACACCGGCCGTACTCTGGTCGAGTTCTCGAGATTTGGCAAGTGTTTGCAGACGATGCTCGATGACTACATTGTCGATGACGGCCTCGAACACATGCAGGCAGTTCACGATGAGGGCCATGGTGCTGTGATCGTGGTGCCGCATTTCGGAAGCTGGGAGCTTTTCGGCGCCTGGGTGGCGACCCGTGGATTCCCCATGGACATTATAACCGGCGTCCAGCACAACGAGAAAGTCGATCGCCTCTTGAGGGGCTTTCGCACCGAAATCGGAGTCGGGATGATACCGGTCAACCGGAGTGTTCGGGGCGTATTTAAGTCACTGAAGGCCAATCGTTTTGTGGGGCTTATCTCAGATCAGCATGCGCCCTCGGGAGTTGTGGTGAAATTCTTTGGACGGCCGGCGGCGACTCCGAAAGGACCGGCGGCTTTTGCCGTCAAGGCGGGCGCGCCGGTATTGCCGTTTATGATGCGGCGCGAGCGCTATGATCGCCACGTGGTCATGGCCGGTGAGCCCATCAAGTCACCGGCGAGCGGCGACGACGAATCCGATATTGTAGCCGTCACACAGGAGTATACAAAATTCTTCGAGAGTTGCATTCGTCAGTACCCGGACCAGTGGCTGTGGACGCACCGCCGCTGGAAAGTGTAGGCAGCTATGCAACTTTAGCGGCCCCATGGAGTACATTAATATGGATTATTATGCTAAAGATAGCGTTGCCTTTCACGCAGCAGGGTCAAACAAATTGGTTACACTTGACAGGTCGGGAAGGTATTGAATGAAGAGATACTGGTATCTGGTAATTGTCCTGGTCTTAGTCGTGGTCGGTTACTACGGCGTTAACGCCCTGTTCTCGACAGATGTGGATATTCCCACGGCGAATGTGGAACAGGGTGAGTTTGTAATTGCGTTGAGCACCAACGGTACTGTTGACGCGACGCGCGCTTACACCCTGTCGGCCCCTCGCATTCGGGGTCTTCAGATAACCTGGCTGGCGCCGGAAGGATCGATGGTATCCGAAGGCGATCCGGTTATCAAGTTTGATGCTTCCGAGCAAACCGCCGAGCTTGCCGATCACGAGTCGGAACTGAAGATAAAGACTTCCGCGCTGGAACGGGCCCGTAAGGAATACACCATTCAGGAGAAGCAACTCACGCTTGATCTGGAGAAAGCCCGGCGCAATTACGACGAGATGAAGCACGAGGCCACGCGGGTGGCGGAAGAGGCCGCTCTGGAACTGGAGCTGGCCGAACTCAATTTTAATGCCAGGCTCGAACAGCTCAGGGCCGACGTGGAAAAGGCTGAGGTCGAGGTGCAACGGGCCACCGATAAGGCCGCCCTGGCCCGCAAGGAACTGGATCAAATGACGATCATGGCGCCCATACCGGGTATGGTTGTGTACCTCGAGATATGGAAAGGCAGTGGCATGAGCAAGGTCCAGGAGGGTGACTCGCCCTGGCCCGGAATGGGACTGGTCAATTTGCCCGACCTTTCGGAGATGATGGTCGAAGCGACCGTATCCGAGGTCGATGCCAACAAAGTCGACTCCGGCCAGGAAGTCGAGGTGGTGCTCGATGCCCTCCCTGACAAGCAGTATCGCGCCGAGATTCGGAAGAAAGGGACCCTGGCCCGCAAAAAGGACTACAACTCCAAGATCAACGTCTTCGATATCGAGGTCTATATCTTCGAGCCCGATGACGAACTTAAACCGGGCATGTCGGCCTCCTGCGATATTATTATCGAGCGTCTCGATAGTGTGGTCTCGGTGCCTCTCGAGGCGGTTTTCGAGAAGGAGGGCCAGACGGTGGTCTACCTCGGGAATAAGAAGAGGCGCGAAATTGAGGTCGGTCGGCGCAATGACATGTTCATCGAGATAGTCTCGGGACTCGAGGGCGATGAGGAAGTTTGCCTGCTCGATCCCACCCTCGATGAAATGGGCCTGCCCGGGGACAAAGCCACCGAACCCGAGCTAAACAAGGGACGCACACAAACTAACGGGGCCGGTCGCCCTCAGCAGCGCGGCAAGCGCGGCGGTTGAGGCGGATAGATAGTATGTTTTTTAAAGCTGTCTATCAGGTCTCACTCGACTCGCTCCTGGCTCACAAGCTCAGGACCTTCCTGACCATGCTCGGTGTTATCTTCGGCGTCGGAGCGGTTATCGCCATGCTCTCCATCGGCGAGGGAGCCAAGCTTGAGGCTCTGGAGCAGATATCTATCCTGGGCATAAACAACATCATTGTCAATGCCAAGACCCCCAACGAGGATCGTTCCTCCGACCTGGGGCTCATACGATCCCCCGGGCTGTGCTTCGAGGATGCCGAAAACATCGCCGGTTACACCGACCTCGTCAAAAACGTCGTTCCCCAGCGTTATGAGAATATCACGAAGATATATAACGGCTCCCAGGATGCCGAGGTGCGAGTGGTGGCCACCGGGCCACAGTTTGTCTATTCGTCGTCGATTGAAGTAGAACGGGGACGGTTTATCACCGATATGGATGTAGAGGATTTCTCACAGATATGCGTTCTCGGCGCCAAGGCAAAGAGGGCGCTATTCGCTTTCGAGGATCCTATCGGGCAGTTGGTCCGAATCGGCGACCTCGATTTCACCGTCGTGGGGGTCATGGCCGACAAGTATATCGGCCGCGGCAAAGTCGAGGGCTTTGAGCTGAAAAATCTCAACGAGGATGTTTACATACCGATCTCTGCTGCGGAAAAGAAATTCGATCGCTCCTTCGCGGGCATGAGTAGTTTCGGCGGTGGCCACTTCCGGGTGTCTATGGTGTCGGATGATGAGCAGAAGTTCAATACTCCCGAGCTTGACCAACTCACCATCACCGTGACCGACCTCAAGTATGTCTCGACCGTAACGAAGCTGGTGGAGCGGATAATGCGGCGTCGCCATTATGATGTCGAGGACTACGAGATCGTGGTCCCGGAATCATTGCTGAGACAATCTCAGAAGACGCAACAGATATTCAATATCGTGATGGGGGCCATTGCCGGGATCTCGCTGCTGGTGGGCGGAATCGGTATCATGAACATCATGTTGGCCACGGTGCTCGAGCGCACCCGCGAAATCGGCATCCGGCGGGCGGTGGGGGCCCAAAGAACGGACATAATGCGCCAGTTCCTTGTCGAAGCGGTGGCAATCTGCCTGGTCGGTTGCGTTCTTGGCCTCGGTATGGGGCTAATTCTGGCGAAAGCCATTGCCTTTTATGCCGACTGGCCCACGGTGGTGTCCATTTACTCGATCATCCTGGCCGTTGGTGTCTCGGCCACGGTAGGGATCGTGTTCGGAATATACCCGGCCCGCAAGGCGGCGATGCTCAATGTCATAGAGGCTCTGCGATATGAATAGCAACAATGATCTCGTTTATTTCGAGGATAGAATATGAACAGGAGATACAGGACCGTCGCCTTGACCTGGTGGGTCGCGCTCGTATTAAGCACCGGTGGGCAGGCGGTTGCCGCCGGCGACCTGTCGCTGGCCGATGCCATTGAGATTGCCCTGCACCGGACGGGGCGGGGAGAGATCATCGACGGGAATCTCGAAGTCGCCGAACAGAACTACTTCGCCGAAAAAATAAATTTCTATGTCCCGGAGATTTCCATCAACGGTTCATTGCCGGCCTACAGCGAGCAGGAAACCTTCGACTTTCTGCCGGGCACGGACGAAAAGGTCCTTGCCACTAACACGAATTTCGATTTCGATGCGGATATCACGCTCCGGCAAAGCCTGATCACCGGTGGGGATTTTACGCTTAGCGCAAACCTCGTCAACAATGACTCGAAGTATCCGGTGCAGGACCGGATCACGCAGGTGAACGGCGCCGATACGACCTATCTTTTCAGCAGCCGGTCGATCGATGAAAAGCGCAACCTGGGCACTTTCAATTTCTCCCTGACTCAGCCGATTCTGAAACCCTCGGATGCCAAGCATGAGCTCAACAACAAGCGCGATGATCTTGAGATCGCCCGTCTGGCCAAAGCCGAGGAAACCGCCGCTCTCAAGAAGGAAGTCATTGAGGCCTACTTCGGCGTTCTCCAGACAAGACTGAAAGCGGAGTTGAGCGCCGACAATTTTCGTCTGGCCCGACTCAAGGCGGAAATCGACTCGGTCAAACTTATGGATGGTGTTATCTCCGAAGAAGACTGGCTGGAATCTTCCTCACAGCGCCTTGATGCCGAACTCATGAAGTTCGATAACGACAATGCCGCCCTCGAACAATGGCGTTCCCTGGTTACTCTGCTCGATCTGCCGACGTCTGAAGGCGTCAACCCCGTCATACCGGAAATAACCGACCACCCCACGGATTCGCGGATGCACTCGTTCGTCGATCGCTGGGAAGACTGTGTGACCATACGCAGGGCCTGGCACGAGTACCGTAAGGCGGAGCGGCAGGCCGAGTACACGGCTTCGTCATACGGCCTCTCCGGGGTTATCACTGCCAGTTACGGCCTTGAGCGCGGTACGGTGGAGGATGACCGGAGTCTGGTGACGCAAAGCCGGGATCTCAACACCGATTCGTGGGGGATCAAACTTGACCTTTCTTATCCTCTGTGGGATGGTGGCGCCGCCAGTGCCTCGGTTAAGGCGGCCCGTCTCTCGGCCGAAAAGTCACGGCTGGAACACGAAAAGGCGGAAAAGGCGGCCCACGCCGAGATCGAGAATCTCGTCAACCGGATCAGTGTCGGCTATCGCAAGAGCGGTCTCCTTGCAAAACAGGTGGAGCTTAGCCGCAGTAAACTGGAAATAGCAAAATATAGATGGGATGACGGGCAGATTTCAGAGTTGACCTACCTCGAAAACACGGTTTCTTACCTTGAAGCGAGAGATAAGTACCTTGAGGAGTTAAAGGACTACTACCTGGCCAGGGCCGACCTGGATGGTAAGTTCGCCGACTGATGTCACTGAAAATTGTCATTCGCTCCCCAAATCATCTTGGCGATTGCCTGATGGCTTTGCCGATGATCAACGAGACCCGCGAGGCCCACCCCGGGTCCCGGGTGTCATTGCTGGTGCCCGAGAACCTGGCCGATCTCTTCGCCGGGAATCCGGCTATTGACGAAGTTCTTAAAATTCCGGTGAATCATGTCCACGGTCTCCTCGCGGTAATGAAAATCAAAGAGATCGTCGCGCCTCACGATTTCGACCTCGGCTATATCCTGCCGCCGTCGTTCGGCGCCGCCGCCGGGTTCAAATTGGCCGGCGTTCGCAAGCGCGTCGGTTACATTGCCGACGGCCGCCGGCTCCTGCTCACGCGCCCGCTACCCCTGCCAACACCACTGAATTCGTCGCATCGCAGCGAAACTTATTTCAATCTTTTGAGACGCGGTGCCGAGGTGGACCTGGAATTCGTGCACCCCAAGCTTTTCCTTAATGAGGATGACGCTCACCGATCGGTCGCGATGCTCTCAGGATTTGGTGTTGCCGAGACCGATCCCTACGTTGCCGTCGCCTTTCGGGCGGTTGCGGAATCGCGGCGCTGGGGCAAGGATAATTACACCGAACTTATAAAGCGGCTTGTCTCGGAATACCATCTTAAGGCTGTCCTTATCGGATCCGAAGAAGACCGCCGTGAAGGGGATGAAATTGCTTCTGCGGCCGGTGCTTCCGATGTCGTCAATCTGGCCGGTAAAACCAGCCTGCGCGAGGCGGCCGGCGTCCTCTCCCGGTCCCGCCTGTTTGTCGGCAACGATTCCGGCCCCGCCCACCTGGCCGCCGCCGTCGGCGCCCCCGTGGTAGTGCTCTCCGGCGCCGACGATCCCGGGGAAACATCACCCCAATCGCCGCGCAAACGTCTGGTTTACCTCGATCATCTCGACTGCATTAGCTGTGTTAAAAATGTCTGCCCTTTGAAGGAAGGTCAACATATGCAGTGCATGCGCAACATTACGGTGGACATGGTGCTGAGCTCAGCCGCCGATCTCCTCGACCCATCGGCCCGTTAGCGGCAACCCTCCGGCGACTCCTGACCTGCGGTCCGCCCGCCCGGTCCATACATCAATTGGTACCTGAATTCAAGCGATACCAACAACCGGCGCTACCGAAGCCGTATAACCTCTGTTATGAATATGGAGATGTTACCGGAAGTTGCCTCCGTGGGGGTCCGTCGGACCGACTGTGAGGATTATGAGGTTGCCCTGCGGCGGGCGCTGGAGTTGTCGGGAACATTCACCGACTGCCCGGCTCCGGGGTTTCGTGTACTCGTCAAGCCCGATCTCTCCTACGACTGTGGCCGCGTCTTTCAATCGAGCCTGGAACTGATTGCGGCTGTGTGTCGCGTTATGGCGGAAGCCGGGGGAGAGGTTACCGTGGGCGATTCACCGGGCTACCTGGGCGGGCGTCCTCGCGATATCTGGGAGACCGGCGGGCTGGTTTCTCTGGCCGATCGTGAGGGGTTTTCTCTGGCTGTCTTTGAAAACTACCCGGCACATCCGGTGGCCATTGATACCACGACTTATTTCATCGCCCGACCTGCGGTCGAGGCAGACCTGGTCGTTAACCTGGCTCGCCTGCGTCCCGATCCCGTTTTTGGTATGGCGGCGGCAGTCCGAAATGTTACCGGCCTGGTGCCCGGATTCCATTCACCACCCGGGTTGCATGCCTTTGAATCACCGGCCGACCTGGCGGAACGGATCGCCGACGTATACTCGGCCGTAAGGCCCGCGATAAATATTGTGGAGATCGACGACCTGTCCTTTTCAGCCGATGGGGGACTCCCGGCCCCGGCTGGAATCATGGTCTCGACGGACGGCGTTGCCCTCGATGCCACCATAGCCGGAACCGTCGGCCTGAGCCCGGACCGCATTGAGACCACACGCATATGCGCCGAAGCCGGGCTCGGTATCGGTTGGCTGGAAGGCATAAGGGAGCTCGGGGATAGGCTCGACTGCCGAGATAGCGCGTGTCGCCGCCGGTTTACCCCCCGGAAATCATTGGCGGATCCGATAATCGGAAACCTTATTCGTCGCTTTTCCTGGTTTCGACCGACCATTATAGAATCACGATGCGATGACTGTGGTGAATGCGAGGCTGTTTGTCCTGTTAATTCTTTAGCCCACAACGGACTAGAGCATCCGCTCTCAATTGGAAAAGAGCTGTGTATCAGTTGTTTGAGGTGTCGCGAGGTGTGCCCGCAGGATGCCATAAGGATCGATCGGTCTGCGATGCTGCGATGTTACCTTGCGGCGCGGCGCAAATTATGCGGAACTTAAC
>CAZVUZ010000088.1:0-13638 GCA_964630485.1 uncultured Ignavibacteriales bacterium
CGCGATTGGTAAGCGCATGCACCGGCACCGCCGTCTGCGCCAGGCGGGGAATGACGAGGTTCGACGGGTGGCAGATTATATCGGCCCCCTTCAGGGCCAGGATCCGCCAGACTTCGGGAAACATCCAGTCAAAACAGATCAGCATACCGACGCGGCAGTCGCCGACCTCAAACACCGGCAAACCGAGATTACCCGGCGCGAAGTGATCTTTCTCGTCCACGAAAAGGTGTAGTTTCCGGTATTTCCCGACCAGACCTTCGGGACCTACCAACACCGCCGTGTTGAACAGGATATCCCCCTCGCGCTCATTCATGCCCGCGACCAGGTGTATGTCAAGACGGCGGCACCGCTCCTGTAAAAACCGCAGGAAGGGACTGTCATCGAGCGACTCGGCGCTCGCCACGGCCTGTTGGTGAGACTCGAAATTGTAACCGGAATTGGCCAGCTCCGGCAAAACCAGCAAATCGGCTCCTTCGGCCCCCGCCATTAGCCGATCAAGGCTCCCGATTGTGGCTTCAAGATCGCCGAGAACCGGCTCGAACTGAGCATAACCTATCTTCATTGTTCATCTTCCTTCTCAAGGAGTCCTTGCCGACAACCATCACGATACATTACATTATTGCCGCAGGCAAACATATTGGCCGGTAATCCGGTACAATCAGCCGGTATTGGGCATTTCTTCCCGGCTGGGAAATGTCGTCTTATTGTTTTCTTGCAGACATAAATGGTGTATAATGCTATCGCGTATGCGTCGCCGTCGATGCGAGCCTGTTGTGACAAAATTATCAGGACGATGGTATAAATGGCTGACATTAATATAGAAAAAACACTGCGTACCTATTCCCCGTTCGGCTTTCATGTATCCCGCAAAGCCTGGGAATGGCTGGAAATCTCAACGGATCTGGCCCGGCCCGCCCGCGATGCCAAATTCCAGGGCGTCCGGCTGCTGGCCGACCGTTTCAACCGCAAGCGTTACCTCAGTTCCCATGTTCTGGAACCCATCCATGCCGGGCAGCTGATCTCGGTCGGGGTGATTGTTGATATTCTTCGTTACGTATTGAAGTTGTACTGTTACGAGGACAACGCCGGTGCCCTCGAACGCGCCGTTGCCTTCTCCCGCGACAAACGCGGCGAGGCCATGGTGCAGAAGCCGCCGCCGGCATTCGTTAACCTCTTCCCTCCCATAGATGTTGTGGCGAAGAGCACAACCGAAGAAGCATGGCTCGGGAAGGCCACCGACCTGGCGCCGAATACGGAAACGGCCACGGCGGAAATGATACTCCTGTCCCTGGCCATGATTAACCCGGCCTTCCGCCCCTTCCGGGTCCTCTTTGACGACAAGGAGTTGCGCACCCGTGCGCCGTACCGGCCGCTGGTCGAGAGCCTTGAAATCTACTTCAACGATCAACCGGCCTTTGCCCCCCTGGGCATGACCCTGTTCGAGTGCCTGCGCGCCCCGATGCAGGCCTTCCCCGATTCGCTCGAGGATCAGTTGAATTTTATAAAGCAACGCTGGGGAGCCATTCTACCCGCGGGTCTTCTCGAGCGGCTCTGGCTGGCGACAGACATCATTCGCGAGGAGGAACGCCTCCGAGGTCTCGGCCCCGGCCCCAACATGGTGCTCGAATTCGCCTCCGCGGCCTACCGCGAACTCGGCTATCCCGAACCGGCCGCTTTCAGCCGCGACGCCGACTGGATGTCCAATGTGGTCCTGATCGCCAAGTCGGTCTATGTCTGGCTGGACCAGCTTTCCAAAAAATACCAGCGCCATATCAGGTATCTCAACGATATTCCGAACGAAGAACTCGACTGCCTCGCCCGCTGGGGTTTCACCGGGCTCTGGCTTATCGGCCTGTGGGAACGCTCCACCGCCTCCCAGACAATCAAGCAGGTAATGGGTAACCCCGAGGCGGCCTCCTCGGCCTATTCGCTTTACGACTACACCATCGCCGCCGATCTCGGCGGTGAAGAGGCCTACCTGGACCTTCGCCAACGGGCGCAGGAACGCGGTATCCGGCTCGCCAGCGACATGGTGCCCAATCACATGGGTATCTACTCCCGATGGATCGTCGAGCACCCCGACTGGTTCCTGCAACTCGACTACCCGCCCTTCCCCGTATACCAGTATACCGGAACCGACCTCTGCCCCGAAGAAAGAATCACGGTCCAGATCGAGGATGGCTACTGGGAACATCGCGACGCCGCCGTCGTGTTCAAACGTATCGACCAGCATACCGGCGACGTTCGCTACATATACCACGGCAACGACGGCACCAGCATGCCCTGGAACGATACCGCCCAGTTGAATTTCACCCTGCCCGAGGTGCGCGAGGCAGTGATCCAGACTATCCTCCACGTCGCCCGAAAATTCCCGATAATCAGGTTCGACGCTGCCATGACCCTGGCCAAGAAGCACTTCCAGCGGCTATGGTTCCCCCAGCCCGGCAACGGCGGCGCTATCCCCTCCCGGGCCGAGCACGGCATGACCCGCGAGCAGTTCGACGCCGTGTTCCCGAAGGAGTTCTGGAGGGAAGTGGTCGATCGCGTGGCCGCCGAAGTACCCGACACGCTGCTGCTGGCCGAGGCCTTCTGGCTCATGGAGGGCTATTTCGTCCGCACCCTGGGTATGCACCGCGTCTACAACAGCGCCTTCATGAACATGCTCAAGATGGAGGACAACTCCAAATACCGCCTGACCGTCAAGAACGTCCTTAAGTTCAGCCCCGAGGTAATCAAGCGCTTCGTTAATTTCATGAACAACCCCGACGAGATGACGGCCGTCGAGCAATTCGGGCGGGGCGACAAATACTACGGCGTCGCGGCCATGATGGTGACTATGCCCGGCCTGCCGATGATCGGCCACGGCCAGGTCGAGGGTTTCACCGAGAAATACGGCATGGAGTACCGTCGCGCCTACTGGGACGAGCAGGTTGATGAGGAAATGGTGCGCCGACACGAGCGGCAGATCTTTCCCCTCATGCGCCGGCGGCGGCTCTTCAGCGGCGCCGATAATTTCGCTTTCTACGATTTCAACGTTCCGGACGGCTGGACCGACGAGAATGTCTTCGCCTATTCCAATCGCGCCGATGACGAACGCGGCATAATACTCTTTAACAACGCCTACAACACCGCCCGCGGCCGTATCCACACCTCCACCCCCATTAATGTCGGGCAAAATGACGAGGAGTACCTCGTCCAGCGCGGACTGGGCGAAGCTCTGGCCCTCAACACCGAAGACAATTGCTATTACATTTTCCGCGACTATGCCGTCGGTGAGGAATTCATCCGCAGCGGACGCGAACTCGCCGAACAGGGACTGTTCGTCGAGCTCCACGCCTACCAGTATCGCGCCTTTCTGGATTTCCGCGAGGTGCACGACAACGACGGCCTCTGGACGGAACTGGCGCGAAGACTCGAGGGACGCGGCGTGCCCGACATGGAAGAGGCCTTCCGCGAAGTCCGGCTTGAGCCAATCCTGGATCCCCTGCGTAAGACCCTGGCGACCGAGCCCCTGCGCGGAGTCATCAACGGCGAAAGTACCGCCCGGGACAGTTTTGATGAATCGGTCCGCACCTTCCTTCAGGCCGTTGCGGGCCACACCCGATCCGAACAGGATCTTGACAAGCTGTGTGAAAGTACCCGGGAAGACATCAAACTTATACCGCTGTCAAAGGGTCTCGAAGAACACAAGATTGCCCGTAAGACCTCTCGCCAGGTTGAGACCTTCATTGCCGAAAAAACGCATGGCGACCTCAGTCATGTGCTGATCGCCTGGATAGCCGCCCGTCGGGTAGGCCACCTTACGGCGCCTGACGACACAACACCGCCGGCGACAACACTAAACACGCGCCTGCGCGACTGGCTTCTCATCAAGGTTTTTCACCAGTCTTTCCTCGCGCTGAGCGATAACGATGTTTACGCCCGCGCCGACGCCCTGCTGACGACCGTGGTCGCGGCCCACGGCGACCTACTGACCCATCCGGACGGTTCCCTGGCGGAGGGCATGCGCCACCTGCTCAGCGAAAGGCCGGCCCACGAGTATCTGCAAATTCACGAGCACGATGAAAAATACTGGCTGAATAAAGAACAACTCGAAAGACTCCTCCGCGCTGTGCTATATAGTTCCATGGTGGTTTTGAACGAGAATGGAACCCTGACCGACAAGTCGGCCTCCGGGGCCCTCAAACAGGCTGAGAAAATACTCAAGGCGGCCGACAGGGCCGGCTATCAGGTTACGCGGACCATTGAGCTTCTCGAAGGCTCAAAATAGCGAAGAGGCGAATCGGGGCGGACATTGACGGGGAGGTCGGCGAACAGTTTACGATCAACACTGTTAAGAGGGAATAACTATGCAAAAGATGGAAGAATTATATCGACATCTCCTGACCATGGTCGGTGAGAATCCCGATCGCGAGGGTTTGGCAAAAACGCCACTCCGAGCCGCCAAGGCTTTTCAGTTTCTGACCAGGGGTTATCAGGAAGATATTGACGCTCTCGTCAACCGCGCCCTCTTCCACACCGACAACAAGGAAATGGTTGTGGTCCGGGACATCGAAATGTATTCCATGTGCGAGCATCACCTGCTGCCGTTTATCGGAAAGGCCCATGTCGGCTACATACCCGACGGCAAGGTGATCGGGCTGTCGAAGGTTGCCCGGTTGGTGGATGCCTACGCCCGCCGCCTGCAAATCCAGGAAACCCTCACCAAGCAGATTGCGGAGACCATTCAGAAATACACCGGCGCTCTCGGCGTCGGGGTCGTGATCGAGGCCAAGCACCTGTGCATGATGATGCGCGGTGTGGAGAAGCAAAACTCGGTGATGACGACCTCGTACCTGCTCGGCGAGATCCATGAGGACCCGGCCACGCGCGGCGAGTTTTTTAATCTCATCCGGGGTTGTACCCATTTGAGTTGACGCCATGCACCTTGTTATCAGCAAAAGATTCGAGATTTCCCTTTCCTACCGCTATTACCGGAAGGACTGGTCGGAGGATAAAAACCGGGCCGTATTCGGGAAAAAAGTCGCCGGCCCCCACGGTTTCGGCGGGAATTTCGTGGCCTATTTCATTTTTCACGGTCCGGTGGACACCGACACCGGCATGCTTATCAATGTCACTGTAATTAAGAAGCGTATTCTCGCGTTGCTGGCCGAGCGTTACGACCACAAGTTTCTCAACCGCGACACCAGCCCCTTCGACGAAATCGTGCCGACCCCGGAAAACGTGGCCCGGCAACTTCTCGAAGACGCCGCCCCTTTGTTTGCGTCCGACGAGGCGGAACTGGTCGCCTGTCATGTAGCCACGACTCCGACCACTGCCGCCACCGCCTATGCCGACGGCACAGTAGAGCGCGACCACTGGCTGGAGTTCTCCGCCGCGCGGCGCACCTGGTCACCCAACCTGACCGACCAGGAAAACGAGGCCGTCTTCGGCGTAGCCGCCTCCCCTTCGGGCCATGGCCACTTCTACCGCCTGCGGGCGACCCTGACGGGATCCGTTGACGCCGGGACCGGCATGATCGTCCCCGATGGCGCCGTTGACAAGGCCCTCGGTGGACTCTATGCCCTTCTCGATCACACCAATCTCAACACCGATGTCGAAGAGCTGAAAAACGTCACCATGACCACCGAGTACCTCTCGCGCTTCATGTACGAGAGACTGCAGAGCAAACTGCCGCTGGCACGGGTGCGTCTCTACGAAAACCCGTATTTCTTCGCCGAGTATCTTGGCGGCGGTCGGCATCTCATGGGTCTCGTGACCGCCTTCGAGTCGGCCCATCGCCTGCACAGTCCCTGCCTCTCCGACGGCGACAACAAAGAGATCTACGGTAAATGCAACAACCCCGAGGGTCACGGACACCGCTATCGCGTGGAAGGCACCATCGCCGGCGAACTCGACGAACGCACCGGCGCGGTGTATCCTCTCGGACAATTGCAGCAGGCTTTTGATGACGCCCTCGAACCCTGGCACTACAAACATCTGGACCTGGACACCGACGATTTCAAAAATATCCCTTCCACCGGCGAAAACATAGTCTCGGTTCTCTGGCCCCGTCTGGACGAAGGACTCGACGGCCGCCTCCATCGCCTGCGCCTGTGGGAGACGCCCAACAACCGCTTCACCCTGCGCCGCCGTATCGAGCGTTAGAGAGGACTCTTATGCAACGTTATCTCATAACCGGCGCCAGTCGCGGAATAGGCCGGGCCATCGCCCTTCATCTCGCCGGACCCGATCGCGAACTCTATTTGCAAGGCCGCGACAAAGATGCTCTGCACGATGTCGCCGAGGCCGCCCGACGCAGGGACGCTGAAGTGATTGAGATCATCGCTGATCTGGCCACGCCCGAAGGAGTGACCCTGCCGGTGGAGAAAACCGGCGGCGAAAAGCTCGATGCCCTCATCAACAACGCCGGCGTAACCTATGTGGCCCCTTTCGAGGAGATCACCCTCGACCAATGGCAGCAAACCTTAGCCATCAACGTCACCGCCCCTTTCTTACTGACGCAGAATCTCCTGCCGCAACTCGAGAAGGGTTCCAGCATCGTCAATATCCTATCCGTGGCCGCCTATACAACCTTTCCCCACTGGAGCAGTTATTCCATGAGCAAGTTCGCCCTTGACGGCATGTCGCGATGCCTGCGGGAGGAACTGCGGCCGCGTGGCATACGGGTCATCAACATCTACCCGGCCGCCACCAATACCGATCTGTGGGAAAACGTCCCCGGCGATTGGGCCCGCGAGAACATGCTCGATCCGGACGAGGTTGCCCGGGCCGCGGCCTATGCCCTGTCGCGTCCGCCGTCAGTTCTAGTGGAGGATATAAAAGTTGGCAGTAATGCCGGAAATCAGTGAGGCTCTTCGGAGGTTTTCGGAAACGCCGCCCGGAAAATCGTCCCCCGCCCCTCTTCGGATTTGAAAGTAATATTGCCGCCGTGCTCCTCGAGCACTTTCTGGGCCACGAGCAATCCCAGACCGGTTCCTTCACGTCCCTTGGTCGAGAAAAAGTCCTCGAATACGGTTTCGCCGACCTGGCCCGGTATCCCGGGTCCGTTGTCCTCGACCTCGAAAACGAACTCCCCGTCGTCACCGACCAAGCCCCGGATTTCGATATAGTGATCCTTCTCCGCTTCCGAAGCATCGCCCAGACAGGCGTCGAAGGCGTTTGTCACGAGGTTGGTCAGCAGGCTGTGCAGAGCCTCGGGATCGAAACGCCCCACGCCGAGTGACTCGGGTACTTTCAGTCGGAGTTCGATGTTTTCTTTCTGCGCCCGGCAGTCGAAAAGCTCCCAGACACTCCGCGCCACCACCGCCGGATCGATGTTCTCGAAATTCATCTCGCGGCCCTTTGAACAGAACAGCAAATCCTTGACGATGCGGGAGACACTCTCCACATTGCGCTGTATCATCCCCCAGCCCTGCTTGATGAGGGCGTCATCGCTGTCTTCCATACCGGTGTTGACGACGAAGATTCCGCCCTCGAGCCCCATCAGGATGTTTTTGACCCGGTGGGCCATGACCGCAATCGTCTTCCCCATGTAGGTCAGCTCACGTTGGAGGCGCTCGACCTCGGTAATGTCCGTCGACATTTCCATCACCGCCGTCAGATCGCCGTTCTCGTCGTACACCGGCGAGGCATAGGATACCATTCGCGCCGTGGTGCCGTCACGCTTGATCACCGAGGTCTCCACACTGCGCACCTTGCCGTCCTTCAGTGTCTGCTCGGCGTGACAGTTCGGGCAGGGCGTACTGCGATTCTTGAATACCTCATAGCAGTACTTGCCTACGGAATCGCCGAATTCGCGGCGGAATTTCTCGTTGGTCCGAACAATCCTCAGATCCTTGTCCTGGATGTTGATATAGCACGGTACCCGCTCAAAGAGATCCTGGTACTCCTTGCGGCTGGCCTCGATCTCGGCGTGGAGCTTCTTGACCTCGGTTATGTTGGTGGACATCTCCATAACGCCCACGATCGAGCCGTGTTCGTCCTTGACCGGCGTCGTGTATACGATCATATGCGCCGGGCGACCGTCTTTGGTAATTACGGTTTCCTCGGTCGTGTGCGTCTCGCCGTCCTCGAAGGTCTTCAGTACCGGGCAATCGGGACAGATCTCCGAAGAACCCTTGTAGACCATATGGCATTTCTCACCCATGCAGTTGCCGAAGTCATCACGGAAGGCGCGGTTGGTACGGATGATGCGCAGGTCGCGGTTTTGAATCGACAGGTAACAAGGTACCTGCTGGAAGAACCGGTCAATTCCGGGATAGTCCAGGGCCGCACCTGACTGCCGTATCCAGTAGGCCGCCAGACCAATCAAGGTGAGTATCGACAGCGTGAACAACACCGATACCACCAGCGGCAGATAAAGAGCCGCCAGTACCATTGTCGTTGTTATCACCGCGGAGGCGAGCAATACGCGATAGATAGATGAAGTAGTCCAGACGTAAACGCTCGATGCCGCCTTGCCATCGAAAAAAGCCATCGTCCCTATTCTCCCAGTAACTGACGAACCTGCTCCAGGAATACATCAGGTTGAATGGGTTTATCCGCGAAAGCTACCCGGCCGGCCGGCTCCTTATCATCGAAAAACTCGCTGTGACCGGTTACTCCTGACACGACAATAACCGGAATGTCCCGGGTGGCCTGCTGTTCCCTCAGGGTCTGGTAAAACATCAAGCCGCTCTTCTGCGGCATGAGAATATCGAGCGTCACGAGATCCGGTTGAAGCGCCTTCAATTTATCGAGAGCATCCTCGCCGTTGACGGCCGTTTCGGTTTCGTAACCGGCTTTCCGGAAGAGGGTTTGCAGGTATATCCGCATATCCTCTTCATCGTCAATAATGAATACCATCTTGGACATAGTCGCAAACTCCCGGTTTGGCAGTTGCCGGATTATCTTCTATTGCTCGGCCGCCTCGACTATCTGGCGGGCGTCGGGGTGATCGATTTCCCGGAGTACCGCCAGTATGCGGTCATGAAGATTAGTGTGATCCATCATGCCGATCAGGCGACCCAGCTGCTCGGCGGACTTTATGGTTTTCAGTTGAACGTGGGCCAGGCGCGAGATCTCCTCATTGGCGTGGGCCAGAATCTGCGCCAGGTATTCCAGCGCCACGTCGCCGGCCTCACCGCCGCGATGCATGATTTCACCCAGAGCCAGTACCGCGTTGCGGCTGCCGCGAAACTTCCACATCGCCCGCGCCAGGCGCACACCGCCGTGCCGATCAATCAGGGCATCAATCTCCTCCGGCGTCTTCGGCTTCTCCCCCTTATCTGCCGCGCCGCTCATCTTGTCGAGGAACGATCCATCGGCAAAATGTTCAATCGCCGTTCGCCGGGCCGACATATTATAGGCCGGATCGTTGGCAATGGCGTCTAGCACCCCTCGGTCGGTGATGCGGGCGAAGCAGGCGCCCATGAGCTTGAAATTCTTGCGAACCTTGATTATCTCGGCGAGCTTCGCCTGCGAGTCGATTCGCTCCACGGCGGCGATGCGGGCATCGATTTCTTTTCCGTTGAGCGCCACATCGACCAGCAGTTCCTGGTCCGTCAGTTTCGTCACCGCCGCCTTGCGTACGCGGGGCGATGAATCGCTCCGCGCCATCTCAGCCAGCAGAACCTGGTCATCGAGCTTCTCTACGGCCTTCAGGCGAACTTCCGGGTCTTTCGATTCGTGAGCCCTGGAAAACAAGCCCATTTGTCGCTCAACCTCCTTCCCTAGTGGAACTCATCCCATTCAATGAATCCTTCGCGGACGTCCGTCATGGAATTCACGATAAGTTCCACCAGCCCGCCGTACTGGATATGGCATCTGTCCCAGGCGTCATAGTAATTCAAGGTATCCCTGATCTGGCCCTTGCAATTCGAGCAGGGCGCACACACATACTTGTTCCGGCCCGGATCGAGTTCATCCCTGGTGAAAGCATCAAGGATCTGGGCGAACTTCTTGCGTCCCGGCACCGTGAAGCGCCAGTTCGGGAAATTGTTCGACTGCATGATTGCGAAACCGCTGCCACCGCCGCAACAATAGTTGTGCGCCCCGTGAGGGGTCATCTCCCGGAACTCCGGGCAGATCTTGCGCAATACCCGCCGCTGCGGTTCGATTATACCCATCGAGCGCGTGATGTTGCAGGGATCGTGGGCCGTCACCGGGAAATTATTGCGCTCGGGATCGACCATGATCCTCTCGTTCATGACGAGATCCGCGAGCGTCACCATGCAGGACTCGCGCGGGATATTTAAGTCGTCGAGCCAGACGCGGTCACCGATAGCCATAGCCGCTTTGTGGGCGTGGCCGCACTCGGCAATTACAACCTTTTTGACACCAAGCTTCTTGGCGATCTCGGCATGCTTGAGTGTTACCCGCGCCAGCTGCACGTCCTCGTAAAAGAGACCGTAGTTGACCGAGTCATAACCGATCATGTCACTCGAAAGCGTCCAGTTCAGACCGGCCGCTTCGAAAATAATTGCGAAAGCCTCGATGTTCTCCGGCCATGACAGGAACTCACCGGCATTGTGAATAAGCAAAATGTCGGCATTCGGCTTGTCGAACGGCATCTTGATGTTCAAACCGGTGCGGTCGGTGATGTCCTCTTCCATGAACTCGAAGAGATCCATCAGCGCCACCGGCGTAATGCCGGTCGAGGAACCCGTCTCAAGCTGTTTCACGGTCCCCTCGCCGTGAAGCTCGGCGGCCGAGATACCCAGTTCCTGGCTGAACAGCTTGCGAATCTCGCGGGCGATAAGGCCGTTGTCAACGCCCATGGGACATGTCTGAGCACAGCGGCGACAGAGCGTACAGCGATGGGCCAGTTGTGCCAGGCGGGCAACCGTCTCCCAGTTGAGATCGATATCGTTGCCGGTAAATTTCGCCGTGAGTTTGCCGCCCGGCTCGAGATACTTCTTGACTATCCGGCGCAATACATCAGACCGGAATAAGGGACGGTAAATTTCCGCGCCACCGCTCATCTCGAAGATCGAGCATGACTCCGAACAGGTGTTGCACTTGACGCAGTTGTCCAGCGACAGCAGAAGCGGCTGGAGAAACATCCAGTTGTTTTCCACGGAAAGAAGCTTCTTCAGCCCTTCGAGGAATTTGGCCACCTGCTGCTCTTTCTCTTCCTCCGTCTCGGGCGTCTTGATGGCTATGTTCAGCACGCCGTCGAGGGAGAGATCCTTCCCCTTGCGCTTGGCCTCCGGGATTTCCGGAAGCGGCGGATCTTCCCATTTCTCATATGGGTACGGCAGGGGCGGAACATCCGCGGTATCGAACTTGTGGAGACAATCCGTCTTCTTGCTGATATCTTTGACTCTGATGTTATTGTTGCTCATTGTCCGTCTCCTTTACAACCTCCGCCCACGACTGGCCCGTCTGAATGTGGGAAGCCGACCAACCGACTTTCTGGTTCAGCATCGTCATCAGGGATTTCTCCAGCTTGCTGCCGCGCTCGTTGGGCTCGTCATTCCAGCGAACCGAGTGGTACAGGAAGTACTTGGCCACGAAATGCGACATGCGGGTCAGCGGGATATAGAGAATCAGGAGGGATACCAGTACTACCTCCAGGCCGAACATGAATCCCGGAATAACCGGAGGGGAGAACGTCACCAGCTACCCGACATAGGCCCGCAAGGCGACAAAACCCGGATCGAGCGTCAGTTGCGAGATCATAGTCACCGCCACGACGACATCAAATATCAAGAGGTTAAAATACTCGGCCGGGGAATTATAAACACGCTGGGCCTTGCTGGAAAGACGCCAGACGAAAAGTCCGAAAGCGCCGAATGCCGCCAGCACCAGCCCGGCATAACCACATACCACAGTCGCATAGTGAACCAGCTGTCCGAATGTGGCAGCCGTGGAAGATACCTCCACTCCTGCCAGCTCCAGAATGCTTCCGGCCAGGAGGAGCACCAGCCAGCCGATGCACAGGTAGAGTCCGAAATGGAACGGCAGCGAGAAAGACCACACCATCCGGTTGTGGTGGAAGACACCCTTGAGCAGGAACACTTCTTCCATCATTTCCTTTACCTCACGAAACATATCGGTCTGGCGCGGTTTTGTCCACCAATCGAGCTCCTCCAGAAAACTCCCGCCGTAATCGGCCCGCCCTTTTTCATGCGGTACGGGATAAAGTTCCCAGCGGAAGTGTTCGGGCGCCTTGATGTATCGATACGCCTTGGCCAGCATCGCGATGAACGCGATGAGCACGGATGCATAAGTCACGAACGGGATCAGCATCGAAACTCGACTCCTCTCGGTTAATCCCTGGTCGCCGGGCAATTGGGTACGGCGCTAACGCCCTCCACAAACCCCGCCGGATTCATAAACCAGAGATCCTTGTATTTCTCGTTCATCTCTTCTTTCCATTTCCGGTCGATGAGGTCGGCCAGTGTGTACTGGTCGAAGACCTCAAGCATCTTGTGAGTCGCAATCGCCCACAACATACGCGCCTCGCAGAAACTGGCATTAAGGCACAGCTCCGGACTGTTGACGCAATCCGTCAAACCCACCGGACCCTGGACCGCCACCAGGATCTCGCTGACCCTTATCTGCTCGGGTGCTTTGCCGAGTTGATAGCCCCCTTTTTTACCGGATATCCCTCTTAGAAGACCGCAGTTCTTCAGCGGCATGGCCAGTTGCGCCAGGTAATTGACCGAAAGTCCGGTGACCTTCGCGACCTGCCCCAGGTGGACCAGATCTGCATCCTGCAGCTCACGGGCCAACTCCACCATCATGCGCAAACCGTATCGGGCTCGGGTAGAAAACTTCATAATCTTCTTCGCTATCAACCTTATGTTACGGTATTATCGGTAACTCTTACTAAAATGATAAGTTTAATAAGGTATGATGTCAAGTGAAATTCTTCACAAAATACCGACTTATTCGGTCGTTTTTACAGGAGGCCAAGCGATTGCGATACAAACAGTTACTGGCACTCACAACGCATTTGTGAGAGTATGGCGGGGAAAACTCGCGCTGTGAAGGTGGGGATGAGAGCCCGGCACACCTTATTGGATCCCGGCGACAGGCGCGGCTGAAGGTGGCCAAACAACAGAAAGGGCGACGCCGTCTTGGTCGGCGCCGCCCGGTCTTCCCAGTTGGCTGAACGGGAAGTCGACGGGCTGAAACCAGCCCGTCACTACTTTCCTACTTGAGAAGCATCATCTTCTTCGTAGCGGTGAAATCGTCGGTCTCCAACCGATAGAAGTAAACTCCCGACGATACCGCCTGCGCATCATCGTCGCGACTCTCCCAGATAATCTCATGCTCGCCGGCGACCCGGTTTTCGTCAAGAAGAGTCGTCACTGTTTGGCCGAGAATATTGAACACCGTCAACTTCACATGCCCCGGAGCCGGGAGATTGAATTTGATCGTGGTCGAGGGATTGAAGGGATTCGGGTAGTTCTGATGCAGGGCGAAGTCGTCCGGCATTTGAGGATCACTGCCCGCATCACCCAGGGTCGCCATCATTGACTGATGCTTCAGGTCCGCAACGCGGGCCTCGACGAATTCGAAGCGACCCTCCAGACGCACCAGGGATTGCATCCCCTTTTCGATCTTCTGCACCCCCTCTTTATCGAAAACACCCAACTTCAGGACACCGTCCTTGAAACCGTGCACGACATCCATCTGCCCGCCGAT
>CAZVUZ010000089.1:0-13148 GCA_964630485.1 uncultured Ignavibacteriales bacterium
CGGTGGTAGTTGTCGGCGTAGGTCGCAAACGAACCGTGGCCGTAGCGGCTGCGCAGGATGTTGACGTCATTGAGGCTGTTGCCCAGGCCCAGGCCGACGGCTTCCTCGAAGCCATACTTGTCGGCGACGAAGCCAGGATTAAGTCTCTGGCCGAGGAAAATCGGCTCGATACCGGCAACCTCGAAATTATCGATGAAAAGGACGTCACCCGGGCCGCCCATGTTGCCGCCGGGCTGGCCTCGGAAGGGCGCGCCCACGCCATCATGAAAGGGTTCCTGCCCACTTCAGCGCTGTTGCGTACCGTTCTCGACAAACAATACCACCTGCGCGGCAAAAACACCCTCTCTCATTGCGCCGTCCTGGACATTCCGGGCTACCACAAATTGCTGAATTTCACCGACGGCGGCATGGTCGTGAAACCCGACCAGGAGCAGAAATTTCAGATTTTGGAAAACGCCGTTCTCGTGGCACGGGCGCTGGGCCTGTCGCCCGTGAAGATCGCCGTCTCGGCGGCCATTAACGAGGTGTCGGAGCAGGTACCCCATACGCTTGCCGATACCGAAAAGCTCATCCCGCGCGCCCGGGAGGGTCTGGATGATATCCGTATTGAAGGTCCCATGAGTTTCGATATAGCAACCTATCGCAAACCCGACACCGCCGTCGAGGGCGTTGCCGGGGATGCCGACATCTTCCTGGTCGACTCGATCGAGGAGTGTAATATCGTCAGCAAGTCGATGATCCAGTTTTCGCAGGCGGTTTTCTCGGGCGTTATCGTAGGCGCGAAAGTGCCGGTATCCCTGGTTTCGCGCACCGACAGTGTGATGAACAAGAAGTCGTCTCTGGCGCTGGCCTGTGTCCTCGCTGATTACTATTCGCAGAACGACATCTGGAAGGGGGAGGCTTAGCCCTATGAGCAGTGAACAGAGATTAACCATTCCGCATATCCATAACTTCAAACAGATCCTGGCGCTGGCTTCGAAGGCAGCCTCACGGGGGCCGTGTCCGCGCGCCGCCCTGGTGGTTCCCTCCGGAATAACAATGTTGACCGCCTTTGCCCGGGCTGCCCGCGAGGGGTTGATCGAGCCGCATATCCTCGGTGATGAAAAGCTGTTGCTTAAGAACCTCGCCGAACATAAGCTTGAAATTCCGGGCATGCGGGTGCTGGACATCAACCAGCCCGATGTCGCCGTCAAGACCGCCGCCCGCATGACCGCCGCGGGTGAGATCGACCTGCTTGTCAAGGGGCGCCTGCCGGCCATGGCTTTCCTGCAGCTCCTCTGGGATGAGGATGCCGCCTTCATTACCAAAGGACAGCCGGTGTCGCACCTGGCCGTACTCAAGCCCGAACGCTACGCCAAACTCCTTATAGTCACCGATGGCGCCGTGACGGCCGAGCCCGACCTGAAACAGAAAATCGCCATTATCCAGAATGCCATCAGCTTCGCCGGCGCTATCGGGGTGGAAATGCCCCGGATCGCAGTGCTCGCGGCGGTGGAAGTGGTTTATCCCCAGATGCCGGTTACGACTGAGGCCGCTGTCCTTTCCAAGATGGGGGAGAGAGGGCAGATCAAGGGCGGTTATATCGACGGGCCGCTCTCGTTTGATGTTGCCATGGATCTTTTCGCCGCCCACTCCAAGGGTATCAAGAAGTCCCGGGTGGCCGGGCAGGCGGATGTCATGGTGGCCCCGAATATGGAAACCGCCTATGGTATCTACACGGCCATGTCCATGTACGGCCATAGCGATGTCGGCGGTGTCATCTATGGCGGTCGGGTGCCGGTGGCCCTGGCCACGAGTGTCGATTCCGCCGAAGCCTGTTTTAACTCGATCGCGCTGGCGGTTCTGGCCCGGGGGCCGGGAGCATAAGACGGTCGAGGGTCTTCGCCCCGCGCCTGTCCTGCCGTAGCTCTGTGAGGCCATCGGTCGGCGCTTTGCGCCATTCAATCTTTTCTTGACTGGAACAGGGGAGACTGTTATGATCAACCGACTAAGCGTGGCCATTAGAAAGGTATAGTACAGTGACTTACGGTGTTATTCTGGCCGGCGGCAAAGGTGAGCGTTTCTGGCCCCTGTCGCGGGCGGCGAGACCCAAACAATTTCTCAAGTTGACCTCGGATCGCATGATGCTGGAAGAGACCATGGCGCGCGTGATGCCCATGATCCCGAGGGAGAACATGCGCATCGTCACCAGCCGGTCGATGTCCGGATTCATCCTCGACTCGGTCGAGGATATCACCGATCACAATGTCTTGAGCGAGCCTTTCGGTCGTAATACATGTGCCGCCATCGCTCTGGCGGCCGTGCATTTGATCGAGGAGGACCCGGATGCCGTGCTGGTTGTACTCTCGGCCGACCATCTGATTCGACCGGCCAATCGCCTGCTCAGAATTTTGCAGGACGGTGTGGCCATCGCCGCCAAAGACGATGTTCTCCTGACAGTTGGCGTTGTCCCCACGCGACCGGAAACCGGGTACGGGTACATCAAGGTGGGAGAGAACTACGCGCATGACGGCGACGCCCCGGTTTACCGCGTTTCGGCGTTCACCGAGAAGCCGCGCCGGACGGTTGCCAAAGAATACTACTTCAGCGGCAAGTATCTCTGGAACAGCGGTATGTTCATATGGTCGGCGAAGGCCCTCCTGAAAGCTGTCTCCGAATGCCAACCGGAACTTTGGGCGCTCCTGGGCGAATACCGAGAGCATATTGGTAAGTCCTCGGAGATTGAGGCGCGCCTGCAGCTTTACCAGAACGCCAGTTCCATCTCGATCGATTTTGCCGTGCTCGAAAAAGCATCCAATGTCCTGACGGTCAAAGCGGACATTGTCTGGGACGATGTCGGCGACTGGAATTCGCTGGCCCGCTATAAAGAGAAGGACTCCGACGGTAATGTCCTGATCGGGGATTCGGTTAACCTCGATTCTTACGAGATGACGGTATATAACGACTCGGATGGCATTATTGCCTGCCTTGGGGTCAGTGACCTCGTCGTGGTGCGCTCGGGCGATATCACCATGGTGACCCACAAGACACGCGCTGAAGATATCAAGAAACTTCTGGCCAGACTGGGAGACGATGAGAAAACTCGCAAGTATCTTTGATCTCATACTGGTCGTCGCGCTGGTGTGGTGCCTTGGCGCCTGTTCCTTGATAAATAAGGATGGGGCCGGGGAGGCCGAAGAGCGACCCGATGAGCCGGCGATGGGAATGCGCGCCGACCCGCTTGAGCTTAGTCGCGACCGCCAGGCCGTGCCCATCGTGCACCCCGGGAGCGGCAACATTTACGGGCGACCCGATTCGAGTGAGTTTAAAACCGGATCCGCCGCAAGCCCGAGCAGCGAAGCTGATGTGCCCGGTGATGAGATCGATACGGTAACCAACCAGGCCTACCGGGTGCAGATATTCACCAGCAAATTGTCGGGCGAGGCAAAAAAGGCCCGGACCATAGCCCGGGAGATTTTCGACCGCGCCGTTTACATGGATTATGAGGTGCCATACTACAAAGTGCGCGTGGGGAGTTTCGCCAATCGCTACGATGCCGAGGACTACCAGATGCGGGCCAAGGCCGCCGGTTACGACAATGCCTGGGTCGTCCTGGTAAATGTTGCCTTGCAGGAGCTTCCTCCGATTTATGATGAAGTCCCGCCCGATTCCGCGGGAAGCCCACATGACCTCTATGGCCCCGGCTTCAACGAGTATGAGTGAAATAGTTGCGATCACCTTTGATTCGCCCGAGAGTGATATTATTGATATGGCTGCCGAGATTCTGCGCGAAGGCGGGCTGGTTGTGGCCCCCACCGAAACTCGTTATGGCCTGCTCGCCCGGGCCGATCGCCCGGATACCCTCACCCGTCTTTATGAGGTGAAAGAACGTCCCGCGACCATGCCCACGGCGGTGTTTGTCGAGAATCTCGCCGACATAGGGAAACTGGCCCGCGAAACGGATTTGTCGCGCCTCATTTCAAGGCGCTTTCTTCCCGGCCCCCTGACGCTGGTCCTGGAAGCTGTCTGTGACTGGCAAGAGCCGCTGGTGGTCGATAATCGCATCGGTCTTCGCCTGTCCCCGGCACTGCCGATCACCTCGCTGCTGGCCCGCGTCGATTTTCCCCTGACCGCGACTTCCGCGAACCTTTCCGGGCACGGCGATGTAGAAGAAGTTGGCGACGCCGCTGCGGTTTTCGGCGATAGGGTCGATTTTTACCTGGACAGCGGCCGGTTGGATTCACTACCCTCAACAGTGGTGGACTGTTCCGGGGATGAACCGGTAGTTCTCCGGGAGGGTGTGATCACGTCCCGTCAATTGAAGGCCGCGATAGAGGAAAGACGCTGAATGAGTCGTGAATTCGTCATTATGTTTGTCTGCACCGGCAACACCTGCCGTTCCCCCATGGCCGAGGGCGCTCTCCGGACTCTTCTGAAGAAGGAGCGGCCCATGCAGTTCAAGGTCATATCGGCCGGGATCGCGGGCGCCCGGCACTTTCCGGCGACGATCTATGCTATCGAGGCGGCCAAAGTGTGGGACACGGACATCTCGGGGCACCAGTCACAACCGCTTACGGCGGCGCTGATTGACGGAGCCGATCTGATTTTCTGCATGGCTTCGGAACATGTCAGGGAAGTACTGAGGCAGCGACCTCTGGCGGCAGGAAAGACTTATCTCTTTAAAAATTTCCCGGACAATAATCCGGTCGGCGAAAATGTCGAAGACCCCATCGGTCAGTCGCTGGAAAGGTATAACGAGACGTTTCTGGAAATCGGGGAGTATCTGGGTCGGTACCTGCCCGAGATTTTGAAGAGGATTGACGAGAAGCAAAATGGGTAAGGGGTTCACGTTTCATAAATTCGCGGTCCTGACGGTTCTCGGTGTCGGGCTGTTGCCCCTGTTTTTCTTTGTCACCCTTGAGATTGAAACCGTCCAGGCTTTTGTCGGCGACAGCGGCGCCGTCGTGCCGGAGACGCAAAGTGTCGACCGTTTTGTCGAGAATGTTTCTTTCGGGGTCGGCGAGAAACTCTCCTTCGATATAAATTATGGCTTCATAAACGCGGGGACCGCCACGATGGAGGTCTCGCGGTTGATCGAATACGAGGAGCGCCCCTGCTACCAGATCGTAACCCGGGCCCAGTCCAACAGCTTCTTCTCGACTTTCTACAAGGTCGATGATCGTGTCGAATCTATTTTCGACGCCACCGGGATGTTCAGCTGGCGTTTCGAGAAGAATCTCAGGGAGGGCGGCTACCAGTCCGACCGATCGTACACCTTTGATCAGTATGAGCACTGGGCTTACTACAACGGTGACACCATCGAGATTATGCCGGTCACCCAGGATGCCATCAGCGTTCTGTATTTTGTCCGCACCCAGGATCTCGAAGTGGGCAAGTCGATATTCGTCGATAATTTTACCGACGGCGACAACTACGCCCTAGAGGTCAGGGTACTCGAAAAGGAAACGATTGAGGTCGAGGCCGGCGAATTCGACTGCATTGTGGTCGAGCCCCTTTTGCAGTCGGTGGGAGTATTTCGGCATGAGGGTCAGCTCAAAGTCTGGCTCACCGATGATCGGTTGAAAATGCCGGTACTGATGAAATCCAAAGTTCTCGTGGGTTCCATTTCGGCCGAGCTTACCGACTACCAACTGGGCGATCTCGAGGCCTTTTGATCATGGGTTCCCCCTCAGACAAGTATCCCCCCGCGGATTTGAATCGGGTCAAAAGGTATCCCTATGCCGAACGGGCCAACCGGGCCGAGATCGACGCCCTGGGCCGGGCTCTTAACGGGACCGACGGCTCGGACTTCTTCGACGCCCTGCCGGATTTTCTGAAAGCGGCCGATCTCAAAGAGTTTTTCCGGCTGGTTGCCCGGGCCCGCAACGATGACAAGCCCTTTCATTTGCTTCTGGGGGCTCACACGATCAAGGTTGGTCTTTCCCCGATAATCAACGACCTCATGCGGCGGGAAATCGTTACCGGTTTATCCTTCAACAGCGCCGGCCTCATTCATGATCTGGAACTGGCCTTTTTCGGGGGAACCTCCGAGGATGTTCAGGCCGGTTTGCAGGATGGATCCTTCGGTATGGTGCGGGAGACCGGAGAGTTGTTTGCCTCTGTTTGCCGTGTAGCCGCCGAAAAGGAAATCGGTTTGGGAAAGGCGGCCGGTATATTTATCAATGGGGAAGAGGCGAAGAATCGAGAGAACTCACTTTTTGCCGAGGCCGAAGGACTCGGCCTGCCCGCGACCATACATGTCGGCATCGGTACCGACATTGTGGCGCAGCACCCCAACTTCGATGCCGCCGCCGCCGGGGCCGCTTCCCACATCGATTTTCGCGTTCTGTGCACGATATGCGGCGAAATTGATCGCGGCGGAGTACTTGCCAATATCGGCTCAGCCGTTATATTGCCCGAGGTGTTTTTGAAGGCCCTGACCGTCGCCCGCAATCTCAATCCCGGCCAAAGCCGGCTGACGACGGCCAATTTTGACATGATAAGGCAGTATCGCCCGTTGGAAAACGTTGTTTCCCGCCCGACCCGGAATGCCGGCCGGGGGTTCAACTTCGTCGGGCATCATGAGATTATGATTCCCCTTCTGGCCTGGGGGTTGCGACGGGAATTGAAACGGTAGAGCTCTCGATATACGGGAATTTCATACCTTATGCTTCTTGATATTGCGACCGGCGCCCCGGGCCCGGTCGCGCGAATGAATACGGATAATAATCGGAGATCGTCATGGCCAAGCTAGTTGAGTGTGTCCCCAACTTTTCCGAGGGACGTCGTCCCGAAGTAATCGATGCCATTTGTGAAGCGATTACCGACGCCGAGGGCGTCGCGCTTCTCGACCATGAAATGGATCACGACCACAACCGCGCTGTGGTCACGTTTGCTTGTCACCCCTCGCTGGCCGTTGATGCGGCCTTCCGCGGGTATCAGAAGGCGGCGGAACTGATCGATATGACCACTCACAAAGGGGAACACCCGCGCATGGGCGCCTGCGACGTCTGCCCGTTTATCCCCATATCAGATATGACCATTGAAGAGTCCGTGGAACTTGCCCATGCTCTCGGCAAACGGGTCGGCGAAGAATTGCAGATACCGGTTTTCCTCTACGAGGACGCCGCCACGACTCCCAGGCGGAAGAACCTGGCCAAGGTCCGCACGGGGCAGTACGAGGGGATGATTGAGGCCATCGAAAAGGATCCTAAGCGTAAACCGGATTATGGCCCGGCAAAAATGAATTTGAAATCCGGTGCCACTGCTATCGGCGTGCGTTTTCCTTTAGTGGCCTTCAATACCTACCTGAATACCGACCAGAAATGGATCGCCGATAATATCGCTGACGCCGTGCGCAGTCTCAAGGGTGGTTATCGTTTCGTCAAGGCCCTCGGTTTTGAAATCAAGGAACGCAAACAGGTTCAGATTTCCATGAATCTGGTCAATTACACCAAAACCCCGATTTTCCGCGTTTTCGAGACGATCAAATCCGAAGCCGCTCGCTACGGTGTTGCGGTTACCTCGTCGGAAATCATCGGGCTGGTTCCCAATGACGCCATGCTCGACGTTTCCGATTTCTATCTTCGCCTGGAGAATTTCACCAATGCCCAGGTGCTGGAGAACAAACTTGGGGATGCCGCCGGTGCGGCGGTAAAAGAGACTTTCTGTGACGAAGTTGCCTCGGCGTCTCCGGCTCCCGGTGGCGGGTCCGTGGCGGCTTCCGCCGGAGCCCTGGGAGCGGCGCTCGCAGCCATGGTATGCCGTTTGACCGTGAGCAAAAAACAGTATGCTGCCGTCAAAGACGAGATGGGCGATATCAGGGACAGGGCCGAGATCCTCCGCAAGGAGTTGACGGAACTCGTCGATATCGACAAGGAAGCCTTCAACAAGGTCATGGAAGCCTTCAAACTGCCCAAAGGCGACGAGCGCGATGCCGCCGTCGAAAAAGCCAACAAGGGGGCGGCCAATGTCCCGTTGACGGTTATGCAAAAGTCGCTGGAAGTGCTCAAACTGGCCAAACCGGTCGCCGCGAAGGGCAATGAAAACTCCGTCACCGACGCCGGTGTTGCCGGACTTATGGCCATGGCGGCCGTTAGTGGTGCCGGTTACAATGTCAGGATCAACCTGACCGGGATCAACGATCAGGATTTTGTGGGGAAACTAAAGCAGGAAAGCGCTGTTATCATTGAGGAGGCCGAAAAGATAGCCTCCGAGATAAAGGAGTCGGTGGAAAGTAAATTATAGATGAGAGAGCGCATAGACCTGCATTTGCATACCAGTCGATCCGACGGTGTCTGTGAACCTTATGAGTTGCTCGAACTGGTTCGAAAACGGGCATTGAAGGCGTTTGCCGTCGCCGACCACGACACTCTGTCTGGTTACGAGGCCGTGAGGGATTTACTCGAAGACGGCGACCCGGAACTCGTGCCGGCCGTGGAGTTGTCCTGCTCCTCGCCGTCCGGCGACTTGCATATGCTGGGCTATCTTTTTGATGCCGAGGATGAAACCCTGAACAATACCCTGACGGAATTCCAGAAAAATCGGAACCAACGGGGTCATTTGATGGTGCAAAGGTTGAATGATCTCGGAGTCGAAGTCACGATGGAGGCGGTGGCGCAATGCGCCGACGGCGCCGCCATCGGCCGGCCGCATGTTGCTCAGGCCATTTTCGAACAGAAATATGTCCACCGATATGAGGACGCTTTTCGCAAGTACATAGGCGATAATGCCCCGGCCTTTGTGCCCAAGACCAATTACTCGCCCGCCCAGGCTATTGAACTTATACACGTCGCGGGAGGTCTGGCCGTGCTGGCGCATCCCATGATCAACGCCACCATCAGGCAGGTCGATGAACTGACCGAGATGGGACTTGACGGAATTGAGGTTTACCACCCTCTGCACAAGCAAAGTGAAATAGATAAACTCAAGCATGTGGCATCCGAACACAACCTCGTCTGCACGGGCGGATCCGACTTCCACGGGCGCGAGGGGCGCTATGGAGCGGTCGGGAGTGAGGCTGTGCCGGCCGCATTCCTGGATGCTATGAAAGCAAGAGTCACGCAACAAAGAGGCGCAGTTTGACACGTACAATTATCCTGACCCTGGTCTTGACCGCGGTGTGTTTTTCCTTTGGGTGGGCCGACGATGAACTTTCCGAGGAAAGACAACTGGAAATAATCTACAATTATATGCTGGTGTCCCGCCAGGCCGACGGCCTGCCCGCAAAGTCGCTCGCGGAATTCGATGACGCGACTTACGACCGACCGGTCAAATGCGGCACGCCGGCCATATTGGACTTCGTATTCAACTACGATCGGCTCGACCGGTCCCTGCTGAAGTCTCTCGGGGTGGAACTCGCCCAGCGGCCAACCGGTCTCTCGGACTCCCTTGATACTCCCTCCGGCATCTTCCGTATTCACTACACCACTGAAGGCCGCGATGCCATTTATCAGCCGAATGTTGACAACAACTCCAACGGCATTCCCGATATGATTGACCGAACGGCCGAGATCATGGATTCCGTTTACAGCTACATTGTCGATACCCTCGGCTACCCGCCGCCGCCTCAGGATGGTTACGAACCGGGTGGGGACGAAAAATACGATGTGTACCTGATCGACCTGGGCGCGGCCTTCTACGGCCAGACCTGGGCCGATTCTCTCAGCTATCACGGTCTGCAGGGCGTTACTGCGACCTCCTACCTCGAATTAAATGCCGATCCCAGCCAGCTCTACGGTTACGAGGACAATCCGCTCGATGCCATTCGTGTCACCTGTGCCCACGAGTTTTTTCACTCAGTCCAGTTCGGCATTGACGTTACCGAGGCGGAGGGTGTCTTGGGGGACGACTTTGCGCGCCGTTACTGGATGGAAATGTCGGCGGTGTGGATGGAGGAAGAGCAATACGACGAAATCGATGATTACCTGGGCTATCTCAAATCCTTCTTTGATGCCTCGACTTCCTCGCTCCAGCGTTTCAACAGTCTGGTCGACCAATACCCCTACGGGGCGAGCGTTTTTGCCATTTACCTGTCGCAGAAGTTCGGGCGGGACATTATCAAGGACATCTGGATGCGATGCGGTTCCATGGGCCGCGGTCCCTCGTTTCTCGAGGCGGCCAGTCTCTTGATAGATTCTGCCAGCGGCGGCACTATGACCTGGTCGTCAGCCTTGCAGGAATTCGGGTTCTGGATGTACCTTACCGGCGAGCGCTCCGATCTCAATATCCACGGCAGTCGCCTCAGTTTCTGGGAATGTACCGACGGCGCTTTCCCGGCCTGCAATGATTCCGCTCTGGTCGTGGATACCTCCCTGGGGTACGATCGCGTTCACCTCGATACCGTCTATTTCGAGGGCTTCGAGGAGCGGTTGAACTACCCCATGATCCCGGACGAGAATTTCCAGACCTTCCGGTCATATCCCGTCACCATGTTCGGCAGTTCTAATCCACTGAGTCCCGAGATCAACGGCCTGGGCTTCGTTAAGCTGGAAGAAGTTATGAACATCGCTTTCGACACGACCTATTGGATATGTGAAGACGGCGCCTTCCCCAACTGCCTCGACAGCAGTGAGTCGGATCAGACGGTGTATGACATAATGCACGTCGATTCCATGTTCTCGTTCTATCTCGCGCTCGGTGACGGTCCGGACGACACCGCTTCCAGTGTGTACAATATCCCGACGCTGGCTCAGGGCTGGGGCTTGACGGTTATCTATCAAATGGATATAAACCCCGATTCGTTCATCGTGGAGACCTATACTATTCGCGACGATTTCTCCACCTTGCTGGCTTTGCCGAATCCGTCCGACTACCGTTCGCTGACCATGGCGCTCACGCCGACCTCCTCAAGTCGGGCCTACTACGACGAACCGACACGGCGCACCATGCGCCTGGGTTTGCTGGTGCAGGAGAGCGGCCGACTCGATTCGGCCCTGATAAACATTCCGGCGGCGGTGCTCCGGCCGTATCCCAACCCCGTCGTGACGATGGAAATGAACGATCCCAGAGTGACTTTCAGATTCCAGGTGCCGACCGATAGCACCAGCTTCCCCGTCTACGACGATCCATACCTGGTCGTCGATGTCTTTAATATCGCAGGTGAGTTGGTGAATACCATCGAGGGTATTACCTGGCGTGACGCCCGACTGGGCCTGTTCAAGAATGAGTGGGATCTCAAGAATCGCTCCGGTCGGCAGATAGCCTCCGGGGTCTACATCGCCTATGCGCGCCTGTTTTCCGATTCCCGCAAAGGCACGCTGCTGGCGGAAGACAAAAGCAAGATAGCCGTGATTCGATGAAGACCCGGCCGCAATTGATCACGCGCATAGCGATCTTTTCGGCCCTGGTATATGTGCTTTCCTGGGCGACGGCCTATCTGCCCAACGTCAATTTCATCTGCTTTATCGTGTTTTCGGCGGGTTTCCTGTGGGGGGCGGGTCCGGGAATGATGGTGGGAGCCCTTGGTATGTGGCTGTTCTCATCATTCAATCCCTACGGCCCGGCGCCGATACCCATCATGGCCGCCCAGATTGTCGGGGCCGCCGCGAGCGGTGTGGTGGGCAGTGTCTATCGGGGGAGAGTAGCTGTTTCGGATGGTCAAAAAGTTCCTGTCTGGTTACTGATGGCCGCCGCCGTTATTTGCACGGTTCTTTTCTACATCCCGGTGAATACGGTCGATGCCTGGATGTTTCAGCCCTTCTGGCCGCGTTTTATAGGCGGTTTACCCTGGGTTGCAATTGCTTTGGTCTCCAACATTTTAATTTTCCCTTTGCTTTTCAAGGCCACACAGCACTTATATAGCAGAGAATGTGGTCTCAGATGAAATGGTGTCGAACGTTTGCCTTCGCGGCTATGCTACTTGTGCCGGTTATGGCCCTTTGTCAGGAACCCGACTCGACCGACGCACCGCCGCCCGTTCCCGTGGCGACGGACTCTGCCCAAATACTCACTCCGACCGATTCCACCGATACAATCCCCGTTGAAGCCGACAGTCTTTCGGATGTTGAGGGACTGGACCTCAGTTTTGAGGAGCGTTACAACAAGTTTCGCAGAGACAATATTGAGCGACCGGCCTCGCTGACCGCCTTCGACAGCCTCGTGGCCTACTTCGCCTCCGAGCGGTTTAACATGAGGGACGAAACGGAGCGGTCCTCCTTTACCGATGCCGGCGATTACTTTCGCTTTGACCCGTCCTTCGCCGTGATGAACTGGAACCAATCCCCGTTGCGAAAAACCGTTCAGCCCTTCGGCCTCTCCGGCAATCGCACCAACCTGGTCATCAACCGCATGCCGGTTAGCCCGTTCGAGCACATTGTCGAACCGGACGGGCTGGTCGATCTCAATGATATCCCCACGGCCCTTGATGATAATGTTTACGTGATGTCCGGTCCGGCCGGGATGCTTTTCGGAGGCCGCCAGACTCTGGCCACGCTTGTTAGCCTGCCCGAGCATCACGATGATTCGGAGCCGCATACGGGCATATTCGGCGATAAGGGGTCCTTTGGTTATTCCTGGGTGAGGGGCGGGTACTCAAGGCGTTTCCCGGGGGGAAGGGAAATAGACGCCTCCATCGGATACCGCGAGGCGGAGGGAGCTCCGTCGTCGCTCGGCGACGATGTCTATCACTATGCCGGCAATGTTTACCTGCCCATCGGCCGCGACCTGGGTGTGCGCGGACAGGGACAATTGTACAGCCGTGACGGCTGGATCCCGGCCCGTTTCGATGCCACCGGTGCGACGGTTTCCCGCGACCGTTTCGACCGCAACGCGAGTGTGTCCTTCGATTGGCAGGACAGCTCTCGGACACGGCGTTTCGAGACCGGGTACAAATACCTGCGCCAGGGATCTTTCCTCGAGGGTCGTTACCGCGACAAATTCAGCTATACCGGTCATGGCGGTTTCTTCAATAGCGAGTTCCTGCGGGGGAATCTCCTGCTGGCTTTAGAGGCACAGGGCGAACATTTGACGTATACGAATTCCGCGGGCGATTTTCTCAGCGATGTCGCCGATGTCACCCTTCGGCTTGCCCGCCTCAGCCGTGGGTGGCGGTTCGCTTTGACGGTGAAATGCCCCGGCACCAAGGGTCATCAGATCGTCATTCAGGATCGTGGCGATCTCATGGGCAAAGGCATCGCCCCGCACCGATCTTCTCCTCAAATCGTCAAACC
>CAZVUZ010000090.1:0-1709 GCA_964630485.1 uncultured Ignavibacteriales bacterium
TCGGCAATCGTCGCCTTCGTCACCACCACTTCGGCGATTTCCGGTTTCGACGGGATATCATACATGACATCAAGCATGGCCTTCTCGAAAATCGAACGCAACGCCCGCGCGCCGGTCTTGCGATCCTGGGCGATTTTCACCGCCGCCTCGAGCGCCGTCTTGTCGAACCGCAGCTTGACACCTTCCATCTGGAGAAGTTTGGCATACTGTTTGGTCAGGGCGTTTTTGGGCTCGGTGAGAATGCTCATCAGGGCTTCCTCGCTCAGCGGGCGCAAGGCCGCGGCCACGGGAAGACGCCCGACCAGCTCAGGGATAAGGCCGTAACCGATCAGATCCACCGGCAAGGCATGTTGGAGGATCTCTTCCGATTCCTCGTTGACATGCCGCTTAATCGACTCGAATCCGACCGTCTTTTTGCCCATGCGCCGGGCGATGACCGTCTCAAGACCGTCAAAAGCGCCGCCGCAAATGAACAGGATGTTCGAGGTGTTGATCTGCACGAAAGCCTGCTCGGGATGTTTGCGGCCGCCCTTCGGCGGGATATTGGCCACGGTGCCCTCGAGGATCTTGAGCAGACCCTGCTGGACACCCTCGCCGGAGACATCGCGGGTAATCGACGGGTTGCCGTCCTTGCGGGCGATCTTGTCGATTTCGTCGATGTATATGATGCCGCGTTCGGTTTTCTGCTGATTGAAGTTGGCGGAGTGGAAAAGACGCACGAGAATATTCTCGACGTCCTCGCCGACATAGCCGGCCTCGGTCAGCACCGTGGCGTCGGCAATCGTGAACGGCACCTTGAGAAACCTGGCCAGGGTCCGCGCGATCAGGGTTTTGCCGGTGCCGGTGGGACCGAGAAGCAGGATGTTCGACTTTTCGAGTTCGACATCGGGATCGCCCTTGGTCTCGCCCGTCAGGCGCATTTTCAATTGTGAATTGATGCGCTTGTAGTGGTTGTAGACGGCGACCGAGACGGTGCGTTTGGCGTTTTCCTGGCCGATGACGTACTGGTCGAGGAAATTCTTGATCTCGGCCGGAGTGGGTATCCCGGTAATCTCCTCGGGCGCCTGGAAATCGGGCGCGTTGTGGAGGAGATCACCGCAAAGCTCGACGCACTCGTCACAAATAAATGACTCGTACCCCGAGAAAAGCCGTCTTACCTGACCGGCCGGTTTACCGCAGAAAGAGCAGCGGCGGGGCTGTCTGGGCTGTTCATTGTCTCTGGACATAATATCCTTCTATGAGCCGTTGCCGCAGGCATTTGCCTGCGGCGGACGGCAACACCGGGCTTTATTCTTTCTCCTCGCGCGAGAATTCGTAGACCTTGTCGATCAGGCCATAGTCTTTGGCCTCTTCGGGAGACATGAAGAAATTGCGATCGGTGTCCTTCTCGACCTTCTCCAGCGGCTGGCCGGTGTGGAAAACCAGCAAGTCGTTGAGGCGCTTCTTGGTGTTGGCAAATTCCTCGCTCATGATGACGATGTCCGAGACCTGGCCCTGGGTGCCGGCCAGGGGCTGGTGAATCATCACCCGTCCGTTCGGCAGGGCCGCCCGCTTGCCTTTGGTACCGGCGGCGAGCAAAAATGCTCCCATCGAGGCGGCGATACCCATGCAGGTCGTGGCCACGTCGGGCTTGATGAACTGCATGGTGTCGTAAATGGCCATACCGGCCGTCACCGAGCCGCCCGGCGAGTTGATATACAGGAAAATGT
>CAZVUZ010000090.1:1719-12888 GCA_964630485.1 uncultured Ignavibacteriales bacterium
CTTCTCGGGATCTTCGGCCTCGAGAAACAACATCTGCGCGATAACCAGATTGGCTACGGCGTCGTCAATCGGAGAACCGATGAAAATAATCCTGTCCTTGAGAAGACGCGAGAAGATGTCATACGCGCGCTCGCCGCGCCCCGTCTGTTCCACAACCATGGGAACCAGGTAGTTAGAAATGATGCTTTCGCCCATGTTATCCTTCACTTGGTAAATGGATCCTACTTTTCCTTGGCATCTTCCGGCTTAACCGCAACCACGGTGGCTTTGTCCGCCAGAAAATCAAGCACTTTCTCTTCCAGTATCGAATCCCTGATATCCGCCACGGTCCCGGACTGGGCCAGGGCCTGCTTGGCCTGATCAAGGGTCATCTGATAATTATCGGCAAATCTCTTAATCCGATCTTCGGTATCGGACGGCAAAACTTCAATGGATTCTTGCCCGGACAGGTGATTGTAGATCATGTTCCAGCGGATTGTGCGCAATCCGATATCGCGATAGTTTTCCTTTATCTTGGCCTCGTCGACTTCGTTATAACGCTTTTTGAAGTCTTCCGCCACGTTCTTGAGATAGTCCTCGATGAGGCCGTCGGGCACGGGGATGTCGTTCTGCTTGCACATCTGCTGGATAATCTGGCCGCGCTTTTCGCGCTCCTGCTCGTCCTTGATCCGCATTTTGAGATCGTCACGAATTTTCAACCGCAATTCCAGGGCGGTCTCGGCGTCGCCGGTCTGTTTGGCGAAATCGTCGTTGAATTCCGGGAGGATGCGCTCGCGCACTTCCCGGACCCGGCAATGATACTTGATATGAGCGCCGGCAAAATTCTTGTCCGAATAGTCGTCGGGATATTTTATCTCGATTTCCGTCTCCTCGTCGGCCTTCATACCCGGCAGAGCATCGTGGAATTCCTTGATCGTCATCTTGCTGTCGAGGTCGATCTCCTGATCGGGGAAGGTGTCTTCTTTGAGAACCATGCCCGGATCGAACGTCTTCTTCATATCCACCAGGACCACGTCGTTGTCGCGTACTTCGCGGTCAACCGGGCGCATATCGGCAAAACGCTTGCGCAGGTGCTCGACGAACTCGTCGACATCCTTGTCCTCGACCTCGACCTCCCGCAATTTTACCTCAAGGCCTTCACAGGCAACTTTTTCGATCTCTGGAAACACTTCCACCTCGGCGGTGTATTCGAAGTGGCCGTCGTCGCCAAAATCGGCCCCGGTGACCGTGGGATGCGAGGCCACCCGCAACGTCTTCTCGCGAACGGCTTCAGGATAGGTCGAACGGATCAGCTCTTCGACCACATCGGCCCTGACGGAGTCGCCATACATGGTCTTGATACGCTCCATGGGCACCTTACCCTGGCGGAAACCGTCGATCTTCACCTTCTGGCGAAGCTCGGTCAATTTTTTGGATATTTCACCTTCAACGGTGTCGACAGGGATCTCTACCGTCAGTTCCCGCTTCAGTCCTTCGAGTTCCTTAACTTCTACCTTCACAATAGCCTTCTCCAACTTAGTTATGCCGGGGAAAACGATATCCCCGCGCTTTGCCCTTTGTCCGGTCCCTGTTACAGAAATAACCGCACGGCATTTAAGTTCCCCGATGGCAGTATCATATTAAAAAAAGGCCGCCCTTCCCTTTCTGCCACGGGTGTTTATCGGCGTCATAAATGCGAAAGGGGGGACTCGAACCCCCATTCCTTACGGAACTGGATCCTAAGTCCAGCGCGTCTGCCAATTCCGCCACTTTCGCAAAATCCACGGGAAATATACCCTGCTAAAATACGCAAGTCAAGGACAGGAGTTGCGCCGCAAACTCTTAAGAGATAACAATTAGCCGCCCGGCTTTGTTGGTTATGAAATCCCGCCGGAGAACATTAATACGACTTGGCAAAAACCGCGTCAACCTTCGCCGCACCACCGCAAACAACGCATTTGCCCTCGGTGTTGCTCTGGTCGAACGGCAGACAGCGTATGGTCACCTTGAACTCGGCCGCCTTCGCCTCACATTCCGGGTTCTCGCACCACTTGGCCCGCACAAAACCGCCGTGAATTTCCGGCTTCTCGGTGTTCTTCGGCGTGAAAAACGCCTTGAAGGCTTCGAAATCCTCGATGTTGGTGTAGGTGTGTTCATCGAGAATCGCCTTCGCCGCCGCGAAATAGTTGTCGTGAATCTCACCCAGGGCCGAAACTACTACCTCGCCCACTTCAGTACGGCTGACACCTTTGGCCTCTTTCACCGTCTGATCGCGGCGTCCCATATAAACCGAATCGGATTCCATGTCGCGCGGCCCGATCTCAATGCGGATCGGGGCGCCCTTTTTGATCCACTCCCACTTTTTGTCCACCGGGCGAATGTCGCGCTTGTCCAAAAATACTGAAATCGGCTGACCGGCATATTGACGGCCGGCGATGTCGTCGGCCACCGACTGTGAATATTCCAAAATCTGCTCCTCCATACCCGGCTTGTTCAGCATGGGGATGATCACCACCTGCTTCGGGGCAACCCTGGGCGGCAAACGCAGGCCGTCGTCATCGGAGTGAACCATGATCAGGGCCCCGATGAGGCGACTCGACACGCCCCACGAAGTCGTATAGGCGGCCTCGATTTCACCGTCCGCATTGGAGAACTGGATCTCAAAGGCCTTCGCAAAATTCTGTCCGAGGTAATGTGACGTCCCCGCCTGAAGCGCTTTGCGATCCTGCATCATGGCCTCGATGCAATATGTGTTATCGGCCCCCGGGAAACGCTCGGCGGGGGTCTTTTCCCCGACGAGAACCGGAATCGCCAGGGTTTCCTCGACGAATTTGCGGTAGACATCGTGCAGGATCATCAGCGTCTCTTTAACCGCCTCGTCTCTACTCGCATGGGCCGTGTGGCCTTCCTGCCAGAGGAACTCGGTCGTGCGCAGGAATATTCTCGGCCGCATTTCCCAGCGGACGATATTGGCCCATTGATTGATCAGAAGCGGCAAATCGCGATAGGACTGAATCCACTTGGAGAATGACCGCCCGATTACCGTCTCCGAGGTCGGCCGCACCACCAGCGGCTCGTCAAGTTCGCCGGCCGGAACCAGCGAGCCCTTGTTTTCGACAAGGCGGTGATGCGTAACCACGGCGCATTCCTTGGCAAACCCCTCGACATGGGCCGCTTCCTTCTCCATGAAACTAAGCGGTATAAACAGCGGAAAATAGGCGTTCTCGTGACCGGTATTCTTGATCAGGTCATCCATGCCGCGCTGGATCTTTTCCCAGATACCGTAACCCCAGGGCTTAATAACCATACAGCCGCGAACATGCGACATTTCCGCCATGTCGGCAGCCTTAATAACCTGTTGATACCACTCCGGGTAATCTTCCTGCCGGGTGGGTGATACGGCATTCTGTGCTTTCTTGCTCACAATTTCATCCAGTCTTCTGATCGACGGGCAAAGCCCGATAGATTGTCGATGTTGTCCGGCGGGCAACCGCTGCGGCTGCCACCCGATTCTACGTCATAATATAGGACGGACTATAACATGGTACGGGGCGGATGACAATAAAAATGTCGGGCTCGGCGGCCCGGGTAACATTGAATCGCAAACAGGTGCTCGGAAACCATTTGCGCCGGGAAAGTCATTGCCAATCACCGCGTAAACGCAGTATCTTGCCCTCACGATTGGAGCGAAGCTGGATTCCCAGTTTCGCCTTTAGGCTAAGGACAGGGCCTCCTGCCCGGACGGACCGGATCAGAAAGAATGGACTCGTACCCGGTTCAGCAGCTCGACAGAAATGGATTGTACATGAGTTATGAGAGCTTTGTTTCCCGGCGCTATCTTAGATCAGGGCGCTTTTTCATCTCCGTTTCGACCTGGATAACCATCATCGGGGTCACCCTCGGAGTCGCCGTGGTCTGTTTTGTAATGTCGCTTCACAACGGCTTCGAATCGGAAATCCGCAAGCGCCTTTTGGGAACTACCTCGCACATCTCCGTCTTCCCTCTTAACGGCCAGTTGATAGAGAATTATGAAGACCTCGTGAAGCAAATCGAGGCTATCGACGGTGTCGTGGCGGCATCGCCCTTCATCTACTACAAATCGGCCATCCAGTCGGCTTCGGAAGGTGACGGTGTTATCGTGCGCGGCATCGATCCCGAGATGGAGGCGCGCACTGCCAATATCGAAAAGGACATCCAGGTCGGGGATTTTTCGTTCGAACCGATGATCACCGAGGACGACACCATTCCGGGGTTAATCATCGGCAGCAACCTTGCCAGCCGACTCCAGGTATTTCTCGGCGAGCCGATTGTCATGTACTCCATGCGGGCCGAGGATCTGAAGGGCAAGTCCCGACCGCGGGTCGCCAAATTCTACGTTAACGGGATCTTTGAAACCGGAATGTACGAGTTCGACGCCCAATTGGTATATATCTCGCTGGAATCGGCCCAGAAGCTCTTTCGCACCGGCCACGCCGCCACCGCCGTGCATATGAAACTGGAAGATATCTACGATTCCGACCGCATGGCCCCGATTGTCGATTCGGCGCTCGGGTACAAATACGATGTGGTCCCCTGGAATGTCCTGCACAAGAATCTTTTCGCCTGGATAGCCATCGAGAAGAAAATACTGTTTTTGGGCTTCATCCTCATTGTCGTCGTAGCGGCGTTCTCGATCATCTCCACCCTGGTGATGCTCACCATGGAGAAGCGGGCCGAGATCGGTATCCTCAAGACGATTGGCTCCACGCCGGGGGCGATTCGCAAGATATTCGTATACAAGGGACTGACCATTGCCACCATCGGCGTCCTCGCAGGTTGGACCCTGGCCATGCTGGCGGCCTATATCCAGAATCAGTATGAACTTATCTCCCTGCCGCCGGACATCTATTTCATCAGCTATTTGCCGATTGAAACCCATTTGGTTGATTTCCTGGCCGCGGGCGCCGTTTCCATCGCCGTCTGCTTTCTGGCCTCGCTCTACCCCGCCGACCAGGCGGCCCGACTGTCGGTAATTGACGTTTTGAGGCAATAAGTTCATGATTTTACTGCGCTTAGCTAAAAAAACCGCGAAAAGTGGCGAAAATACTATATGTAACCCCGACGGGGTTGAAAGTCATGGGATGCAATGACAGAGTCGATGGAAACCAATGAGATTATAGTGTCGGCTAACGAGATACATCGCGAGTTTGCAACGGCCAATGGTGTCCTTTCAGTATTAAAAGGAATTTCCATTGACGTCAGGAGGAAAGAGATGGCCGCTCTTTTGGGCGCTTCCGGTGCGGGTAAATCCACTCTACTGCACCTCCTGAGCGGTCTCGATCGCCCCACCCGAGGGGAAATTGTGGTCGACGGCAAACAGTTGAACAAGCAGAGTGAGAAGCAACTGGCTCATTTCCGGAATGAAAAAATCGGCTTTATTTTCCAGTTTCACTATCTGATGGAAGACTTTGACGCCCTTGAGAATGTGATGATGCCCGTGCTGATCGCGGGCGTAAAGAAGAATGATGCGTCGATTAAAGCGGAACAACTTCTCGAGTTGGTGGGTTTAAAAGATAGAATGAAACACTTCCCGTCGCAATTATCGGGGGGTGAACAGCAGCGTGTGGCGGTAGCCCGCGCCTTAGTCAACGACCCGGAAATAGTGCTGGCGGACGAGCCCTCCGGAAATCTGGACACCTCGACCGGGCGCAAACTCCACGAATTGCTTTTCCACCTCAACTCCGAGAACGATGTCACTTTTCTGATTGCGACACATAACCGGGAGTTGGCCGAAAGTTGCGGTCGTCGACTGGAAATAGTCGACGGCAGAATTAGTGAATGAGACTCTTTGATTGGTGATAAATTATGCTGTGCCAGGATTGTGGAAAAAGAGAAGCTCAGGTGCACCTGACCAAGATAATCAACAACGAGAAAACCACCCTTTCGCTGTGCAAACAATGCGCCGCGGCGCGGGGGTTTCACTCTCCCCTGGAGAACGCTCCCTTCCCGCTGGCTGATATTCTTTCGGGGCTGGCCGAAAACCTGCCCGAGAAATCGACGGCGGAGGGCCAGGTCAAGGTGGATTTAACCTGCCCCAACTGCGGGCTGACCTTTGAGGCTTTCACCCGCGAGGGTCGCTTCGGCTGCGGCCAATGCTACCGTACCTTCCGGGGCCGCCTGGAACCGATTATGCGCAAGATCCACGGCGCCTCACTGCATCGCGGCAAAACCCCGACGCCGGAACTGGTGGCCCACACCAAAACTGAAGATACTATCCCGGTTAAGGAAGAAGAGCGCCTTGAAGCCGAACTGAAAAAGGCCATTGAGGCTGAGGATTTCGAGCGCGCCGCCGAAATAAGAGACAAATTGAAGTCCATTCGCGACAGCGTGTCGGTCGATTAACAAATTCGAGGACTGAGAGACGAATAGTATGTTTGAAGATATGGCGAAAAATTCGGCGACCTGGCTTTCGGGACAGGGACACGATGCCACGGTGGTTCTGTCCAGCCGCGTCCGCCTCGCCCGCAATGTGGCCGGTTGCAAATTCCCCACCTCCGCGGATACCGAAACCCGTGAGAGAATCGTCGGGTATTTCGACTCCACCCGCCAGCGCTCATCGGCGCTGTCCGAGGGCGAGTATCTCCGGGCCGGCGACATCCCCACCCTCGATCGCGATTTCCTGGTCGAGCGGCACCTTATCTCGCCCACCTTTCTCAACGGCGAGTCGTCCAAGGCGCTGTATATCGGCCCGAATGAACGCACCTCGATAATGGTTAACGAAGAGGACCACCTGCGCATCCAGGCTCTCTCGCCGGGACTCAATCCGCAGGAAGCCTACGAGAACGCCGCCCGCCTCGACTCCGAAATCGGCGAGCATCTCGAATACGAATACGACCAGGACTTCGGCTTTCTCACCGCCTGCCCAACCAACGCCGGTACCGGCATGCGGGCCTCGGTGCTGATTCATCTGCCGGGCCTGGTGCTCACGCGTGAGATCGACAAGGTCGTCTCGCATATCACGCGCACGGGCCTCGTGGTCCGCGGTTTCTATGGCGAGGGCACCGATGTCCTCGGCAATCTCTTCCAGGTATCCAACCAGAATACCCTGGGCATTACCGAAGAGAACATTATCCGCCAGCTTGAGCGCGTGACGCATGACATCATCGAAAAAGAGGCCTCCGCCCGCCAGCGCCTGGTGGACGAAGCCGCCGATATGATTGAAGACAAGATATGGCGCGCCTACGGCATTCTGAAACATGCCCGCGTCCTCACATCCGACGAGGTTATGAACCTCCTTTCGGCCGTGAGGCTCGGCCACGCCATGAAGATAATCGATTTCTTGGACCTGGCTCTCATAAACGACATCCTCCTGCTTTCACAACCCGCTCACCTGCAGAAGTACTACGGCCGCGAGATGGATGCCAACCAGCGCGACTTCGTCAGAGCGCAACTGGTGCGTGAGAAGCTGAGGGCTACCGGGAACTGAGCGGGAGCTTAACAGGTTTAAACAATGCGATGCTAAAGAATATTGTTGTTTCACATACACGGAAGGACGACACGCGATGAATGAGATGTTTACGGAAAGCGCGCGCAAAGCCATTGAGTTCGCTCGCGACGAAGCCGCCCGACTTAAGCACGACTACATCGGCACCGAACATCTCCTCCTGGGTTTGATTCGTCTGGGCGAAGGACGCGCAGTCGATATTGTGATTAACCTGGGGCTGGAGTTAAATGATCTGAAGGCGTCGATCGAAGAAGTCGTGCAGCCCTCCGGTGGGACCATGACCATGGGACAGCTGCCGCTGACGGCCAGGGCGAAGAAGACCCTCGAGGTATCGGGCCAGGAAGCACGGGCCCTCAAATCGAAGGACATCGACACCGAGCACCTGCTGCTCGCCCTGCTCAAGGACGAAGAGGGTGTCGCCGCCCAGGTCCTGTCCACCTACGAAATCGAATATAAGGATGCCTACGAGGAACTTAAGAATATCCAGAACGGCAAGCCCTCGAACTTCAAGAAAAAGCGCAAAAAGTCCAAGACCCCGGCGCTGGATCACTTCGGTCGCGACCTGACCGAGCTGGCTCGTCGCGGTCGCCTCGATCCCATTATCGGGCGCGAGGACGAAATCGAACGCGTGTCCCAGGTACTCTCGCGGCGCAAGAAAAACAACCCCGTCCTCATCGGCGAACCCGGCGTCGGCAAAACCGCCATCGCCGAGGGCCTGGCCCAGCGCATCGTCGAAAACCGCGTGCCGCAGACGCTCGAAAACAAACGCGTCGTCACCCTCGACATGGCCTCGCTCGTCGCCGGCACCAAGTACCGAGGGCAATTCGAAGAGCGGCTCAAAGCCGTCATGAATGAAATCATCAACGCCACCGACGTCATCATCTTCATCGACGAGATTCATACCATCGTCGGCGCCGGCGGTGCGGAAGGCTCCCTTGATGCCTCCAATATTTTCAAACCGTCACTCTCGCGTGGTGAATTGCGCTGTATCGGCGCCACCACCCTCAACGAATACCGCAAGTATATCGAGAAGGACGGCGCCCTCGAACGACGTTTCCAGACGGTGACGGTCGATCCGCCCAGCGAGGCCGACACGATCAGCATCCTGAAGGGCCTGCGCGAGAAATACGAAGAACACCACCAGTTGAAGATATCCGACGGCGCCATTGATGCCGCGGTGAAACTCTCCAACCGTTATGTCTCGGGCAAATTCCAACCAGACAAGGCCATTGACCTCATCGACGAGGCCGGTTCCCGCGCCCACCTGTCCACCTACACCCGCCCTAACGAATTCGCGGAAACCGAAACCGAGATCACCGAACTGCAGGTCAAGAAGGAACAGGCTGTCAAGAATCAGGCCTTCGAAACCGCCGCTCAGCTTCGCGACGAAATCAAGATGAAGAAAGAGAAGCTGACCGAACTGCAGAAGAACTGGGAAGAGGCCCGCGAAAACGAAAAGATCACCCTGTCGGCGGACGATGTCGCGACGGTGCTGGCGAAGATCACCGGCATCCCCCTGTTCCGCCTCGAGGAAAACGAATCCAGGCGCCTGTTGCGCATGGAAGAGGAAGTCCAGAAGACCATCGTCGGCCAGGATAATGCCATCAACATTATCGCCAAAGCGATCCGTCGCGCCCGTGCCGGTCTCGGCGACCCGCGCCGCCCCATCGGCTCCTTCATCTTCCTCGGCCCGACCGGTGTCGGCAAAACCGAACTCGCCCGCTCTCTGGCAACTTTCATGTTCGAAGACGTCGATTCGCTGATTCGCATCGACATGTCCGAGTATATGGAGAAATTCGCGGTGTCGCGCCTCATAGGCGCCCCACCCGGATACGTCGGCTACGAAGAAGGTGGCCAGTTAACCGAAAAGGTCCGGCGCAAGCCGTACTCGGTGGTGTTGCTCGATGAAATCGAAAAAGCGCACCCGGATGTTTTCAACATCCTCCTGCAACTTTTTGACGACGGCTGCCTGACCGACTCCTTCGGCCGGAAGGTCGACTTCAAGAACACCATCATTATCATGACCTCCAACATCGGCACCCGGGAGTTGCGCGACGGCAAAACCGTCGGTTTTGACGCTCAGCAGGTGGATGGCTCGTACGATTCCATGCAGAAGAAGGTCAAGGAAGAGCTCAAAAAGCTCTTCAACCCGGAGCTTCTCAACCGCCTGGACGAGGCCATCGTCTTCCACTCCCTGACCCGTGACAACATCAAGGAGATCATTGAGATTCTGGTAACGGACATCGCCAAGCGCATGGCCGAACGCGGGATCAGTTTCACTCTTAGCGATGCCGCCCGCGAGTTCCTCGCCGACAAGGGTTTTGACCCGGCCTACGGCGCCCGCCCCCTCAAGCGCGCCCTCCAGAAATACCTGGAAGACCCGCTCGCCGAGGAGATCCTGCGCGGCCAGTATGCCGGTGACTGCAACCTGATTATCGGGGCCGGCAACGACCGTCTGACGTTCACGTTCGACGACGAATCGACGCCGAACAACGAGGGTCATCCGGAAGAGGTCGCCAAGCCCTGACGGGGTTGACCTGACTTTATTTGAATGCTACACGGCCGGGTTTACACGCCCGGCCGTTTTTTTGTGAAGGGGAAAATCCTCACTGGGAATATCACCGCTCCCCCACCCGGGAACTCGCAGGGACACAAAATGTTATAGCAAAGACCGAAAAAGCCGGGAAAAGCGGCCTTCGCGAAATCGCAAACCTTTATTTGCCAACATTTTACAATTTCCGCTTGCGTTTTCCCGTCAGGTCATTATAATTGTAGGCTGTGATTGGCCCGCAATCGGGCGATACTGGTATTGAAGGCAGGCTAAATTATGCCGCCACCGGACACGAAAAAAACATAGAATTGCTATAGAGGTTTACGATGGCTCACAAGAAAGGTGTTGGTTCTTCCAGGAACGGCCGCGACTCAAACGGACAGCGGCGAGGAACCAAAGTATTCAGCGGTCAGGCTATTCCGGCCGGCTCCATAATCGTCCGCCAGTGCGGCACCCGCATTAAGCCCGGCCACAATGTCGGCCTCGGCAAGGACTGCACCCTCTTTGCCAAAATCACCGGTGTCGTCAAATTCGAACGCGTCGGCAAAAACCGCAAGCAGGTATCCGTCTACGAATAAACGGACCGCCTGAAACGAGCGCCATGGCGCTCAAAAAAGCTCTGAGCGATCGGCATTTTTTGCCGGTCGCTTTTTTTTATATCTAAGATCCACCCACCCGCCGAATGTGGTTGCTATCGGCGTCTCAACCGCTATATTCAACCCCATTGTCATGAGTAGATTATTGGAAGACCTCAACGACGCCCAGCGCGAGGCGGTATCCACAACCGAAGGCCCCCTTTTGGTAATAGCGGGCGCCGGTTCGGGCAAAACCCGGGTACTCACCCGCCGCCTGGCCTATATCCTCTTCGAACGCCTCGCCGAACCGTGGGAGATGCTGGCGGTCACCTTCACCAACAAGGCGGCCGGTGAAATGAAAGAGCGCGTGGCCGATCTGGTCGGCGGACCCATCCAGAGCATGAATGTCTCCACCTTCCACTCCTTCTGCGCCCGCCTCCTGCGCCGCGAGGCCGGCGAACTCGGCTACGACAGCAATTTCACGATTTTCGACGACGCCGATTCGGTGTCGCTGGTAAAGACCTGCATTGCCGATCTCGGCCTCAACGGGGATACCGAGGCTGTGGCAGGCTTCCACGACC
>CAZVUZ010000090.1:12898-12968 GCA_964630485.1 uncultured Ignavibacteriales bacterium
CAACGCCAGCCAGTTTGCACCCAAGGGCCAGCGCCGAAAAATATCCGACGCCAAGAACAAGCTCATTACC
>CAZVUZ010000091.1:0-12934 GCA_964630485.1 uncultured Ignavibacteriales bacterium
TGGTGTAGTGTTGAGGGTCGGAAAGAGGTCCGGTGGTGCGATCAACGAATGTCAGGGTTGGCGCCAACGTGCATTCGAACAGCCTGTTGCAGCAGTAACTGGTAGTCAGATATATATCCAGATCGCCGTCGTTATCGCAATCACCCGCGGTTGCGCCAAGGTTGTATGAGGGATCACCCAGGAGAGCACCGGTGCCGTCCATCCAGGTGCCGCCTCCCATATTCTGAAAGAGTTTATTGGCCTGGCCGTTGTTGACGAGGTAGATGTCCAGCCAGGCGGCGCCGGTGAAATCACCCCAGATGGCAGCCGTGCCCTCGTCAGTATTCGCCAGTAGCGGGGGAGTGACGTCGGCGAAAGAGCCCCCGCCGAGGTTCTCGTAGAGTCTGTTGCCCTGGGGGCTGCCTTTCACCAGGTAAATGTCCAGGTCGCCGTCATTGTCATAGTCCGCCCAGGCGGCCGCCATCCCGCGGCCGGCGTCACCGAGCGGCGAAGACGTTACATCCGTAAAGGTGTCGCTGCCGTCGTTGCGCAACAATCGATCGGCGCTCTCCCAGTTTACGAGGTACAGGTCGATGTCGCCGTCATTGTCATAGTCCGCCCAGGAGCAGCCGGTGCCGTTACCGGGATCGCCAAGGGAGCCGGTCGTTATGACCGTGAATGCACCGGCACCGTCATTGCGAAAGAGTCTGTTGGCACTGCCGTTATTGGATAGATACAGATCGATGTCGCCGTCATTGTCGTAGTCGCCCCAGGCGATACCGTAACTAACCCCTGCATCGTCCAGAGGGGAAGTCGTAACATCGGTGAAGACTCCACCGCCGTCGTTGCGCAGGAGCTTGTTGGGTCCGTTGTCGGCATAATACAGGTCCTCGTCACCATCGCCGTCGTAGTCACCCCAGGCCACACCGAGGGCGTGACCGTTGTTGTTGGCCAGCGGGCCGGTGGTGGCGTCGGCCCACTCGATTTCCTGAAGGACCAGCAAGGAGCAGGCGGCGCGAAGGTTCGGCCGGGGACCGATGTTTCCGCTGACGCTGTAATTCTGGGGCGTGCCCGAGATCACCAGGATATTTCGCAGGAGTGACGGTGTCAGGCTGGTAACGGGCCATCCCAGGCCCTTCCAATAACCCACGCAACAGGCCATGGCGCCCGCGACTACCGGTGAAGCACTTGATGTTCCCGAATAGGTGTTGGTGTACAAGGTGTCCTTGCCGACGGTGACGTAGAGGTCGCCGTAACCGGTGGTGACGACATGTTCGCCCCATCCCTGCAGGTCGAACCGGGGGCCGTAACTGGAAAACGACAACCGCTGCAAGTCCTGGTTGAGGCCGGCGAGGGCGCCCCCTGCGCCGACGATGATGGCCCCCGAGTTACCCCACCAGGTAAGAGAACCCGTGTTGATGCCGCCGTTGCCGCCGGCTTCGACAACGTGAATGCCGTTCGCGACGGCGTTCTGTATCGCGAGATAGACACCGTTCTGCGACTGAGGACTAGGACTATAATTCAGCCACCACTCTATCGGGATAAGCGCCCCGCTGCCGTAGTCCCATTGCTGTTCGAGGAGGATTATATCCCCCGGCGACAGGGCGGCGATGGCGTATCCCAGGGCGTTCGGAACGTCCCATCCCGGTGAACTGCCGAAGTAGGTGCCGCAAGTGAGAAGCCCGGCGCCGTGGCAGATGCCTTTGGTCCCCCAGCCGTTATCATCGGAGACCAGTATCCCGACGGCGGCGGTCCCGTGATCGTCGGTTTCGCCCGGGGGGAGGGATATCGGGTAGGGGTTGATTTGAGATCCGAAAAGCCGGCTGACGTCGACGTGGTTGAAGTTCCAGCCGTATTCCAGATCGCAGACCGTTACCCCCGTGCCGTCACCGCCCGAAAGCGTCCAGGCATAGTCGGCATCTATCCCTGTCGGCGTGTAGACGGCCGGACGTAAGTACGCCTGCGAATCCGCGACATAGTCCGGCGGCGGTGAAGGCAGGGGCGTCGGTTTCGGCATGGGGCGCGCCAGGATGATTCCCGGGAGGGCCTCAAGTTGCCGTCCAATCGCCCAGATATCGTGTCCCTCGGGTATCTCCAGGCGGTAGATGTTGTTGAGGTTAAATACGGGTTGCCCGGTCCGTGCCTCGCCGTTGGTCTGTAATTCGTCAAAACGCTCTTCGGGGATGTCGCAAAAACGCCGCCACTTCACCCAGGCCAGATTATCGAGGACGGCATCGACACCGTTCAGGGCTTTCGTTGCAAGGTCGACCGGTTGATCATTCCGGAGCCTCACCTTCGAGTCCTGATCGAAGATCACTTCCAGGCGATTGCTCTCGCATTGGTATGGAAAATCTCCGGCTGTGACAGGTGAGAAGAGAGTGGCCAGGGCCAGAAGAAGAGCAAGAGTGAGTACCCACGGTAATTTGTTCATCACGCAGACCTCCGCACTAGAGTTGCTGATGCTGGTTCGTGGTGTCAGGCTGGTAAACTTGAAAACGGATAAGAAACCTTATTTATCTTAATATCAGCCCAGAGTGTGATTTTGTCAATCGGAGTTTGTCCCGGACGGATCGTCCTGTTTCCGCCACCGGTGTATAATCGATAATTCTTATTGAAGTACATCAACTTATTGCCTATATATCGGACCATGGAGCAGGAGTTCATCGGAAATTACAGGGTGCTGAAGAAGATCGGCGCCGGGGGCATGGCCAAAGTCTATCTTGCGGTTCATAAGGATGTGCCTAACCTCAAGGTAATACTTAAGATACTGGACAATCCGGAGCTCGGGGAGAGGTTCAAGCAGGAGGCCGATAAGTTGGCTCTGCTCGATGGCCACCCGAACATCTGTCGGATAAAGCACTTCTTCAATCACGGGGATAATACCGTCATTGCCATGGAATTCATCGATGGTATGACCCTCGAGGATCGCATGAAGAGCGATGATCGGCCGACGATGGAAGAAGCCATACAGATCACCTGTGATGTGCTCGATATTCTCGATTTTGCGCACGAGAAGGGGATATATCACCGCGACATCAAGCCCGGCAATATCATGATTGACAAAAAGGGTCATGTCAAAATAATCGATTTCGGCATTGCTAAAGGCAAGACGGACCCCAACCTGACTATGGCGGGAACTGCCTGCGGGACACCGGCATACATGTCGCCGGAGCAATTTAACCCTTCCGAAGAAACCAATTATGCCCTGGTCGATGTTTACGCGGTCGGGACGACGCTCTTCAATATGCTTACCGGAGATTGCCCTTTCAAGGGTGACAATGCCTTTGCCCTGAGGGACGCCAAGCTGTTTTCTGACCCTCCGCATGCCAGTGACCTGGCACGAGACGTTCCCAAGCAACTTGACCAGATTGTGACCAAGTCACTGGCGCGAGATGCGGAGAACCGCTACCAGTCGGCCGCAGAGATGCAGAGAGCTCTGGAGGCGTTACAGCCGTCCGGAGGCACACAGGTCAGGCCCACTTCACCGGCCATGGCCGTCGGCGCGCCAACGCCGCCCCCCAAGGGCGCCGGGAAGAGTCGCCGATCACTCCTGATCGGTCTGGCGGCAGTGGTGGTAATCGCCATCGCGGCGGTGGTCGGCTACGGTCTGTATGGCCGCGGAGGTGACGGGGGAGGAGGCGACGCGACGCCGGTTGACACTACTTCGGTGGCCGGTGACGGTGCCCTATCAACGGCGAGGGGCACGATAGCTCTTGCGGTCACGCCCCGCGGCGACATTTTTGTTGATGACAGCCTGCTGGCGCGCATGGGGACCTCGGCCCTGTTTGTGGGCGATACCGGGTCCCATACCATTCGCGTCGAGAACAGCGAGGCCCGACGGACAAGGCATACGGAGGTGGTCTTTCTGGCCAAAGACCAGTTCCTGCAATGGAACCACGAGTTTGAGATCAACGAGCCGGACCCAACACCGGTGGTAATTGACAATAAACCGCCGGTATCTGTCAAAGGTAGGGTCGATGTCGGCTCCAATCCGCGCGGTGCCGAGATCGTCATCGACGGTGTTCGGATGAACAAGATCACCAATTATCGCTTTCAATTAGATCCGGGAGAGCACGTTATCTCGGTGCAACTTAATAGTGACAGCGGCTCTGTTTCTCGGTCGGATACGGTACTGGTGGAAAGCGGTGGCAAGCACAAAGTCACCTTCGATCTGACCAAATAATAGTTGTTTGCCCGTGAGCAAAACCTATATTTGATTTAGTTATATCGCTAACAGCAGTTATCATAATCAAGGAGCGGATATGAACATGAAGTGGAAGATTCACGGTCTTTGCTATGTCATCCTTGCATTTGGCCTCGCGGCGATGCCTCTATCGCCCGTTCAGGCCCAGGACGGAGCCATTGCCGATGAACTGGCAAAATGTCTTGAGCTCTACAATGATCTGGAGTTCGAGCAGAGCATCGCCCATGCCCAGAAGTTGATCACCCGTACTGACCTGACGACCCAGGATAGCATCGCCATTTACGAGGTCCTGAGTATCGTCACCTATGCCACCGGCGAAGAGAACCTCAAGAAGGCTTTTGCCTATCTTGACAAGATCTCGAATGTGGGGCCATGCATTATTCACCTGCCCAGCTACCTGTGGCCCCCGGAATTACGGGACAAGTGGTACGAGGTTCTGAAAAAGCGCGATATGCTGGTCTGCCCCGAGGAAAGTCGTCCCGGGTTTAAGACAATTGCCATCATGGAATTCGACAATTACTCGATCGGCAAGTACCAGGAAGAGCTGGGTGCGCTGGGAAAGGGCCTCGCGGATTTCTTTGAGCATGATTTCTCAAAGATATCGTCCATGAAGGTCGTCGAGCGCGATAAGATCGAGTTCGTGCTAAAAGAGTTGGAATTACAGAAATCGGGTGCTGTTGACAAGGCCACGGCCGTAAAAGTTGGTAAGATGCTGGGTGCCCAATACATGGTTTTTGGAAGTTTCACACAGCTTGACGGCAATCAAACCCGCATGGTGGTCAAGGCGGTGAGTGTCGAGACCTCGGAGATTATCGCCTCTGTCGACAAGGACGGCAAGCCCGAGTACACGAAGCTCGAGAAGGCGCTGGTTGAGGAACTGGCCAAGCTTCTGGATGTCCAGCTCGACGACGATGTTAAGGCCCTGATCCAGGAAGGCGGTACCGAATCGCTCAACGCCACGACACTGTATTCCAAGGGCCTCGAGTACATGGATCGTTACGATTACAAGAACGCCTACGAGTATTTCAAGAAAGCCTACGAGCTTGATAACAACTTCGTCGAAGCCAAACGTAAAATGGAAGTCTTCAAGCCGCTGGCGGCCTGATTGCAGCCAGTTCGATAACAGTTACACGAAGGGGTCCCGATGCGAATCAAAGCGCTTGTGATATTGCTGATGATCGGTATGCTGGCCGGCGGATGTGCCCAGAGCCTCTACATGCAGGGGCGCGGACACCTCAGCAAGGGTGCCTACGATCCGGCAATTGAGGCTTTTTACAAGGAGATTGCCGTCAATCCCCAGAATCACGAGGCATGGCGAGAACTGGGCGTAGCCTTCTACGAAAAAGGCGACTTTATCAAATCGGAGGAGGCCCTCAAGCAGGCCAACAGCATTCAACCGGATGCCCGGGCCCACCTCTATCTGGGTCTAATCTACGAAAAACAGAGCGATTTAGACCGGGCCCTTGATGCTTACACGGCCTCGCTGGGCCTGGAATCCAGGGGAAGTACGGCGTCGACCGTCCGTTCCCACATAGACCGGCTGGTACAGAAACGGATTGAAGTCGAAGTTGCGGCGGCCATCACCAACGAAAACTCTATCGACGTCGATACCATTCCCGAGCAGACGATTGCCGTGGTCAATTTCGATGCTTCGAGTCTGTCGGAAGACATGGCTCCCATTGCCCTCATGCTGGCCGAGTTCACCTCGATCGACCTGGCCAAGGTCAATTCCCTGACGGTGGTGGAGAGGCTCAAGCTCGACAGGATCCTTAAGGAGCTCAATCTTGGTCGTACGGCCTACGTCGATCCGTCGACGGCGCCGCGGCTGGGGAAATTGCTGGGCAGCCGGCACGTGGTTACCGGGTCCGTGCTCAGCGTGGGCGATGAGGGCCTGCGCGTGGACGGTGCCGTGGTAAGCATTTCCGATAGTTCTTCGAGAGGTACCAACGCCATCGAAGATCGCCTCGATCGGTTCTTCGCCATCCAGAAGGACTTTGTCTTCCAGATCATAAGCGACCTGGGAATTACCCTGAGCGCGGCCGAGCGGGATGCTATCAATGAGGTTCCTACCGAGTCGTACCTGGCCTTCCTGGCCTACTGTCGCGGTCTGGAATACGAGCGTAGCGATATGCCCGGGGCGGCCCAGCGCGAGTATACCGAGGCGATTAATCTCGACCGCAGTTTCGAGGAGGCCGGTGAGTACCTGCGCGGCCTTGACGACGCTTCGGGACTGCTCGACTACGAGGGCGCCTTTATGCAGTTCGAAGGGGACATCACCGAGCAGATCACGCGCGCCGTGACCCAGTCGGGTCTTGACGAGAGGCTCAACTCCCTGCTCAACAATGTCGGCATAGTTACTTTGCCCACCGATCGGCCGACACCCCTGTGGCCGCCCTTTTTCGAGGAAACCGCAGTCATATACATAAGGGGGGACCTCGATGCGCAGTGAACATTGTTCAATTTTACTGGCCCTGATCGTCGTGCTGATGATTGGCGGCAATGCCGATGGGCAGATCCTCTACGGTCAACCAACCGCAGGCAGTCTGCACTTCATTTACAGCAGTTACACTATAGACGATTCCACGGGTGTGTCAACCGACTTGACGCAGTCCGCGATACCTTTGCGCGGGTTTATCCCCCTCCAGGACAATTTCGAGGCGGTGGTTTACCTGATCAATTCCTCGAACAACCTGGAGGAGCCCGACTCCAAATACGACCTGAGTGGTATGGGGGATCTCCGAGTTCAGTTCAACCGGTCCTTCAGCGACGACCAGTTGTTGCTCAGCGTTGGAGTCAATCTGCCCACGGGCAAGAAGAAACTCACCCCGGAAGAGGGTGCCGTGGTATTGCAGGCTCTGGCCCAAAACTACCTGAGCCTGCCGATGCGCCGCTTCGGTGAAGGATTCGGTGCCAGTGTCCTCTTTGGCGGCGCCCGGATGGTCGGCGATCTTCGCCTGGGAGCTGGCCTGATGTACCAGATCACCGGCGAGTACGAACCCTATGAGGGCGGGAACAAGTATGACCCGGGGAATGTCTTCAGCCTCAACGTAGGCGTCGATTGGGAAGGCGAGCGGGCCAAGGTTTCCGGCGATGTCATCGCCAGCCTGTACAGCTCCGACAAATTCGAGGGTGAGGAGGCCTTCAAGCAAAGTAGCCAGATCAATTTAAGGATGAAGACGCGGCTGGATCAACGCAGTTCCAGCTTCTCCGGACAGGTGGGATATCTTATCCGGGGCCGTAACACCAATTACCTGGCCGATAATGAGGAGTTGAAGATTTACGGCAATGAGTTCTACGCCAATGGCGGGATGTCCTGGTCTTTGCAGGGTGTGTGGTCGGTAGGTCCCACGGCGGAGTTGAAGCTGATTGGCGAGAATGACGCCGGCTTCGGCAGTTCCACGATCTTCGGCTTTGGCGGCCAGGTGGGCCGTTCTCTCGGCGAACAGATTGGCGCCATCGTCGGTTTCAAATACTTCACCGGAAGTCTTGACGGCGGTGACCTGGATATGAGCGGATATCAGATAACCGCCGGCCTGACGGCCAGCTTGTAGGAGAACGGAGATTTGAATATGTTTAAGAGTATAAAATCGTTCACAAGGCTGGTTATCTTCGGCGTCGCCCTGATGGCTCTCTGGGGCTGTTCCGGGTCGGGGCCGACCGACGGTTCGAAAAACGCCGGACCGGTGGCTATCAATCTGAGCATCAACAATCCCGAGTTCATTAGCCAGGTGTCTCAGTTCCAGGTCACGGCTTCCGGGCCCGATATGGAAACGATAACCGTGCCCATGATCCTGATCGGTAGGTATCTCGAAGGCGTGGTGCCGGTCCCGGAGGGTAACAATCGCCTGTTTGTCGTCGAAGCCAAGGATGTCGACGGGCGCGTTCTGTACACGGGTCAGAGAGTGGTGGAGAGCATCGAGGCGGGCGAAGTCCTGGAACTTACCGTCGATATGTATCCTCACCCGGAAGTACTGCTGATGAAGATAACCCCGCGCTATGTCGAGGTACCCCCCCTGGTGCCGTTCGATGTCCAGGTCAAGGTGTTCAATATACCTGATCTATACGGTATCACTTTCCGGATACACTGGGAGGCGAACCTGATCAGGCCGGACGCGGCGGTTATTGGAACCGGTCTCCCCGGTCGCACGACTTTTTTCGCTATGGTGGATACGGTTGCGCGTGCCTATGCCATCTCGGTAACTAACACCGACCAGGTGAATCCCCTCACCGATACGCAGGGAAACGCGCATCTGGCCACGGTGAGTTTCATCCCCGCGAGCGTCATACCATCCAGTTCCATGTTGACTATCGAAATCACCGGGATGACCAGGTTCGTCAACAATGAGCCGGTTGAGGTGGACTTCAGCATGGTTGACACCGATGCCTGCAGTGTGGTCGCCATTCCGGTGATTGATTTCTAAGATTCAAAGGCCGACGCGCTTTTATTCGGATGGTGAAAATAATAAAGGGCCGGGAGCTATTGCTTCCGGCCCTGTTTTTTACTGTATGATGGAGATGTCTTACTTCAGAAGCATCATCCGCTTTGTGATCGAACCTTCCGGCGTGTCCAGACGATAGAAGTAGATGCCGCTGGCAACCGGTGTCCCGGCGTCGCTGGCTCCATCCCAGAGAATCTCCGAATAGCCGCTGTTTACCGTGCCGTCAATGAGGTTCGCCACGCGCTGCCCGACAATGTTGTAAACGGACAGGCTGACCGTGCCGGCCTCCGGTAGATAGAATCGGATGGTGGTCGAGGGGTTGAAGGGGTTCGGATAGTTCTGCGAAAGCTGCACGGTCGTGGGCAATTCAACTTCCGCGGCGCCACCCAGGGCCGACACCAGCATCCCCTCAATCGCACTCCTGCCTTCGCTCTGAGGGCAGTCTATTATGGCGGCGTACAACTGGAGCAGGACCGATTCTTCGACTCCTGCGGCCATTTCCACGGCGGCACCCTTCTCGGGGGCACCCACGGTATGAGTCAAATCCCAGTTGTCGGCGACGCCGCAAATGTCATCGGCGTCAACAACGCCCGAGCCGTCGGCATCGGCGTAAACACCGCCCAGCGGCGTCCAGGCGTTACCCGGTGTGAAAACGTGCGCAGGGAGCCGTTCGAAGCTCAGGGACGCGTTCGGACGCACCGGTCCCTCGTTGCCCCAGTAAAGTCCGATGGGAAGAATGTCGCGTTCGTCAACGATGCCGTCATTGTTGGCGTCGCCCGGATAGACCACGGTGCCGGTATAGAAAGTCCCCGAATAGGGGGCGTCGAGCGCAATGCCGGACAAGTCGACGACGTCCGTGGTCAGCGTAATGGTGATCGTATCAAGGGGTCGGAGCAAGTCGGTCCCGCCGTCAATGAGAACGAAAGCCTGTTCGGCGTCATAGCTGTAGTCGAGGACATCGCCCTTTGCGGTGGTTATCTGTAATCCTGAGGCCAGCGAGGTTTCCTCAATAGGTTCGCTGAACTGCACCTGGATAGTCTCATCTATCAACAGATCGCTGTTACCGCCCGGGATTGGTTCCATGCTCAGAACGGTCAGGGCCCGGTTGGTGACATCGATATAAAGTCTGTAACCGCTGCTGCCATAGTCGTCGCCGGCCTGTATGTCATATTGGAGTTGCTGGCCGACATAACTGAAGTCCGGGGTTAGTGAGAAGTCTGCTGTGCCGTCACCATTATCCACGAGACTGCCAATGCCGGCAGTGGAAAACATCGACCACGCTACGGCATCATCGAGTGGGTCGACATCATCAGACGCGACCATGGTATAGGCCAGGGTCTGTCCTTCCATAATCGAAGTGTCGGGGCAGACCGCGACGAATGCGGGCGGATTATTGATGACCACCGCCACGGTAATGGTATCGGCGAGCCAGTCGTCGGCGGCTTCCACCGTGACATAGTGCAGGCCGCTGGTGGCGGTCACCGGGTTCCAGCTCACACGAACTACGCCGGGAGTGCCCAGCGTGAGGAAGACCGACCCGGTCGGCCGTTCGAGGCTGGTGAATGTCGGGATAGTGCCGTCGGCATCGGTGGCCCAGAAATCAATATTGACGGTCTCGTTATGGTGCGCCACTATCCACGACGTGTCGCCCTCGATTACCGGTTTGCTGGTGACGACACTGTCAAAGACCGGCGGATTGGTCGGGATAATCGAAATTGTTACCGGCAGGTATGCCGGCGAGTTGACGGCGTTGTCGCCATAGACTATGATGGTGTCCACGTAAGTGCCCGGATCAAGCCCCGAATAATCGACGGAGACGTCAAAACTGTCGGGAGCGGTGCCCTCCATCGATGTCATCGATACAATCGATGAAGACTCCTCTGCCGTCCAGCCAAGGATGTTGCCGCCGAGGTTGTCGATGGCGACCGTGACGGGGGCAGGGTTCTCTGAACCATAGTCGTCTGCAAAAGTGAGTGCACTCGGGGTCAGGGCGATCTCGATGGCGCCACAACCGACCTCACCATAACCGATAGCGCCGCAAGGGCTGTTCTCGGCGGTCAGGGGAGAGTTGGCCGTAACGGTCAGACTGCCGCCCAGCGGATCACAGAAGAGTGGGTCGGCGGAAATATTGCCGTTCATACCCAGGTATGACGCCAGGGGGCCGATCCAGTCACCGGCGGCATTGCCATAGATGTCGTTGCACCTGACTGTCAGGGCGGCCTCGCCTTGAATAAGGACCGGTGCACCCTGCTGTGTACCCGTTATAAGCGATCTCTCAAGGAGAAATTCGCTCGGGCCGTCGGCGGCCTGGCGATGATCGCCCGCATCAATATCAAGGTGATCCCGAGGATCTTCTTCGGGCGCGACGGGGATAAGGCCGGTGAAGTATATGGAGCCGCCTTTGCCTGACGAGTTATTGATAAAGGTGCAGTTGGTCAGGTAAAGATAGGCATCGTAACCGGTGTAGATAGCGCCTCCGTAACCGGCGCTGTTGTTCTCGAAAGAACAGGTGTTGAAGGTGGCGGTGGCGTACTGCCTGAGATTGACGGCGCCGCCATAGGTGCCCGAATTGTCGGTGAACCGGCAATTCTCGAAAACCGGGCTGGCATAGTCGGCGATGCGGAAGGCGGATCCGCTATGATTATCAAAGACGCAATCCCTGATCGTGGGAGATGCTCCGTAGAGATACATCGCGCCGCCATAATCGCCGTCGCCACTCTCGTAGCCGTTCTTGATGGTGAAGCCTTCAATCTCTATCAATGAGTGATTCGTGGTGTAGTAGTCCATGTACAGGAACCTGTGCTGGGAACTAGACGATCCCTGGAGGTCTATCACTGTCCGGTTGGGGCCGTCCTCGGATTTCAGGACAAACCAGCCGTTATAGACGTAAATATCGCGGTTGCCGTCTCCGCGATAGGTGCCGCTCTCGACCAGGATGGTGTCGCCGGGTATGGATTCATTGATGGCTTCCTGGATCGTGGCGTAATCATCTTTGACGTGCAGTGTCCGGGGTTGCTCTCGCTGTACCCGGAAGAGATATACATCCTGATCCTCGCTGTATGAGCTTGTCTGTCCCACGGCGACATAGCCGCCGACATGGTCCTGGATGACGCCATAGGCGTAGTCGTAAGAACTGCCACCGTAGGTTTCTGCCCACAGGCTGTCACCGGTAGCATCAAGGCGCAGGATATAAGCCCGGGGGTTGTAATAGTCCCCACCGGGGTACTTGTAGCCGGCGATAACAAAACCGCCGTCATCGGTTAGATCAAGGCAGCCGCTGGCGCTGTAGCTGATTTCGCCTTCGAAATAGTCCAGTCCGAGGGAGTCGCCATCGGCATCGGTGCGCAATAGGAAAATGGCTTCGAAACCTGAATCTCCCCATACCTCGGCCTGACCGGCGATGGCAAGGCCGCCATTTTCTGTCTCCACAATGCCATTAGGGCGGTTGTATCCCGAGTCCCAGTCGAGATGTCTCTCTGCCCAGAGACTGTCGCCATCAGCGTCGATTTTACAGAGCCAGACTGCCTCGGGCGCCTCCACTTCGATTGCCTGACGTCCGGTAATCGCATAGCCGCCATCCGACGTTTCAATAACCGATGAGGCGACGGTGTACATTGAGCCGCCGTAAAATTTCTGCCATTTGAAATCGCCCTGGGCATCAACTTTAACGAGATAGGCATTGGTGATGTTGTTTGACGTGTCAAAAGAATTGGTCCGACCAACCATCAGCAAACTGCCGTCGGAAGCCTCAGCGACATCGTAGGCAACATCGTAACCGGTGCCGCCGTAGCGGCGGGCCCATTGCAAGGTGCCGCTCGTGGAGTACTTGGCCATAAAGCACTGTGACCCGGAGTCGGTGGTGTTCCAGGACCCGGCAACGACAATACCGCCGTCATAGGTCTCGATAACCGCCCGGGCTTCGTTACCATATGACGTTCCTCCGAGTGTTCGGCTCCATTCGAGATAGCCGTCGGGGTCGGTCTTTCCGATCCAGGCTTGGTCGCCGGATTCCGCAGTATAGCTCTCGCCGGCGATGGCGAAGCCCCGGTCGGCCATCTGGCAGACATCATAGCCAGATTGCGTATACGTGGCCGCAAAGGATCGGTACCAGTCGAGATTCTGGGTGTGTCCTGTGGTTACAAACAGTCCCATTGAGGACAGCAGGACCATGAGAGTCATGGTAATACGGGATATTGAACTCTTCAGGTTCATAAAAAACCTCGTTATCTTGTTTATAGTCTGTGACTTACTTTCGGCGTTGGTTATAGAAAGGTGCTATCAGTCTACCTCAGTCGAAAGGTAACATATTAAT
>CAZVUZ010000092.1:0-12876 GCA_964630485.1 uncultured Ignavibacteriales bacterium
CGAATTATTGGGGCGTTGCTTCACGATCCACCCGGACGGATTCATTGTCGTTCCCCTGCTGAAGGAGCTCCCCCCGATCAAGGCCTGGGCCACCGAGGGCCGCTTTGACGTGAACGACGAGGGCGGCATTCCGGTCCTGCTGAAGGACCTCCTGTCCGACCGTTATCGCCTGTACAAAGAGTTCTACGGTAGCCTGGAGGCCTCCCAGCCCGCCACCGGTGAAGTGCTCCTGGGACGCGGGCACCGCGAGTCATGGGATCAATACGCGGTCAGTCAAAAAGATTTCGCCTCGAGCCCGCAGGCGGCCGGCAGTGACGAAGATGAAATTATGGGTCCGCTGACCGAAACCGTCTGGGACCAGCGCCTCCCATACAACAAGTACTGCCCCGTGGGCTCCCAGGGCCTGTGCGTGGCCGGTTGTGTCGCCATTTCCTATGCCCAGATCATGCGCTATCATAAGTGGCCGGTGGAGGGCGACGGCAGTTACTCCTATACCTGGGACGGTGACTATTCCTGTGATGAGTATTCCCCCGGGGGAGTCCTGACGGTTGACTTCAGCAACCCCTACGACTGGGATAACATGCCGCTCGGATGCGCTTTCGGATGCGCACCCGACGATACCGCCGCCGTGGCCGAGCTTTGCTACGAAGTGGGGGTGGCGCTGGACATGGGTTATGGCAGTTGCGCCTCCGGGGCATACCCGGGAGTAATGACCTGGATGATGCCGGAGCATTTCGGATACTCATCGGAAATGACGGAGGTCCACCGCTCCAGTTATACCGTTTCCCAGTGGTTTGACATCATTCAGGAACAGATTCGCGACAGTCTGCCCGCGGAATATTCTATTACTGGCCACAGTATTGTAATGGACGGGTTCAGCACCTGGGGCGGCATGATGCAATACCATATGAACTATGGCTGGTCCGACGGTCACAGCGCCTGGTACATGCTCGACAGCGTGTACTGCTCCTCAGTGGACTGTAACCCCCTGTACGACCGGATGGTCATCAACATCAGACCCGACAAAGCATGCGTTATCGACGTTTCGGAGAGGCTCGGCTGGGTACCGTTCGAGGTCGATTTCGCCGGAACCTCAGAACTCAGCGTCGACACCTGGGCCTGGTCGTTTGGTGACAGTGACTCGGCCTTCACGCAGAATTGCGCACATACGTATCAGGCACCCGGGCAGTACGATGTTTCCCTGCAGATAGACGCCGGCGGGGATATTCGTACCCGCCTTAAAAGCGACTACATCATTGCCATCGCCGACTCACTGGTCACTCCCGATATGGCAGCCCTGCCGGGTCAGCCGGTCGAGATCGTGGTCAGCGCCCGAAACCTTCTGCCGGTTAACAAAATCTGGATCCCGGCGCTTTACAGTGGTGACATCGAGCTGGACTACGACTCTTTCTCGACGGCCGGGTGTCGCACCAGCTACTTCGAGGAGCAGGCCCTGATTCATTTCAGCTCCAACAGCAAGAAAGTGACCGTCAAGCTCCAGGCGTCGAACTCCGGCACCTCGCCGGATCTCGAACCGGGTCTCGGTCCGGTATTGAAGCTGTATTTCACGGTCGACATAACGTCGCCCATGAACCACTCGACGGTTATCGACCTGTCCGGATACGATGATAATATCCCCATGTACTTCACGGACATAATGGACTACGAGGTTCGCGTCGGTTCCGGGACCCTGACAACCTTCACCTGCTGTGAGGGTATTCGGGGCAATATCGACGGCAGTGCGGATGATGCGACCGACATCAGCGACATCGTATATTTCGTCACGTACTTTTTCAACGGCGGTCCCCCACCGCCATGCCTGGATGAGGCTAACGTCGACGGCGCGGAGGGAATCGACATAGCCGATCTCGTCTACCTGGTAGACTACATGTTCCAGGGCGGCTGGCCGCCCCTGGGATGCCCGTAATCGCGCACGGTGAACATCATAAACACGCAAGGCTGCCGGACCTTTGGTCCGACAGCCTTTTTTGTCGTTTGCCGGCGATTTCCCCGACGGATCTACTTGTGAATCGTGTGCAGGAATTCCTCGACTTCGGGGACACCTCCCTGGAAAACCAGGTAGCCGTTGTAGGGTTCCCGTTCGGTGATTTCACTGGCTATGGGAGTCAGCATGAGACGCCTGACCTCATCGAGGTCCTCGGTCTGCCCCAGAGCCCAACCCAGTTTGATATAAGCTACTTCGGGCAGCATGTTGGCCGTCGGGATGATGCCCTTGGCCATCAAATCCCGGCCGGTATCGTAGACGAACATGTGAACATAGCCCCACAGCGTCTGCACCGTCATGTAAATCGCCACGCCCTCTTTGGTGGCGCGTTCGATAGCCGGATAGACCGGTTTGTTAATATGGCCCAGCCCGGTGCCGGCGATCACGATGCCGCGGTAACCGTTGTCTACCAGCGAATCGATGATATCCCGCCCCATGTTGGGGTAGTAATAGACGAGAGCCACCTTTTCTTCGAAAAACGGCAGGATCTTCACTTTCCGATCGTTGCGACGGCGGTTATACCTATCCGTCAGCGGCGTTATCGTTTTCCGGTCGATCATGGCCAGGGGGATGTCGCCGATGGTGCGGAACGTGGAACGGTACGACGAATGCATCTTGCGCACGCGCGTGCCCCGGTGTAAAAGTCCATACTCGTCCGAGGTGGGGCCGAACATGCATACCTGCACTTCGGCGATGTCCGACTCGGCGGCAGCCTTGGTGGCATGGATCAGGTTCAGGGCGGCGTCTGAAGATGGCCTGTCGGAAGAACGCTGAGAGCCGACTATGACGATGGGAACTGGCGGTTCCTGCACCATGAAAGCCAGGGCGGCGGCGGTATGGTGCATGGTATCGGTTCCGTGGCCGATGACGATACCGTCGATTCCTTTCTCGATCTCCTGGCCGATGGACACGGCCAGCTTCATGTATTGCTGGGGGCCCATGTTTTCGCTGAAAACGGCAAAGAGCTTCTCCGTTGTCAGGTTGCAGATATCGGCCAGTTCCGGCACCGCACCGTAGAGTTCACCCGGAGAGAAGGCCGGGATCACGGCCCCGGTACGATAATCAAGACGGGAAGCGATCGTGCCGCCGGTTCCGAAAAGCTTGACGCTGGGCTGGTTGTCGGTAAAGGGAAATTCCTTCTCGGGTATCTTATAGTGGGCTTCTTTGTAACCCTCTTCGGTCATGTTTTCGATCGTCTCGGTGGCAATACCGATATTGTAGCCCGTGTCCAGCTTCAGGACAATGTGCCTCTCGTCGTCGTTCTCGGAGCGCGGCAGGATAATGCCCCGGAAATCGCCCCGACTTGTCTTGACGTGCGCCTCGGCCCACACCCGGACGTTGAAAGACTTGAGTACGGACAGCGCCTCGCCCTTGTAACCCTTGAACAGATCAGTCATTGTCCGACTCCTTATCGATGCGGGCTTTGAGTTCTTTGAGAGCGACATTGCCCAGCGCAATCTTTCTCAAATTGCCCATAATCCAGTCCGTTTCGGCTCCCGGATTTTTCGACGTGTTAATGTCCCGAAATTTTCGGCTGAGAGCCGGAACGTGTCCCAGTATCTCGGCGAGGTCCGCCTTCCTAAAACCGACGGTGGTCAGCACGGATTCGAATTCGATCTTGGGATGCTCGTATACCACCGGCAGCATGGCCTTGATAATGTCTTTGTCCAGGCCGCGCTCTTTGATGAACCGCGTCAGGCCCAGCAATTTGTTGTAGGTGAAACCGTCACTCGGGGTCAAGTGTCCCTCGATGTGTTTGAGGGTATGCCCGAGGAGAGTGCCGACGTACCGGGGCGACAGCAGATCCTCACCGATGATTCGCTCCATAACCGGCAGGAGGTTTCGTTTCAGCAGATAATGGTAGGTGTCCCGGGGGACCTCCCACTCTTTCAACTGCTCCAGCCTCTCTTCGACCATTCGCGGCAGGCCATCCCGGACTTTCTGTATATCTTCGTCCTCGATGGGAATGGGCGCCGAATCGGTATCCGGATACATGCGATCCGCTCCCGGAAGGACCCTTTCGAAAAGGGTCGTACCGTCGGAAAGTGACTTGCGCGTCTCATTCGGCACGCCCTCAAAGGCCAGAAGACAGCGCTCCTCAATGGTTTCGATGGCCGTCTTGACGTCCTCGTCGGGCCCCCAGACGACAACCTGGGCATCGTCGGGGCCGGCCTTGAGCAACCCGGCAATCTGCGCTTGCTCCTTGTCGGTAAGCACCGCCACTCCCTGTTCGGAATGCAGCATATTCGGTTTTTCCAGACAAGCAATAACCTTCAGGCGATCCCTGATTTCATGCGCAAAGGGGCTCCCCGGTTGAGTGAAATGCGACAGGATATTTTTGAAATGGGGCAGATTGACGGCGGCCAGACGCCATTTCTCGGACTGCGCCTTCTGCAGCGGCAGATAATCGGCAGAAATCATTGTGTAGTCGATGTCTTTGCTCGACACCTTCCATGCCGACGCCTCGGTACGCTTGTTGAGGGTGTCCATAATATCCAGCAATGCCTTCTGTCGGAAGGCCTCGTTGTGGGTCAGTTCGGGAATCCAGGCAATGTGCTGGACACCTTTTATCTCCACCCGGGTGCCGCCGGTAACACTCACATTAACATCCTGCCGGGCGGCGCCGATGCCGGTGCGGACATGCCCTGAACTACGACTCAGAAAGCGCAGGTAATGACCGGCCTCGGCCGCCTCGTCGGGCGTCAGCATATCCGGGTAGGTCACCATCTCGATAAGCGGCATACCCAGACGGTCGGTCGTGTAGGTGCGCCAGTGTCCCACGTCGGAGACCTCGCGGCACGAGTCTTCCTCAATGCTCAACTGGATTATCCGCACCTTCTTGTTACTGATCGGAATTTCTCCTTCAATCCCGACGATGGCGGTGCGTTGAAAGCCGGTTGGGATACTCCCGTCGAGGTACTGCTTGCGCGTGATGTGCAACTCGCCGACAATATTGGTTTTGAGTAAGAGGGCGATTTCGATGGCTATTCCCAGGGCCTCACGATCGATGGGAAACGGCGGAGTGTCGTCTATCTCATAGGTACAGGCGGTTTCGTACTTGAGCCGGTAGACGATGCTTTTCTTGGTCCTGAACTCCATCAGGGCGGTGCCATCATATTCTCCCAGCTCGCTCAGAGTGGGTCTCATGTGCCGGATGACCTCAGCGTCGAAATCCTCGGCATCCTGGTAAATCCCGGCCGGGCAGCGGCAAAAGAGCTTCTTCTCAGTCTTCAATTGCTGGTGGATTTCCAGACCGGATTTGAATCCCAGCGAAGCGTAAGTCCCGGCCGTGGCTTCCCGGCGGGGGACGTAGCCGACCGCCCTCTTGGTCTGTTCGTAGTTATCGAGCGGGTCCATATTCTGTACCATCATGCGCCTTCTTCAAATTAATCGCCAGCGGGCCGTCGCCGACCCTGAATAGTCAGCCGGGAAAGTAAGTGAAAACGCGGGGTTTTTCAAGCAATTATGCGCAACCGAGCCGCCTTTATGGCCGGAAGTTTATCCGGGCGCCACCAATGTCGGCTGGGGCGCAGACCTTGCGCCAGACCTGGCATCCCTGTGAGGCCTGGCAGCGCCGGTGTTAACGCTCGGCGGCCCATCAGCCGACAGCACTAGTAGACGGCAATAGGCCTTTACAGTTGCAAAAACGGGAGAAGAGCGTATATTATGCTTAGATTAGGGCAGACTCCTGGTTTGCCGTGCGATGTTTCGTTCTGGTTCATACAGCACAGGGCGGTACCAATTTACCCCCCGGTATTTTTTAACAGACGAGGTAAATGCAGAAGTTCTTCCCTGATTTCCGGTAAGCGGCAAACCATGCCGGAGTAAGTACGAGCAAAGAGAGGTATTACATTCGAATTCTGATGGATGGGAGAATTACTATGAAATCGAGCGCGAATACGTTCAGGCTGGCGGCCTGTGTGGCGGTTTTTGCGGTTCTGAGTTTTTTCATTGTTACCGGTGCCCGAGCCGAAGTCGCAACACCGGATGAGGCCAGGCTGGTAGCTGAAAACTGGTTGACGCTGACAGTAAACGCCCGCGGCACCTGGGGCGGCGAACGCTATCCCACGATAACCGGCGTCGAGCAAATTATCGTCGACGGTAACACTCTGGGATATGCCTATACGGTGGCTCCAATAGGGTTCATAATTGTCCCAGCGCTCAAAGAGATGTCTCCCGTTAAGGGCTACTCGTGGGAGTCGGATCTGGATTTGAGTCGGCGCGAAGGTTATACGTTACTCATCAAGCAGGTTCTGGATGACCGGGCATCGATGTACATAGAGAAATACGGCAGTCTCGAAGCAGCCCAGCCGGAGGAGGGCGATGTCCTGCTGGGTCGGGTTGGTCGGGAGAAATGGGACGTCTTTGCCGTTGACCCCAAGCGTTTCGATGCCGGAACCCTGAATCAATCACTTGGGACTCGCGCGTTTGTGGGCCCCTTACTGACTTCCAGCTGGCACCAGTGGGAACCATATAACCTCTACGCTCCCAGCGACGCAGGCGGTAAGTGCCCCGTTGGCTGCGTGGCCACGGCGGCGGCGATGATCTTCCACTACTGGCAGTGGCCGACCGAGGGCATCGGTTCGCATACCTACACCTGGAACGGGGTGGGTGTACCGGCCCAGACCTTTACTGCCGATTTCTGGGATACTTATGAGTTTGGCCTCATGCCCGACGACTGCCCCTATCCCAGTTGCGGCGATCTCGATCAGGATTACGCTCTGGCCGAACTGAACTGGGAAATCGGCGTTGCGTTTGAAATGGACTACGGTTCCGACGGCTCGGGTGTGAGCACCGCGGCTCTGCAGTTTGTCATCAACCAGTATGTAGACCATTTCCTGTACAAGCCAACCATAGTGCATGAGCATCGCCTCGACTGGAGTTCCTTCCAGTGGTGGAACCTGATCACGTCAGACTTGAACGCCGGGCGTCCCCTGCAATACTTCATCGAGGGACACTCGATTGTATGCGACGGCTGGAGCGACGAGGCCGGGGTCAACCAGTACCACATGAATTACGGCTGGGACGACGGACACAACTCTTGGTACGTCATTGACGAGCTCTACCCCGATGACATGAACCCAATTTACGAATCCATGTTCCGAGGCATCGAGCCTAATCAGTCGGTAATGTTCTCGGCCACCCCGCGCATAGGCTGGGCACCCATGGCGGTTGATTTTGCGGGTTCTTCCGAGTTCACCGTCGACGGCTGGCTCTGGGACTTCGGCGACACCGGCGACGCTTCGGAGTCGTCTCCCCAGCACACCTACACCGAATCGGGGATGTTTGACGTCAATCTGCAGGTGGAGTCGGGCGGAGAATTCTTTGACCGCACCAAGACCAAGTATGTCATCGCGCTGGCCGATACGCTGGAAGGCGACAGCTGTGAAATCGCCCTCGGCGAGATGGTCGAGGTCGTCATCTACGGCAGCAATACCGTACCCGTTAAGGAGATCAAGATCCCGGTCGAATACGACGGACCCCTGAGCCTGAAATGGGTTGTCGACTCATTCTCGACCATAGGATGCCGAACCGACTATTTTGAAGAGGTCGTACAGACTCATTACTCCTCATCCTACAAACGCATGAGTTTCAAGCTGACCTCATCATTGAGCGGCACCTCACCCGATCTGGAGCCGGGCAGCGGCCCGATTCTAAAGTTGTACTTCCAGATCGACGGCGGCGCTTCCTACGGCCAGGAGACGCCAATAATGCTGGATGGATACTCCGCCAACATTCCCTGGTTCTCCGGCGACCTGGCCGAATACCAGACGGCCACCCTGGCCGGCAAGGTGGGCTACTACAGCTGCTGCCGCGGAATTCGAGGCAATGTCGATGAGGACCCGGAGCAGGCCATCGACATCAGTGATCTCGTCTACCTCGTCGACTACATGTTCGGTGGTGGCCCCGATCCAACATGTTTCTATGAAGCCAATATTGACGGAGATTTCATGGGTGATCTTATGGACCAGATCGCTATCGATGACCTTGTCTACCTTGTCGAGTACATGTTCTCAGGGGGACCGGAACCGCCGTCCTGTCCGTAAGAACATATCTTTCGGAGAGTTAATTGGAATTTCAAAGCCCCCGCCTCGGCGGGGGTTTTCTTTGCGTACTCAAAACACCTTGCATAAATCACCGCCTGCCACTATCGTATAGATGGATAATGCTATCTGCGGGAATCTCATGTGCGGAGGGAACGACTCATGAGGAGACAAGTCTCTATTAGTCTGATAGTGCTGGTTGCTGTGCTGGTCGGCATCTGCCCGGCCTTGGCCATGGACTGCGGTGATGTCAACGGTGACCTGAGTATTGACGTGGCGGATGTGGTGTACCTCGTAGCCTATATGTTCGACAACGGACCGCCACCGCCGTACATTCCGGGAGTAGACTTTGACGGCGACAGCATGATCACCATTTCCGATCTGGTTCGCTGGGTGGACTGGTCGTTCACCGGTGGTCCCATCTTGGTGTGCAGTTTTACGACCCTTTCGCCGCATCTCGAGTCGAGCAGCGGTTGCCTGCCTCAAATGACGGGCATGTCGGATAGCCGTGCTGACGGGTATATGTTTGTCGAGGTCGTCAACGGCGTTATGCGGGTCCGCCATATTGAGGCCTTCTACCAGTGCTGTCTCGAATACACCGTCGACTGGAATCTGGCCGGACAGACACTCACCGGTTTCGAGCGCGACACCGGCTTCGAGTGCGATTGTATCTGCTACTTCAATCTCAATTCGGAGATCGAAGGTCTCGACCAGGGAGAGTATACGGTTGTGCTGATGGGTATTTACGGTGACACCGTCGGCGTACAAACCGTAACTATCAATGGTGACACACCGTCAATCCTGAGCTACAGCGACAGCGGCTGTCTGCCTCAGCCTCCACCAGCCTCCCCGGTGCTCGTTGAGTATTCGCTCCAGGCAGACACGCTCATGATGACTCACGGTAACGCCGAGTTCAACGCCGGCGCCATTATTGTCGTCGATTTCGCCCTGGTGGGTGACACCCTGCGCTTTTATGAACGCAACATCTCCGGTGACTGGCAACCGACAACTTGCTTTTTCGAGATCTCGGCCGCCGTCCGAGCCATCGCGCCCGGCGACTACATTGCCGAGATCTATTCTCTCGACGCTCCCGACCCAACTGATCCTTTTGTCCTGATCGACCGGCGCCCCGTGGAACTCTCTAATCCCATAGTTATCGATTACGGAGACTCGGGTTGCCTGCGTAATTCCGTTGACACCACCGAGGTGGTTATCACCTACAATCGGGACGGGGATACGCTCTTCATGCATATGCACAACGGATATTTCAATTGCGGGGGCATCATCGCTTCCTCGGTTCAACTGGCAGGTGACACGTTGCGTTTTTATGAGGCCAACATTTCGGATCAATGGGCCTGGTGCATGTGCTATTTCGATGCCACCGCCACCGTGCTCGGTCTCCCCTCGGGCACCTATATGGCCGAGGTTTACACCCGCGACTGGCCGGAAGACCCCTATCTGCTGGTTGATAGGCAGGTCCTGGATTATTGACTCCGGCTGAGCCTGATGACATGGCAACAAACAGAGCGGCCATCCCCCTGAATGAGGATGGCCGCTTTCATTTTCTCGAAACCGCAGATTGATACGCGGTCGAAGGCCGGAACCTACATATCGGCGGCGCCGCCTTCCTTCTTCGTCTTAAGGACTTCACGAGGTTCGGCGTTCTTGACGTATTTGTCGAGCCACTCGGTGGTTTCCCACAGCAAGTGCATCACCGACTCGCGGGCGCGGTAGCTGTGGCTTTCATGCGGTAACATCACCAACCGGGCGGTTGCTCCCATACCCTTGAGGGCGCCGTAGAAACGCTCGCTCTGGAGCGGGAAAGTACCGGAGTTGTTGTCGGCCTCCCCGTGGACGAGGAGAATAGGCTCGTTGATTTTGTCGGCATGCAGAAACGGCGACATGGTGAAATAGACGTCGGGAGCCTCCCAGATAGTCCGTTCTTCCGACTGGAAGCCGAAGGGCGTCAGGGTGCGGTTGTAGGCGCCGCTACGCGGCAGACCGGCCCGGAAAAGATCGGAGTGGGCAAGCAGATTGGCGGCCATGAAAGCACCGTAGGAGTGCCCACCGATTGCCACCCGCTCGGGATCGCCGACACCGCGGCGATCGAGTTCCTCGATGGCCGCCCGGGCGCTGGCCACGAGTTGTTCGACGTAAGTATCGTTCGGCTCTTCATCCCCCTCCCCCACGATGGGCATGGCCGGATCGTCCAGCACGGCGTAGCCCTGGACCAGCCACAACAGCGGCGACCACCAGCCGACTCGCACGAACCGGTAGGGCGACTCCGTTACCTGCCCGGCGGCGTCCTTGCTCTTGTACTCCTGGGGATAGGCCCACATGATTACCGGCAGCGGCCCGTCCTCCTTCTTGTATCCGGGTGGCAGGTATAGCTTGCCGGTAAGATCGACGCCGTCGGCGCGCTGGTAACGTATTTGCTCCTTGGTCACATCAAGTAATTGCGGGGTCGGGTGCGGAAACTCGGTAATCGGAGCCAGTTCGCCCCTTTCAAGATCTCTCATAAAATAGTTCGGTGGCTCTGTCACGGACTCGCGGCGAGTGATAAGGATACGTTTATCGGAATCGATTAGATCCCAGGGCACCTCATAGTATGGAGCCTCAGAGCGAAAGAGGCGCTTGGTCTCTTTGGTCTCGACGTTGTACTCGTCGACAAAGGGCCGGTCACCCTCATCGGAAGCGCCGTCGCCGGAGAGGAATATCGTCTTGCCGCCGTTGGCCGTTATCATCACCGAGGTACCGCGCCCGGTGCTGCGCATCATTGGCGTTCCCGGATCGGCGTAGCGATCCTCGAAAGATCGTTCCTCGATAAGGACGGGTTCCGCATCGGGATTGTCCGGCTGTACTTTCCAGATGCGCATCATCCTCGTCGTCCACCACCATTCGGAGACATAGGCCAGTTTGCCGTTTCCCCAGGTCGTGCCGCTGAACCTCAGGGCAAATGTCGCCAGAGGTATGGGATCTTTGTCAAACGGCGCCGGCAGCATGAACACTCGATCGCGCTCATCGGCCTCAAGCCCGGCATCGCCGCCATCCTGCGCCTCGGCCCAGGCGAGCGTCGCATCGGCATCTGCGCGCCATTCCATCGATCGCGGGCCGGCGGTCACCGATCCGAAGGCGATCGGAATCATGTCCGCCAGCGGCCGATCGATGAGTTCATAAACGACTTCACCGGTCATGTCCCAGACATTGATAAGCCGCGGAAAGCGGTAGGCCGGCACGGTATAGGAATACGGCCGGTGAATCGTCTCCATCAGGATATACTTGCCGTCCGGCGACGGCGACATGCTGCTGATAATGCCCGGCGATCCCAGGGTCTGCACCTTACCGTCAAGTGTCACGCTGACCAGTTGGCTGGTAAAGTAATACTCGAAAAGTGCCTCGTCGTGGCTGTTCTTGAGAAGATCCTGATACGTTCTGGCCGGGGCCTTACGTCCCAGGTTTTCCTGAACAATGGGCCCATCAGGAACAATCGACTCGGCCGGGGCACCGCCGCGACCTTCGGGGATAGTCTTCACGAGCAGGCCCTTGCCGCCGGAAAGCCAGGTATACGCGGCGCCATAGGTGGCATTAACGTGCGGAGTCTCCAGTTTCCTGGCCTGGGCGCTTTTTATGTCGGCCACCCACAGCTCAATACCGTCTGCGGTCGCGTGGTTGAAGGCGATGTGTTTTCCGTCCGGCGACCAGCGAATATTGGTGAGTTTGGCATTCTCCGGCAAGCCGGTGATTTCGCGCTCTGGCGAGCCGGAGATACTTCTCAGGCTGAGCTGGGTGAAGTACCAACCCCGACTGGGGCCGTTTGTACGCGGGTTAATGCGGCTTCCGGCCAACCGCAGTTCCGGCTGAGCCAGTTCCTCAATCGAGATCAGAGACGGGTAGTGAGCCAGGAGTATCCACCTGTTATCGGGGCTAAGCGACACCAACGGCGTCCTTGGAACGTCAATGAGATCGGCAATTTCCTGCGGCGGCATACGATAACCACTCTCGGCGGGCGTTGTCGACTCGGGTTGCGCTACTGCTCCTGCCACCATCACGCCAAGCAACAACAGCATGCATCCGAACAGCTTCGTTATGACATTATGATTCCCATTCATGGTAATTTTCTCCTGTAATATACGTTATCCGCGACAACCATATCCTGCCAAAATGCATCCCCCCTATGGAGATCCAATAAACGCTACCGAGCGCCGCTTGACAAGCCCTTTCATATGTTCGCGACCGCCGCCCACTCGGAGACTTCTTGACAGAACTCAGGGAATTGGATATATTTTTCCTATAACATCGAAAGACAGGGCATCTCACTTACCAAAACAGAGAAGAGCCTCGGGAAGGAGCCCCAGAAATATGCGAACCAAGGCAATCCTCATGGCACTAATCGGCGTTTTATTTCTCGCCGGCATCATTGTAGGTGACGACTGCAAGAAGCTTACGGCAGAGCTGATTACCGTTGATCCCGACGTCGAATTACGCATCGCGCCGAATACACGCGACGCCTGCGAGCTCTCGTATCACTGGGCCAATGACACTATCCTCGGTTTCAACTCGGCCTATGAATTCGAGCACAAAACTCTCACCTATTTCACGCCCACCGATTGCGGCAGTCCGACCTTTCCCTTCGAGATTACCGGTTTTGCCTTTACTCTGCTCGACCCTCCCGATTACATTGACTCTCGCACCTACAAGTGGCCGGTCACTTTGAAGATCGTCGTTTACGAGCCGCTTTTCTGGCTCGACCCCTGCTCTGGTCCCTCACATAGTCCACTTTACAGCTGGTTATTGGTCGTCGACTCCGCCAGTTGCGCCTACCCCAAT
>CAZVUZ010000093.1:0-12855 GCA_964630485.1 uncultured Ignavibacteriales bacterium
TTCACTGGGGACGCATCGATGGCGACTCGGCGGTGTTCTCAGACATGGTCGGGGAGATTGCCTACATCCCCGCTCTCTATGTGAACGAGGAACTAGAGCCGTTTGGCGCACCCTTCATTCTTGACGCTGACGGTCAGATTCAGTCGTTAGTGCTGTCCGAGGGCGAATATCTCACGGCGAATATCACTTCCACGACCAAACGGACCCAGGATGCCTCCACCGAAGGCGTCGCGAAAACATGGCTCGAGGCCGGGGAATCGTATGAAATGTTCTACTGGGACGGCGAGTGGCAGTCGCTGGGAATGAAGAAAGCCGGCAAAAAACCGCTGGCCTTCGACGACGTGCCGGCGGATGCGCTCTACTGGCTCGTGGCAGAAGGATCCAACGAGGATGCGGAGCGAATTTTCACGCTCAAGGATGGTCTCCAGATCTGGTGGTAGTTCCCCTCGCGATAGACAATTACAGAGGGGGCGGACAGGATGTCCGTCGCTTTTTTATGCCTGTTCCCGATTTTCCCACTCGGGCCTGAGCATTGAGTACAGGAAACAATCCTGCTGGCGGCCCTGCTTGCGCAGAAATCCCCGCAGAAGCCCTTCGCGGCTGAAACCGACCTTTTCCAGAACCCGGACCGACCTGTCGTTTTCGGTCTCAACGTAAGCGTAAACACGATGCAGGCGCAGTTTGCTGAAGGAGAATTGCAGCATGAGGCGAACGCCCTCGGCGGCGAGTCCCTGCCCCCAGAATTCCTTTCCGATCCAGTAACCGATTTCGGCTCGCTTGTGGTCGAGATTGCATTGCTGCAGGCCGATGACGCCGATGATGGTGCGGGTTTCTCGGTGTTCAATGCCGAGGTGAAACTCCTTGCCCGTCCGCATGGCCGTGCCGGCACGCTCAATGAACGAGACGGCGTCGTGGCGGCGGTAGGGGTAGGGGATGAGCGTGAATCGGCTTATCTCGCGATCTCGCACATTTTTCCAGATGCTCTCGGCATCGGCGGATTTCAGGCGCCGCAGGACAATGCGCTCGCCCTTCAGTCTGATGTCTGTCAGCATAAACTACGTGGCCCTTGGTCTTACATTTAGAAAACCGGGTATTCCCAAGGTAGTAAAACAACACCTCGGTCGTCAAGCTTTGGGGGGCAACAGAGGGTTTGACTTCGCCACCGAGGACTGCTATATTCTTGGCCAAACAGTTTTTTGCGGTAAGGAGTTGTGCTAATGAAGCCCAGGAGAGTCAAAGCCGCGCGTGGTCTCAAGCTGTCGTGTAAAGGGTGGCATCAGGAGGCGGCGTTGCGTATGCTTAATAACAACCTCGACGCCGAGGTCGCCGAAAAGCCGGATGAACTTATTGTCTACGGCGGCAGCGGCAAGGCCGCCCGCAACTGGGACGCCTATGCGGCCATCGTGAAATCGCTTAAAGCTCTAAAGAATGACGAGACGCTGTTGGTGCAGTCCGGCAAGCCCGTCGGTGTGTTCCAGACCCACGAACATTCTCCGAGAGTCCTGATCGCCAACTCGAACATAGTCCCGCGCTGGGCGACCTGGGAGAAGTTTCGGCAGTTCGACAAACTTGGCCTGATTATGTTCGGCCAGATGACGGCCGGCAGCTGGATCTATATCGGCGCCCAGGGAATTATTCAGGGCACTTACGAGACTTTTGCCGCCATCGGCGAACAGCACTTCGGAGGCTCCATGGCCGGACGCTGGATCCTCACCGGTGGCATGGGCGGTATGGGGGCGGCTCAGCCCATGGCCGGTACCATGGCCGGAGCCTCGATCCTCACCGTTGAGGTCGACGAGGCCCGGATTGATCGCCGGGTTAAAATAGGTTTCTGCAATGTCAAGGTGAAGAGCCTTGATAAGGCGTTGAAGCTGATCAAAGAACATACTAAATCGAAAGAGCCGATCTCCATTGGCCTGGTGGGCAATTGCGCCGAGATTTTCCCGGAGATTTTCCGTCGGGGTATTGTCCCGGATGTCGTCACCGACCAGACCTCGGCTCATGACGAGCTCAACGGCTACATCCCCGAGGGCTACACCGTCATCGAGGCCCGGCGATTGCGCAAGAAGGATCCCAAGGGTTATATCAAGCGCTCCTACGAATCCATGGTAAAACACTGCGACGCCATGCTCAAGTTCCAAAAAGCCGGCTCGGTGGTTTTTGATTACGGCAACAATCTCCGCGGCCAGGCCCAGACCGGCGGCCTGCGCAATGCCTTTGCCTACCCGGGTTTCGTGCCGGCTTACGTGCGTCCCCTGTTCTGCGAAGGGCGCGGTCCCTTCCGATGGGCGGCGCTTTCCGGCGATCCCAAAGATATCTGGACAACCGATGAGATCATTCGCGAGCAGTTCAAGCGGAATAAATCGCTGATGAGATGGATTAACATGGCCCAGGAGAGAATCCCCTTCCAGGGACTTCCGGCCCGTATCTGCTGGCTCGGTTACGGTGAACGGGCCCTGTTCGCGGACATCATTAACTCGTACATCAAAAAGGGCAAAATCTCGGGTCCCATCGTCATCGGTCGCGACCACCTCGACTGCGGTTCGGTGGCTTCGCCCTACCGGGAAACCGAGGATATGCTCGACGGCTCCGACGCCATCGCCGACTGGCCGCTGCTCAATGGAATGCTCAACGCCATCTCGGGGGCCAGCTGGGTCTCGATCCACCACGGTGGCGGTGTGGGCATGGGCAATGCCATTCACGCCGGCCAGGTAATCGTGGCCGACGGCACGGATGAAATGGCGTTGCGTCTCAACCGCGTCCTGACCAATGATCCGGGCATAGGCGTCGCCCGTCATGCCGATGCCGGCTACAAGGATGCCATCGCCTTTGCCAAAAGGAAGAAGATCAAGATCCCGATGTCGAAATAGGCGGATCGGGATCTTTCGAAAATGAGGGGCGGCGTCGACAGGCGTTGCCCCTTCTGAATGCCGGAAGTATCCGGCGACACTGAATTTCCGTTGACCACAGCAATGCAGAGGTTATATTTTCACCATGCCAAGATTGAAGAAAGCTACCCTGCTGATAAAGAATATCAGCCAGCTCATAACCATGTCGGGGCCGGTGCCGCGGCTTGGTTCCGATATGACCGACCTGGGCCTGATCGAAAACGCCGGAGTGGCGGCGGCCGGAGAAGAAATTCTCGACATTGGACCGTCCGAGGAAATCGAACACCGGGCTCCCCTGGCCGAGGGTTGCACCGTCATCGATGCCGGTCAATGCGTGGTCACGCCGGGCTTTATTGATCCTCATACTCACCCGGTTTTCTCCATGACTCGCGAAAAAGAGTTCGAGATGCGCATCCAGGGCAAAACCTACATGGAGATTGCCCGCGCCGGCGGCGGTATCCGGGCCTCCGTTCGCGACCTGCGCCAGACGCCCGCCGAGGAGATAACGCGCAAGACCTCCAAACGTCTCAGCCGTCTGCTGAGTCATGGTATCACGACGATTGAAGCCAAATCGGGTTATGGGCTGTCGACCGAATCGGAGTTGAAACAGCTTGAGATCATTCAGGACCTAAGCCAGCGCCACCCCATTGAGATCGTACCGACGTTTCTCGGGGCCCACGAGATCCCGGATGAATACCGCGATGACAGGGAGAAATACATTGATATCCTTATCAACGAAATGATCCCGCAGGTGACCGAAAGGAAGCTGGCCGAGTTCTCGGATATTTTCTGCGAGGAGGGCGTGTTCAGCGTCCCGGAGTCCCGCCGCATTCAGCAGGCCGCTCTCGATGCCGGGTTGACATTGAAATTTCATGCCGACGAGCTGGAGTCGACCGGTGGGGCCGAGCTCGCCGCCTCCATGGGGGCCATTTCCGCCGATCACCTGGTTCATGCCTCCGACAAGGGTATCGCGGCCATGGCCAGGTCAGGCACGGCCGCGGTGTTACTGCCCGGAACCTCGTTCTCACTCGGCGGCAAGGCCTATGCCCGCGCCCGGTATATGATCGATGCCGGCGTTGTCGTGGCGCTCTCGACCGACTGCAACCCCGGCTCCAGTTTTACCGAGTCGATTTCGATGATAATCTCCCTGGCGGCCCTGCAGATGAAGCTGACCGCCGCCGAAGCCATCTCGGCGGTGACGGTTAACGCCGCCTACGCTATTAATCGCGCTGACAGACTGGGGCGGCTGGAAGAGGGCAAACAGGCCGATATTGTAATATGGGATATGCATGATTATCGTGAATTACCATATCATTATGGTGTGAATCTGGCCACGAGGGTTATAAAGAGAGGGAAGCTGGTGGTTAAACAGTCCGTGGATGGGAACGTCAGGTAGACTGGATGGTTAAAATAGCGAAGATAACTTGTTCGCCGGTGGTCCTGGTGCTGGCCCTTGTGGTTTTCAGCTCATGTGCCGTATATACTTTCAATCCCGGTGGCAAGTCGGATATCAAATCCATGGCCGTCGAGCGCTTCGAGAGCAAGACGACGGAGTACGGCCTCGCCGATCGCGTGACCGACCTGGTGATTGATGCCTTCATTGAAGACGGCACCATGGATATAGCCGCGATAGAGAATGCCGACGCTATATTGGAGGGCACCCTGGTCAGCTACCGGCGGAGTCCGTTCAATTATGATGAGAACGACCAGGTGCAGGCCTACAGCGTTACCATGGTTTTCGATATGGCGCTGAAGAAGCCCGGCGATGATGCCGAAATCTGGCGTGAGACAATGAAACAGGAAGGCGTATACGACGTCGATACCGAGACGGAGCTGGATGGGCAGGAGAAGGCGGTTGCCCTGCTCATAGACGCCATTATCACCCGCACCACGAAAAGCTGGTAGGTGGCGGGGTCGATGCTCCAATAACCTCCGGGCCGGATGCCTGCCTCCTCGACCAATGAGCAGGGCCCTCGCCGGATTGAAAACAGGATTTATTATGCATCAGCATTTCAGACCAATTATCCTCGCCGTCGTGTTGACGGTAACGTTGCTGGGTTTCAACCACGCCTGCCTGGCCGGTGATGTCCATGACGATGCCGGAACCAGCGCCTATCCGTTCCTGAAAATAAATGTTGGTGCCCGCGCCGTGGCGATGGGGGGGGCTTTTACCGGCCTGGCCGATGACGAGGCATCGCTCTATTACAATCCCGGCGGAATCGCGAATGTCGAGGAAGATCGCTTCATCATCGGCTATCACAATTATTTTGTCGATATCCAGTCCGGTTTCGGGGGAGTCATCAAAAGACTCAACCCGGACAATGTCCTTGCCACCTACATCAGCTATCTCAATTATGGCGAGTTCATCGAAACGGATACGCTCGGACAGGAAACGGGAGAGACTTTCGGCGGCGGTGACCTGTTGTGGGCCGTTAGCTTCGCTCGTAAGATCAATTACAATCTGAGTGTCGGAGTCACGGCCAAATTTATCTACGAGAAACTGCAGGACTATTCCTCGACCGGAATGGCCTTCGATATGGGCGCCCGCTATGCCGGCAACCGCGAACGCTGGACGGTGGGCATGGCAATTCAGAATCTCGGTACTCAGTTCTCCGCTCTCGGCGACGAAAAATATGATCTGCCCCTGACCGTAAGATCCGGCATTTCCTACCGGCCCGTGGGTCTGCCCCTGATCCTTGCCTCCGACATTATTATCCCGGTCGATAACAAAGTCTCCATCGCTATCGGTGGCGAATACCATGAATTCAAACCGTTTTATATGCGCCTGGGATGGAACAGTTTCGGCTCCAACTACCGGACCGGTGATTCCGATGACAGCTGGGCGGGTTTCGGCGTCGGCGTCGGCTTCGACTATCGCCGCCTGCATATCGCCTATGCCTTCACGCCGGCGGCTGAAATCGGCGATAGCCACCGCATTACACTGACAGGAGGTTTATAGTGTTACATCGCGTGGTGTGCCTCGTCACTGCCATTGGTGTTCTCCTGGTCGGATCCATCATAACCGGTTGTTCCGGCACGAATGCGCCTTCGCCCAAGAAGACCGTTATCGGGCTCTTTGCCGCCATGGAGAAGGATGATCAGGCGGCACTGACATATGTGCTCGACCTGGTCGAGCTGATGAAGAACATGAATGAAGATTATGCCCTGCAAACCGACAGCGCGCGTACGTTCACCGACCCACAGCAAATACTTGATGATCTCACGGGGGAAGGACTGACCAAGAAGACATGGTTTTCCCTACAGAGAATCATTGCCCGGGAAGACATCACGTCCGAGACGACCGCCACTGTTACCGTCAGCTTCGTGAACAAGGAAAAGTCAAAGGGATACCTGACCCGCTTCGGCCTGCACAAGGTCAATGGTAAATGGAAGATTTATAGCTTCAAGACAATTGGCGATCCCGGAAGGTAAGTTGCCGGGGCGATGGATGCCCTCTCACTTCTCCAGCACACATTCCCCGAGAGCTCCCCTACAGGTTACACCGGTGCAGATATAATGAGGACGATACAGTAGTCCTTCGGGTGGTACAAAAAAGAAGTTTACCAACGCTATCAATAGGGACAGAGGGGGGGGTCCCCGATCGAGTCGACATCGGTAAACTTCGCACTAACATAATACCGTAGTCCGCTGCTGTCAATAGCGAAGTGCTGCAATCGTGGTTGTGTCGGAAAAAATTACAAACAGTGTAAGATATTGTCGTGTAGCGACTTGGCCGCGACGGTCTGTCGGGTAAAACAAGACTCAATATAACATTATTAGACCCTGCGCCGGCAGTTGTGACGGCGGTTCTCCCTGCCGGCGGCTTTTGCGCCCAAATGTGACCCGGTTCCCGGTCTTTTGCCACCGCCCACCTTTTTTTCTTTGAACAGAGCGCCGTCCTTGAACGTTTAAATGCTGTCGGGAGAGCATTTTTTCGTTGTGTCCCCGTGGCCGGCAACATATATTGCGGATCAAATTTGTCGAAGGAATAAGGAGATTACTGGATATGAAAAAGGTTCTTGGTTTGGTCGTGGTTGGACTGATGGTCATGCTGATCTTTGGTTGCGCCGACGATATCGTCCTCGAACAGGATGCCCTGCTCAACGGCGATTATGTGGGTACCTACATTGTGACCAGCAACTTTGGTGCGCCGAACCAGGCTTCTGCGGTTCAGAATATTGAGTGGACCTTTACGGACAAGAATTATTTCATGAACATTGACGTCGAGAACTCCACCGGGAAGTGCTTTTGTCGCGTCGATGGTGAATATCTTCTGGAAACCGGTATTCGTTTGAAAGAAAGCCACAGTATTCCCGACCAGGAAGCCGGCTGCAACTCCTGTAATGACGAAGAGAATCCGGAGGGTACCTTCCGCCGTGAATACCAGGGGGATACGCTGGTGCTCAAGCTGCAGGAAGCGACGATTTTTAAGGAAATCAGGCTGGTCCTCAAGACTGACGAGCCGGAAGAATAAGTCTCCGGATTTACCGGCGGCACGGTCCTCGTGATGGCCCGGGCCCCTCATACCAAGTACAAAGAGAGCGGGATTCAATTCCCGCTCTCTTTTTTTGCCTGCGAATAATACGGGATAGATATAGCTATGTTTCCGGGGATTTATTTTTCCATAGTTGAAAATCAAGGATTTTGACTGACACATATTGTCAGGGCTGTGAGCGATATTGGCGCGGGGACGGTAAGACGGCCGGGTTTCGCGCAGTCCGGTCGATAGCCGTCGACACGGGGAGGTCAGGGGAGGCCGTCGCTTGCGACGGTCTTCCCTCGGAGTAGAACGTGTAACCGGAGATTCAATCTGCGGGAGGAATTTCATAGATGTTGTCCAGAGTAATATCGTCAGCGACGCTCGGAGTTGATGCTTACGCCGTCGAAGTCGAGGCTGATATTCAACAGCAGCTTCCCTCATTCGTAACCGTCGGACTTCCCGACGGTGCCGTCAAGGAGGCCAAGGAACGGGTCACGGCTGCCATTAAGAATTCTGATTTTCTTTTTCCCTCCAAGCGGGTGACAATCAATCTCGCACCGGCAGACTTCCGGAAGGGGGGATCGGCTTTCGACCTGCCCATTGCCGTCGGTATTCTGGCGGCCACGGGACAAATCCTTCGCGATCGATGTGATGACTATGTCATGGTTGGGGAGCTTTCACTCGACGGAAATCTGCGCCCCATTCCCGGCGTTCTGCCGATGGCTCTGAATTTCAAGAATGACGGGGGCGTGCGGGGAATGCTGGTCCCGAAGGAAAATGCCCGGGAGGCGGCCATTGCCGGTAGCCTGCCGATCTATCCGGTGGCGTCCCTGCAGGAGGCCGTTCACTTTCTGGAGGACGAATCGACGGTGGCCCGTTTCACGGTGGACATCCGGTCGGTGTTCAATGCCGCTCACCATTACACCGTGGATTTCTCGGATGTCAAGGGACAGGAGTCGGCGAAGCGCGCCCTTGAGGTTGCCGCCGCCGGGGGACACAATATTATCATGGTCGGGCCGCCGGGATCGGGCAAGACGATGCTGGCGCGCCGCATGTCCACCATTCTGCCCGACATGTCACTGGAAGAGGCCCTGGAAACGACCAAAATTCATTCGGTGGCGGGACGTCTACCCACCAATTCGGCACTGGTTGCCACCCGGCCGTTCCGTGCTCCGCATCACTCGATTTCCTATGCCGGGCTTGTCGGGGGCGGCGCCATACCAAGGCCGGGAGAAGTGTCCTTGGCCCACCACGGGGTGCTTTTCCTCGACGAATTGCCAGAATTCAAGAAGGACATCCTGGAAATGCTGCGGCAGCCCATGGAGGACAACCAGGTCACTATCAGCCGCGCCGCCACCACCCTGACCTACCCGGCCGGTTTCATGCTCATCGCGGCCATGAATCCCTGTCCCTGCGGGTATTACGGCGACCCCGGGCATGACTGCAACTGCTCCACCAGCGAGATCCAGCGCTATATGTCGCGCATCTCGGGCCCGCTCATGGATCGCATCGATATCCACATAACCGTCCCCTCGGTGGCTTTCAAGGACCTCTCCTCGGAGACCAGCGGCCTGCACTCGGACGAAATCCGTCGCCGGGTCAATGTCGCCCGCAATACGCAAATAGAGAGATTCGCCGGGGAAGACAAAATCTTCTGTAACGCCCACATGGAACCGAGCGACACCCGTCGTTTCTGTCGTATCGACGACCGGTCGCAGGCGCTTCTGGCGGCGGCGATAAATCGCCAGGGCCTCTCGGCCCGCGCCTATGACCGGGTGCTCAAAGTTTCCCGGACCATTGCCGACCTGGCCCAGAACGAGACCATCGAAATGGGCCATATCGCCGAAGCCATCGGTTACCGCTCCCTCGACCGCAAACTCTGGCTGTAGGCAATGCGATAGCGATCGATCCGGCACCGTGGTCATTACCGCCTGCCTCTTTTGCCTGAAACTTTATGTAAGTACTTACGTAAATTGATCTATGTCATCATCTGAAAATAGTTCCAAATCGGACCTTATAACACAACTGGGCGAACTCGCCTTTGCCAGCCGCCTCAGGCGGCTCAGCGAGAACCTCATGAAGGATGTCAACCGGGTTTACGCCCGGTGCGAAACCGAGTTCCAGGCGCGCTGGTTTCCGGTCGCATATCTTCTCAGCCGCGAATCGCCCCTGCCGCTGACAACCATAGCCCGAAGGCTTCATCTTTCCCACCCGGCGGTAAACCAGATTGCCGGCGACATGTCCCGAAAGGGGCTGTTGAAGTCGTCCAAAGATGCCGGTGACGGTCGCCGCCGGCTTTTGGCGCTGTCCGAAAAGGGCCGGGCGACAGTCGACCGACTCAAACCCGTCTGGTCGGATATTGACACGGAGACGAGCCGGATGCTGCGGTCTACCGGCCACGATGTGCTTGATCTTGTAAGTCAAATCGAAAGCACATTTGACGAAACCGATCTCTTCGGCCGCATTATGGGCCGGGTTAAGGCGCGGCAACTCGATGCCGTCGAGATCGTCGATTACAGGCCGCATCTAAAGAAACACTTTCGAAATCTTAACCTGGAATGGCTGCGGGAGTATTTCCGTGTCGAGGCGGCCGACGAGCGCGTCCTGTCCGATCCCAACGGCCGCATCATCAAGGATGGCGGCTGTATTCTTTTTGCCCGGCTTGAAGGCGAGGTGGTTGGTACGACGGCGCTCCTGAAAAAAGAAACCGCCACCTTTGAGCTCTCCAAGATGGCCGTGACGGGCCGATTTCGGGGCCGCCAGGTGGGGAGGAAACTCGCGGAGGCGGCCATTGAACGCGCCCGGCATCTTGGCGCCGCCACTCTTGTTCTGGAAACCAGTCCGAGGCTCAAGGCCGCAGTAAATCTATATCGAAAGCTGGGTTTTCGCACACTGAATGGAAAAGGGACAGCTACATATACAAGAGAGTCGATTGTGATGCAACTGGAAATAACCGATCGCGAGAAGCGCGGATAGAAAGGGGTAAATGTGGAAAAACACAATTCAGGAAACAGGGGTGCATTGAGATTGGTCATGGCGGCGGCGTTGCTAACGCTGTGTCTTTCGGGCATGGCCTGGGGGCAGGCAACCGCCGAGAGGATGACCGACGAGACGATTAATGCGGCGCGCCAGCTGGAGATCATCGACAGTATCACGGCGGCCATCGACTCGTTCTACGTTTTTCCCGATGTTGCCACAAGGATGATCGATCGGGTACGGGAGCAGTATCGCAATGGGGAATATCGGGAGCTGACCAGCGCCGTTGCGTTTGCCCAGGCTCTTGACCGCGATATGGGGGAGATCTGCAAGGATGGTCATTTCGGCGTGCGCTGGTCGCCGCCGGGACCGGACGTTTACGGTAACTCGGACACGTTGACCGACGTCCAGAGGGAGAGGATTCTCGATCAGCGCCGCTACGCGAATTTCGGTTTTCAGAAGATTGAGCGTCTGCCGGGAAATGTCGGATACCTCGATCTGCGGGGTTTCAACGATGCTTCCATGGCCGGACCCACGGCGGTGGCGGCCATGAACTTCCTGGCCTACTCCGATGCCATCATAATCGACCTGCGCCAGAACGGCGGCGGCTCGCCCTCGATGATACAGCTTATCTCGTCGTACTTCTTCGAGGAACCGACGCATCTAAACACCTTCTATGTTCGGGAGACCGATTCCCTGCAGCAGTTCTGGACCTCGGCCTCGGTTCAGGGACCGCGTATGACGGATGTTGATCTGTACATTTTGACAAGCGGGTACACCTATTCCGCGGCGGAGGAGTTCACCTACAACATGAAGAACCTCGAGCGCGCCACCATCATCGGGCAGACCACCGGCGGCGGCGCCCACCCGGTGGCCGATCACTATTTCGTAAGCCTGAATTTCTCGGTGAGGGTGCCTTTCGGACGGGCCATCAACCCGATTACCGGCACCAACTGGGAGGGCACCGGCGTGACCCCGCATATAGAGGTCCCGGTCGGACAGGAGCTGCAAACGGCCCACCTGGAGGCTCTCAAGAAACTCTCCGAGAAGGAGACTGAATACCCCGAGAAGAAGGCTCGCATCGACTGGTACCTGGCGGGATTGCAGGCGAAACTGAAACCGGCCGTCGTCGATGACGCCGTGCTCAAATCGTATGTCGGGGTTTATGGTCCTCGCAATATCTTATTTGAGGACGGCAAGCTGTATTATCAGCGCACCGATCGGCCGAAGTATCTCTTGATACCCATAAGTCAGACGCTCTTCATGCTTGAGGACCTCGACTATTTTCGCCTTGAGGTTGCACTCGACGACGCCGGCAACCCGGTAGAACTGCGCGGGCACTACGACAATGGCAACATTGACGTATCGTGAAAGGGTCCCGAAGAAAAATAACCCCCCTAACCATGCTCGACATTCTGCCGGTGGCTTTTACAGGAGGCCGATGAGAATGTCAAACGTAAACGGACGGGATAACATCCTGTCCGTTTGCGTTTAGCGCCACGCCGACACGTATGCCACCGTCACCCGACAAATCTTGACTTGCCGTTCCCGGTATGCTATCTTCGGCAGGTATCCGTCAATCATAAGCGAAAGGGTTGTCTCTTGCCAAGAAAGCTGGTTTCTGATCTGAGACAGAGGGGATTGTTCGTACTGATTGGGATCCTGGCCGCCGTGCTGGCGGCTTCACCGGGGGAGGCCCAGACATTTCCTGACAGCGCCTACACGGACGTAATCCTGTTGAAAAACGGCGGTGTCATCAAGGGGAAAATCACCGAGACCATTCCCGAAAAGAAAGTGATTATCGAGCGTATCGACGGCAATGTCCTGGAGGTGCCGTTCAAGAAGATCGATTCCATCACCGATCTCGAACACTATCGACCGCGCCAGGAAGAGATCCTGGCCAACGTTGAGAAAAAGCCACTAATAAGTGTAGTTCGGCCGGAGATCCTGGCGGGGGTGATAGTCAGCGAAGGTGAGGTGGGCATTAGCAGTACTGTAGCGTACGGTGTGCTCTTCAACGATCAACGATACCTCGGGTTGGGGTTTGGCTGCGACGCGATAGCCAAACACAAATTCATGTCGTTCTTCATGCACTTCCGGATCGATGCTATGCCATCGGGTACCAGACCCTTCTTGTATGCGGATGTTGGGTATGCTGTCGGCTGGCGCGACAATAGGTCCGGTTCGGACTATGGCGGTTTAACCCTTGGTTTCGGTGCAGGAATTATGTCTCCCCTGTCAAACGCTGTGGACATGATTGGTCGTGTCGGATACCGCAGCCAAACAGTGGCCGAAGGGACCTGGGACTCGTCGAGCCTTGACATGTTCACCGTCATGGTGGGGATGACCCTGTAGAGCGGTTGTCTCATGCCGCGCGTTTCGCCATATGTAGCTCGCTGAATTGACCGCACCAAATGTAAGCGGACGGGATAACACACCGTCCGCTTTTTGTCCGCATCGACGCGAACCATGCGTAACTTGACACCCTAGTAGATTTTCCCTATCATTAGT
>CAZVUZ010000094.1:0-12847 GCA_964630485.1 uncultured Ignavibacteriales bacterium
GACGGGCGACACGTGATACCAGGTCTCGCCGTCGATAGTGGTATCCCGGTCGATGGATTCGTATATAGTGTCGCGATTCATTTCCTGCCCGGAAGTGTCATAAGACAGTCGCTCCCAGGTCCAGCTGTTGCCGACGGCGAGGGGTCTGAGATCACAGGGATTGCCCGGCTGGTGGCAGGCCAGGTTCAGATCACCGGTTTCCACGACCGGGTTGTCGTCATCATCGCCGCATCCCGGCATCACCATGGCCAGGGCAAGTATGAATATTACTCTCACCAGACATTCTCTCCGAACAAGATGTTGACCGCAGAATCATTGAGTCTGAGCACAGTATAATAAATTTCAGTTCCGCCGCCAACCCGCAAGGGGTCACCAATCCGTCTCAGTCACCCCCGTGCACCAGCAGGTCGGTGACCGGCCAGGCTAACGGAAGGCGGCCTTCACAAGCGGTCTCGATGGAGTCCTCCAGAAGCGGGAAAAAGTCGAAGCCGGTGATGGCCTCCAGGCGATCGACCGAAAGGGCGTAGTCGATACTCGTTCCCGGGAGTGATTGCGCCATGTTCGGCATCAGGAAGGCGTAGGCCGCAAACACACCCTTATCATCCACCGCCAGCAGGGCCTTGAAGCAATGCGTCGGCACGCCGACCTCGTTGGTGCCGATGGTTGTCAACGGGTCCACCAGGACACTGTCATCATCCATGAATACATTGCCGGTGAAAATCCAGACCTTGCCGACGGCTCGCACGAGATCGCGCACCTCGCTCTCGAGTACCTTCCACCGGCCGCGGTTCAGTTGCGGCGTTTGTGGCGACATGTTGGACAGGACAAATGTGCTCGACATCGCCTCCTCCGAGCGCACGAAAGCTCCTGCCGGGGCATTGTGACCGCGATCGTAGCCGCTTCCCGCATAGTCCGTCAATTCCGCGCGGACGCCCGGTGAGAGATCCGGATCGGGTCGAAAATCGTCGGTCCGGTCAACGTCGCCGACAAGATTGGCATCTGACAGATAATAGGCCACCCAGAGAGGTATCTTCCACTGATTGTCATGATTGATGACGAAGTAGTCGTTGTCCAGGACGGTTCCCTGTCGACCGGCACAACCCCAGAGAAGGTTGTCGTCGTCGGCCACCGGCGCCGGCGAGGTCGTACTCTCAACCGTCGAGAGTTCACCGTCGCGACAGCCCCCCAGCATGACGACTGCCACCAGCACCAGTATTACGCATAGCGTATTTCGGGACATTGTGACCCTCCAGAAACAGACTGTGTTCAAAGCATCGCCGGAGCGGCCCGGTTTTCGATGCCCTGGGCGGTCACCCGCATCGCGCTTTGCGGGCGTCGCGCCACCGTCACCAGCCTTCGGGTTCGCCTGGAATCCGAGGCATCAACCGATTCTGTCAAAAGCGATGTAATTGCAGGTCAGAATGTTATCTCTCGAGGTAGCGGCCGCCCGGGAAGGCGCGCAGTGAGCGGCCGTATGTCCGCGCATTATTCTGACGTCATACTAAGATAGCCTGCGCCGGGAACGCAGCCAACATAATTTACAGAGGCCAGAAGGCCCGACCGCTTGCCCCAAAGATCGGTGACCCGTATCTTACCTCCGAGTCTCGGAGACAACATTTGATATGTCAGGAAGATGGAAATATGATCAACACCATTGACCCGAAAGACCTTGACCGGGCAGTTGCCGAAGCCCATGCCGACACACCGTTTTCGGGTGTCATCAGCGTCGCCGAAGGCAACGACACGATATTCGAGAAGGCTCTCGGCCTTGCCGACGGCGCTAACGAACGCCCGAACACTCCCGAAACGAAATTCGCCGTTGCCTCCGGCAGTAAGATTCTTACCGCCACGGCCATCTGTCGGCTCGTCGAGCAGGGAAAGCTCTCCTTCGATACGAAACTAAGGGACTGCCTCGATGTCGAGTTTCCGAACTTCGATCCCGATGTAACCGTCCACCACCTGCTGTCCCACACCTCGGGCATCGCCGATTACTTCGACGAGGAGATCGACGACGACTACGAGGCGTTGTGGCGGGAGCGGCCGATGTATCGCATGCGCCGGCCGAAGGATTTTTTGCCGATGTTTCAAAATGGCGGCATGAAATTCTCACCCGGCGAGAGGTTTGGCTACAGCGACGGCGGGTTCGTGGTGCTGGGCATGATAATCGAGCAGCAATCCGGCATTAGTTTCATCGACTATGTTACACGCGAGGTAGTTGAACCATGCGGCATGGCCGACTCCGGCTATTTCGCGACAGACCGGCTTCCGGCCAACACCGCCATCCACTATATCGAGGACAAGGACACCGGCGAGTGGCGCACCAATGTTTTCGCGGTGCCGATTGTCGGCGCCCCCGATGGCGGCGCTTACGTGACCGCTCCGGATCTCGTCCGTTTCTGGACGGCCCTGCTCTCCGACAAATTGCTGTCGCCAGAGATCGTAAAAACGATGATGACCCCAAAAGTCTCCGCCGATAGCGAGGGCCCGGGCTTGCATTATGGCTATGGCATCTGGATGAAAGCTGAAAGTGACAACGTCACTTCCTATTACATCACCGGGTGGGATCCGGGCGTGGCCATGGTGTCCGAGTGGTTCCCCGCCCGAAGGACACTGCTTACTATTCTCGGCAACACCAACGCGGGTGTATTCCCCATGTACCGAGCGCTATTGAAGTCGCTCGGAGTCTGACGCCTCAGGTTCTCCCCCTGCTCACCTCGGCGGGCAGGCCACCGGCGGCGGTCCCGAGGTCATCATGTAATCGATCAGGTACACGAGATCGCCGATATCGATAGTCTCCTGCGGCGAGGCATCGACATTGGCTTCCATCAAACAGGCCGGCTCCGGTCCGCTTCGGAACATGTAGTCAACCAGGTAAACCAGGTCGGAAATATCGAGCGTCGTCTCGGCGGAACCGTCAATATCGCCCCTGATTGCACAGCAGTGACTACCAATAGTAATCTGGCCCCAGTCGAAAGCCGGGGAGCTCGGCGCCTTCAGGTTGTAGTCAAATGTGAGACTGAAGACCGAATCCTCATAGGTCACTGCCGTCGTATCAATAATTATTATCTCCTCCGTGGCGGCGGGATCAACACTGAAGTAAAAATTGGCCACCTCGGTGTAGGAGCTGTCGGGAAGAGGCGGTTCCTGCTTGTCGCGTCGGACGATAACAGTGGTGTCGTTCGGAAAGGTCACCTCACCGTTGATAGTCGGCCCAATCACCACCGAGTCCAGGCGGATTTTGTCCGGCTGTGTCGTCTCGTACACCAGGGGCACGGTGAAACCGTAAACCGGCTGGGGGGCATAAAGGTTCACCGGTACGCTGAAACTCCCTCCCGGTTTGGCCACGCAGTCGCCGACATCCACGCTCGCCTCGACCATCAATGAGACATTAACATACATGGGCGAATTCTGGGCTTCGGGATCACGGAACTTGAGCAACGCCGTGTAGGCCCCCGCCGGCAGGGTGCTGTCGACCACCGACACCGTCACCGAATCGGGATAGTCCCCCGAGGTCTTGTCAACCTGCAGCCAGGGGCCGTTGATGACACTCACATCCCAAATCAGGCCACCGGGATCGTAGGGACTGGCAACATGAACGCTCTTGGGCGGCGGAAGCTCACCACCTGCGGCCGACATGGTGAAAACCAGGTTCTGAACGTCGAGATCGATTATCACCGGGTCCTTGAAGTCGGGGACGCCGTCCCCCTTGGTCCAGAAAGTGTCGCCATCGCAGGTAACAAACCTCCCGGAGTAGCCGTCTGAATCGGTATCGATACCGGGATTGTCATAAACCCACCGGGCCCAGCGGGCTGAGTGCGCCAGATCCGAGAAATCCAGGTTGGCCGCGTATTCGTCCGGGTTGGCCGGAAGGTTGTCGCCGTTAGCCGGATCCTGATGCACATCAACGCCGCCGACATAGGCGACCGTGATCGGGAAAGTCTGACCGGGCCACAGTTGATGAGCACGGACCGACAGCAGATACTTGGTATCGGCGCCGTCGGCCAGATCGGCGGCGATCTCCTGCGGCGGGTATTCCCAGACCTCATCGTCCGGTGCAATCACACCGGTGTAACACTGATCATAATCGATCTCACCATTCCTCATCAGGTAGTACTTGTCCGCGTCCGTGGTGGGAGTGCCGGTTCCCCCGGAGCCAAAATCGTAATCGGCATCCTTGTGGCGCGGCCCGAAATCAAAGGCCGGGTTGCCATTGGACACCCACCAGTTATAGGACACTCCCGTGGAGTCCATCGGCACCGCGACAATGCTCATCCCGGTCACATGGCGTACTGAGGTCTCTCCCCAGCTGCCACCCTCGGGATCCCCGTCGGCATCGGCAATCCAGGCAATGTTGACGGCGTCAATAAAATCACAGCCGTTGAAATCATACGAGGCCGTCTCGATAAACCCGAACAGGTCATCGACCACCCCCGATGCACCCTCCCCGGCATGTACCACATCGGCATCAACGAAGAAACCGACACAGAGATCGCGGAGCGTGTCGGTTCCGATGTTGGTGATGCCATAGTGCATGAGGACGAAATCCTCTTCATACGTATTTGACCAGGCATACGAGGTTTGCGTAACTTTAATACCGAGGGGACGATGCGGATAGCCAACGAGATTGGTGAAGGTATCGGTGTACACGGCAACATAGTCCTCTTCCGACCGGGCCCCGTCATAGAGCGGATCCTCGGGATCGGGATGCACCCGTTTCAACATATTGCCGGACGGCGCTTCGTCGGGAGAGAACTCGAACCCGCCGAACAGCCAGCCGTCGGCACCGGTCGACACCAGGGTGTCATTGCCGACCACGGCCCCCACCCAGAGTGCCGCCCCGAAAAGATATTCCACACTTGAATCTCTGGGATAAAGACAGGATGCTACCGGCTCACCCGTGAAGAAATCGAAATCGGGTATATCACCGGTGACACCGCCCTCGGTGAAGCCCTTGCCGAAGGTCCCGTTATTGGCAACAGTGAGTTCGATTTTACCCGCCCGGTGCGCCGCCATGCCATAGGCCGGATCGCCGGCCCGGGCGCCGGTCACCATAAGCGCACACAGCAGGAAAACTGCCACTGATAATACTCTGGACAAAGCTCGTGACTCCCGGTTGATTTTTTCACATCCCCTGTAATATATCGGAAGCGGCCCGGCAAGTACTGAATCGGATCGGCAACAGGTATATTGGTAAAATACGGACAAACGCTGATTTGTCAACACGTTCCGGTTCTTGGTGCTGCAGGCACACATGGTGGGACCATCCTTTCTGCTAACATCCCCGTTCCGGGCAAAGGGATCGGCGCCGGCCGGGTTAACGGATATTCTAAGCCGGGGCCTGTGCAGCTCTTGCCGCCGGCCCCGGCCTTTGCACAACAGCCAGGGCATCTATTTCAATAATATCATCTTCCTCGTAAGGCTCCCCGAGTCACCGGTCAACCGGTAGAAATATACTCCGCTCGAAAGTCCATTTCCCTCGAGCTTCACTTTGTGCCGCCCGGAGCCAAAATGCCCGTCCACCAGTGTCAGTACCTTTTGCCCCGCGACATTGTAGACGCTCAGGTTAACCCGCTCGGCCCGGTCGAGGTCGAACATGATCTCGGTCGAGGGATTGAACGGGTTCGGATAGTTCTGGTGCAGGGTAAACCTGTCCGGAAGCGGAGCGTCACCGGCGTCGTTGCGCAACGACGGGATGACCGTAAAGGCGTCCAGGTCGGTTAGGCGCGCCGAGATCAGTTCATGACGTCCGGCCAGGCGAAGGACCTCGCTTTGTCCCGGCTCAATAACCGTCGCTCCCTGAAGATCAAGCAATCCCACCCGCGTCACTTTTCCTGACTGCCCGAAAACCATCTCGATGGTTTCGTCCGCCCGGTTCACCGGCACGGCTCCCGTCTCACCGAGAAGCTCGATTTGCAGGCCGCGAAGGGGCTCCGGGATATCGACCGTGATTACGGTCTCACCATCCTCGTAGACGGCGCTGACGACATAGCCCTCCGAAATCCCGGCGGCCAGTCGTCCCAATGGCACCATGTAGCCGCAGTCGGCCGGCTCCGGCCCGTCCTGGAACATGTACCAGACGAGATGGACCAGGTCACTGATATCCAGCGAGCCATCGCTGTTGACATCGGCCTCCTCCGGAACCGGCGGAACCTCGCCCTCGCGGAACATATAGTCCACCAAGAAGGTCAGGTCACTGATATCGATACTTCCGCTATGATCCACATCGCCGCGCAACATGCAGAAATCACCCTGCGGAACATGGCAATCGGGAACGCCGTCGCCCCTGACCCACATCGTGTCATCGCCGCAGATCACGAAGTTTCCGCCGTAGCCGTCGGAATCGGTATCCACGCCGGGGGAATCATAGATCCATCCGGCCCAGCGCGTATTTCCGATGAGGTCCGAAAAGTCGAGGTTGTTTTCGTAGGCCAGGGGACTGTGGGGAAGATTGGCCCCGTTGGCGGCGTTGACATGAAGGTCCTTCCCGGCGACATAGGCCATCCAGATCGGAAGCGTCTGGCCGGGCCAGATTTCGAACGGCCCTACGGAAACGAGGTAGCGCGTGTCGAATCCGTCGGCAATGTCGCCCGCGATCGCTTCCGGGGGACGGGTCCAGAGCGGATCACCTTCGGTGATAGTGGCCGCGAAATACTGGTTGTAATCGACCTCACCGTTGCTCATCAAATGGTATTTGGCGGCGTCAGTAACCGGGGTACCCGTACCACCGGTACCGAAGTCATAATCGTCATCCTTGTGGCGCGGGCCGAAATCAAGAGCGGCATTGCCGTTCGAGACCCACCAGTTGAAGGAAACCGTCGGATACTCCGAGGGAACCCGCACCAGCGCCATACCGGTCACGTGCCGCGGCGAGAATTCCGTCCAGCCCCCCGACGGGTCGCCGTCATTATCGGCTATCCAGGCGATATTGAGCGTATCCATGAATTCGCAGTCGCGGAAGCTGTAATCAGCCGTCTTGATGAACCCGCACACGTCATCGACCACTCCTTCCACTCCCTGCGAGGCGTGCACCACATCCCCGTCGACATAGAAACCGACATAGGTATCCAGCAAGGTATCCTGACCGATGTTGCTGATGCCGTATTCCATGAGTATTAGGTCCTCGGCGATGGCGTCCGACCAGGCCATGGAGGTCTGCGTGACTTTAATTCCCAGCGGGTTGTGGCCACCGACCACGTTTTCGGTGAAGGTGTCGGTGCAGACAGCGATGAAATCCTGTTCCGACCGCGCCCCGTCGTACTCGACATCAAGCGGATCCGGGTGCGTTCGCGTTACCAGATTCCCCGCCGGGGCCTCGTCGGGAGAAAACTCGAACCCGGCATACATCCAGCCGTCCGCGCCGGTAGATACCAGGGTGTCTTCGCCCACCACGGCTCCCACCCAGAGGGTGGCCGCAAACATGTATTCGAAACTTGAATCTTTCGGATATTCGCATGACGGCGCCGGCTCGCCCGTGAAGAAATCAATGGCCGGGAATGACCCGGTGACTCCTCCGACGGTGAAACCATTGCCAAGAGTACCGTTATTGCATACCGAGAGAGACATCTCGTTGACACTGTGGCCGGCGATGCCATAGGCCGGGTCGGATGCCGAAAGCATCGGCGACATCCCCCTCGGCGGCGCCACCGTGGCCCCGTGGCTGGTACTGAATCCAATCGCGATCAGCATCACCGCCGCCAGTAGCAAGACCACCGACGACATCTCCACGAATCCTTTATCCTGTTTACCGTGTTTCATGTCGTTCTCCCTTCCGCTTTGTATTTCGTAGATTGTTATACTTCTAAGTGATAGGCGAACGAGATTGAAAAAGGTTTGCGGTTTTTTTCGAACGTGACTATCTTTTTTCCTGATGACACCCAAACAGGCTGATGCAAAGACAGTTAAGGGCTTTCTCTCCGGCGACCGGGAGGCCGCCAAACAGGTTGACGCCTATATCGACGCCGCTTACCGGACCTGGCGAGACCGTTTCGGGTACGAATCCGACGACATCCGTTCCGATATCCTCTTCAAGCTGTATAACTCGTTGCAAAACAAACAATTCAGGTTCGGCTCCAGCCTCGCGACCTACATCAACCGGATTGTCAATCACACTTGTGTAGACTACTGGCGCTTCAATCAGCGGGTAAGAACCGAGGATCTGGAAAATGTCAACCTTACTTCGGCCGATCCCAACGCCGAGCAAAAACTCGAGAAAAAGCAGTTGGCCAAAATAATCTTTCGGGTCCTGCGCCTGGTGCCGCGGGAATGTCTTCGCCTGTGGCGATGGCACCTGAAAGAGGGCCTGACCTGCCGACAGATCGGCGAAAAGCTCGGAAAATCCGAGGGCAATATCCGCCGCCAACTCTGGGCCTGTCGTGAAAAAGCCAGGGAATTTCGCGAAAAAATGATCGCCCGGGACAAACTATTTTGAGATTCACTCGCCTGTTATGCAGAGGAAATGATAAAAAGGCGATTATACGATGAATAACAAAGACGACATAAGAGACTTGATACCGGCCTTCCTTAACGGTGAATTGTCCGCCGAGTCAAAGCGGGAATTCGAAACCGCCCTGGCCGAGGATCAGGATTTGGCCGAAGAAGTCGCCGATATCGCGCAATTGAGGCACGGGCTGGCCCTGCATGATGTCGTCGCCGCCGATCATATCGAATCCGAAACACTGGCCCTTTACGCCGAGGATAAATCCTCATTAACAAAGGGCGCCGTTGTCGCCATCGAAAAGCACCTGGTCACCTGCGCCGATTGTCGGGACGAACTCAACATGTGCCGCCTCGCTATCAGCGCCGCCACTTCCGGAACCGAAGAACAACCGGGCCTTCTGGCGCGCATTCTGCGGGTGATTTTCCCGACCCGCTTGAGCCTGCAACCGACCGCCGCCTATGTCGCCGTGGCTTTGCTTGTCGTCGGGACGTTTTTTGTCACCCGCAATTTCCTGCCCTTCTCGCCGGGCACCGTCACCAGCAGTCTTTCCTCGACCACTTTGCGCGGGCTGGAGACGGACAATCTCATTACCGTCACCCCGGAGGCGGAGGTAGTCCGCCTTGAAGTAATGTTACCCACGATCGAGAACCGCTACTATGATATTACTGTTCGTGACTCGGCCGACGCGCCGGTGATGACGCTTCATCATCAGCGTCATGCCATGCCGTTCGTGGTGGAGGTCCCCGCCGAGTATCTGGCCGTTGGGGAGCATTCATTGCTGGTGGTGGAGGAATCCTTGAGTGCCGACGATCCATCCCGTCCCGAGACCTTCGAGATCGACTTCACGGTAGTAATCAGACAGTAAGGTAAATCAATTCATCACTAGGGCATAACCCCTTCCGGATTCTGCCATAAGACGCCCATCGGTGCCTCACCCCTCGGGTGGGATTTTCTTTCTTCGGTACCCCATCTGAGCGAAGCGGCAGGTGGGCTTGAGGCGAAGACATGGCTATCATCAGAATGTGATTGCCATCTCAGTGAAACCCATGGATCGAACTTGGAGTTGTTGAATGTATCCATCGACGAATCCCGCCCCGGTCAACTCACCTCGTGGCCAGAATTAATAACTCATAACCCGACTGAATGGTGATGCTGAGTGTCAATTCGTTACCGCTCACACTCCACTGTCCCGTTGCCAGAAGGGGGTGCTCTGTCGTCATGGTGTAGGTGGAACCGTCCACGGTGAAAGTACCGGCTTCCGCCCATTGTACAACGTTACCGGCCGCCGTCTCCTGATACACATAGGAACCGTCCATTTCGATAGTGATTTGGCACCCGGTGGATGCACTCTCCCATGAAAACACCTTGGACAAAGACACTGTCCCACCACCGAGCGTGGCGGACTGCATCGTCCACGTCCCCGCCAGCGCACTCGGTATCGCCGCCACATTGTCTGCACCGTTATCATCGGTATTTCCGACGACTTTCTCATCGTCTCCACAGCCGTTGAAAACGGCCATCAGGAGAACTGCCATAGTAAGTAAAGTTACCCTATTCAACATGATATTCCTCCTTCAAAATAAGCTTTCAAATTCCCCGTTTGTGGTTCCCCAGTTGATCCCCGTGTTTTCGAGTGCTTACGAAACAATCCGGACTTCTGCCAGGACCATCCCGGCACCGGTGACCCACCCGCTTATCGGTTGCAATCCTGTTGTCACAGGGTCCCTTGACTCGGGCGAGGGTCTCTTTCTTCCGTGTCACGCCACTCCGTAACGCGATCCGGACTTTTCGATAATCACTTGCGCCGTAAAGATCAGAACTGACAGTCTCCACGATTTTTAGTATCCTCACGGTTTGCATGGTCCTCACAGGCTAAACCCAAATCCAAACCTGTAATCGTGCGTGTCATAGTGAGACAACTGCCAGGTCAAGTCAATCCGGAAACTCAATGGTGGTATCCGGCCAATACTGAATCCAATTTCCCGGTAGGGACGATTGGCGGCTTTCATAAACTCATCTCCTGGCTGACCGGTATGGTCAATGAAGTCCGTCCAGAAAGTCCCATAATGTATACCCAGAGACAGCGGAATATCTTTAACGAGCGGCAAACCGGTTGTTCGGAAACACCAGGAACCGAAATCATGAGCCAGGTAAATGGCCGCCGCACGGTTACCGGCGAAGTTCGTCCCTCCGACGGTTCGAAAGTACATATTCTCAATTAACAATGCGTAAGAAAAATCAACCGTGAAGTATTTCTGCGGCGGCAGGTTATTGCTCGAACCACCCAGGTACATCTCAAGAGTGGACCAACCAGGCAATGGTGTTCGGCAGGTGGTTTTGAAACGGCTGTAGTACCTGATGAAATCGAAGTCATTGTCGATCAGCTCCGGCGAGGCCACTTCCACGCCGACTTCGAATCCCGTGAATATATGTGTGTTGGCGATTCCCTCCCGACCCTTAATATGGGCTCGCTTGCGAGAATCATATCTAAGCATGACCGAGAGCGATCGGAGCTTTCCGTCAGCAATAGCCGGATTGACGCGGTACTGATCGTCACGATTGAGGATGCTGTAATCGGTGTTATTGACTTCAGACGATTGCCGATAGTCCATATATGTCAATCGGAGTCTCATATGCCTCGTTAGTTCGCCCTCAGCCCGTAACTCGAAACCTCTCTCTCGATAGTAATCAAGCGGATCGTCCCTGGAGAAAAGGTTCCATAGGGCCGGATTGAATCCATAGGGCGCCAGTATGACCGGACGATGTCGAATTTCATCGCGGCACTGAAGACCGACATAGGACCTGTTATACTTCCACGGCAAGTACAACCCGGTAAACCGATATTGCCACAATTCACGTTCGAAAGCATATCCAACCTTGACATCCACGTCGATGCGCGGCAGCACCTTGTACCAGTAATGCCCAAACCCGAGATATGCACCCTCCACTCGGTTGAAGTGGAAATAATCGTAATTGAGACTCACGGGATAGAAGAGCAGCCGCAAGAACCGTGAAAGCGCTCTCGAAGACAGCGTCTTCGGAGCGTTGGCAATAGAGTCTATTCGTGCATATCCCCGCTCCTCGGATGAGGTCAACGGAATCCTCTGACGAGCGTTCCAACTGGCAGAGTCGAGATCGTCTGCGTTTTCGGCCACCACCAGATCATACCTGAAGGATTCGCCGGTTATAGCAGCATTGAAGTTATACTCGTGAAGAGCGGCGACGAAATGAATATTATACACGCGCTCGTAGGGAAAGGTCACTGTCACGACGTAATCCATTTGAATCTCAACCGGCATCCAGAACCGGTTTTCAAACTCGGAAAAGTGTTGAGTGTAGTGGATTCCCGTCACAAAGGGCAAGTGTACGGCGGAATTGACTCCTCCTTCGGCCCCCACGACGTCGAAAGTTGAATCGATTATATCTATCGTGCCGACTACGAGCGGATCTATCCGGTTCTTCGGTTCCACCTCCAGTCTAAACACTACGTGCCCATCGACAAAAACCGTATCCAGCAAATAATAGTTGTAGTAGTCCAGAGCATCGTAGGCGGTCGGGGAAACGATCGAGTATTTGTCCAACTCGATGCGATTCATATTGAAGTTGGGGATACTCTCAATGCTCAGTAGATTCTGTGACGCATCCAGATTAGCCGACTGACGGCGCGCGACAATTACTTCCTTGTATTTGTCGGGCTCTCGCCAAAAACACTCAAGTTGGGATTCGAGAATGCAGTCAATAATGTCGGTATCGCCCTCACCCTGCCTGCTCACCACGCTCCGTGAATATGCACTACATTGATAGCTCCCTAATTGTGATAGTATCTCCTGTTTATGTGCAATCGCCTCGACTATTATGCGTTGCGCCGGGTCATAGGCCCGGTCATAAACTTTCATACCCGGCAGTTCTATAATAGCCGGTTTCAAAGTTATGTCCACAACAAGGGGGGTATCGCATACTTCCACATCCAGGTACTTCGAATAGTGGGCAACATGACTGAACTTCAATCGATGACTGCCCGGTTCCAGGGCTATCCGGTACTGACCATTGTCATTTGCCAGCATGGATCGCCCGGTACCTTCCACGCGGATCGTAACGGAAGGGATCGGCCGGCCAGTTTCGGCGTTTCGTACGGTGCCGGTGAGTATGCTACCAAGGGCGCTCTGTGACCAGGGCAGTAATAATAGAACTATTAGGATGATCCTCATGTCAGTCTTTCGTTGAAGAGATGTCCCGGTGCTCTTTGGGCGCGCCGCAGCCGTGCGAATCGCATTTTCGGCATTGTCCACGGGGCGAAAACACGGCTATCTTCAGAATGTGATCTGTCCGGTGGCGCGCAGCTCTGCTGTGGGATCTGAACACATCGACAATCATTTGGACAGCCAGCGCAGAACCCTTCTGGATCCGGCG
>CAZVUZ010000095.1:0-7897 GCA_964630485.1 uncultured Ignavibacteriales bacterium
CGATTGATGTCCGATGACAGAAAAAGCTGGGTGGTAATAGGGGCGGCTGTTATGGTTCCAATTACTGTCGTAGTCACGCTTTCGCTAACACTCGCACGGGAGACGCGAATCTTCTTTCCACCTTTTGTGTTCATGATCCCATTGACACTTTGGGTTCTGGATGAGTATCGAGACCAGTTGATCTGGTACTATAGAAGATTCTACGGACTGTTGGGATTGGCAACCGGTGGCGCCGCTGTCTGGTTTGGCATTAGGGTTGCCCGGACTCTATTTCCTTCGTTCGAGTTCAGGGGCCTACTGGAGTTTACACAAGTTTATCTTGGTATTCATATAGGGCTGATGCTATTGTTCCTGATGCCGTTACTCGCTGGGCTGGTTAGAGGGATAGCTGTTACGAAACCCTCCACACATGACAATCCCCCCCAATAAAAAAAAGCCGCCCCTGTCACACCAGGGCGGCTTCCTATGCCAAAAATAGATGTCGTCTCTAGTTGAGGTAGGCCCTCAGCGAACGGCTGCGCGAAGCATGCCGCAAACGCCTGATGGCCTTTTCCTTGATCTGGCGCACGCGCTCCCGGGTTAGCGAAAACCGGGCGCCGATTTCCTCCAGCGTCAAAGCCTTTTCGTGATTCAACCCGAAATACAAATTGATCACCTCGGCCTCGCGCGGGGTCAGCGAATCCAGCGCCTTCTCGATCTCAATCCTGAGAGAATGACTCAAAAGCGCCTCGTCCGGAGAGGGCTGCATCTCGTCCTCCAGGACGTCGATCAGCGAATTATCCTCGGACACGGAAAACGGTGCATCCAGCGAAAGGTGTGAATTGGAGATCTTGAGGGTATCGGCGACCTCGCCCTCGGTCAACTCCAGTTCGTTGGCAATTTCCTCCGGCGACGGGAGCCTTCCAAGTCCCTGTTCCAGCCGGCTGGAGATCTTGCCTATCTTGTGAAGAGTGCCCACCCGGTTAAGCGGGAGTCGCACAATGCGGCTCTGTTCGGCGAGGGCCTGTAAGATTGCCTGCCGAATCCACCAAACCGCGTAGCTGATAAACTTGAAACCGCGGGTCTCGTCAAACCTTTTAGCCGCTTTGATAAGGCCAATATTGCCTTCATTGATTAAATCGGCCAGGGACAGACCTTGATTTTGGTACTGTTTTGCTACCGAAACGACGAAACGCAGATTGGCCTTGGTCAGTTTTTCCAGGGCCGTTTTGTCGCCCTGCTTAATTTTCCTGGCCAGCCGCACTTCCTCTTCGGCATTAATGAGAGGTGTCTCCCCGATTTCGCGGAGATAGAGGTCCAAAGACCGGTCTTCATCGCGATACTTTAGGGATTGTTTAGCCACAGTTTCAGTGTGTCTCCTTATACTGGGTTAAGCCCGGATCAACACTTCCCACGAAGATTGACCCGAAGCCGTTGCCATTGCAAAAGACCTATGTCCTTATTACTTTTCTTGCTAGTGTTCCGTCCGGCTCTCTCACGATGAGAGCCACGCGCCCCGGCTTTTTACCAAGCTTGTCGGCGATACGCTCCACGTCCTCTACCGACTTAACCGACTCATCACCAATCTGTACGATGATTGCACCGCGGGTGATAGCCGCATAATCCGCCGGAGTGCCCGGATAGACGCGATTGACATAAACGCCGTCAGTGTGATGCAACCCGGCAGCCCGGGCGATCTGCGGCGTGAAATTCCAAATCTCCATTCCCATCCAGTCCAACGTTGGCACCGCATCCTGATCCTCGCCGTCAGCCGGAGCCGAGGCCAGGAATTGGTCACGGTCGGCTATCACCGTGTGCAGGGTGAGTTCCTCGCCGTCGCGCATAATCTCAATCGGGACCGGATCGCCGCCGCGCGTGGTCGAGACCAGCACCGAGAAACGACCGGCATTGTCCACCGCCTGGTCATGGTAACCGACGATGACATCCCCGCGCTTCAAACCGGCCTGGTCAGCCGGAGAACCGGCGAAAACAGAATCGATAGTTATTCCGTGGACAGCATCCATGCCCTGTCTTTTGGCCTCGCGCTGGGTGACGGCATGAAACCACACCCCCAGCCAACCGCGACTGGCCTTGCCGTTGGCAATCAAATCGGGGACAATGGCCCGGGCCAGATTGACCGGAATGGCGAAACCGATACCGACCGAGCCCCCGGTGGGGCTGGAAATGGCCGAATTAACACCGACACATTCACCGCGAAGGTTCAGAAGCGGCCCGCCGGAGTTTCCGGGGTTGATAGAAGCATCGGTCTGTATATAACTTTGATAATCAGGCGTCTCGCGCCCGAACTGCAGATTAGAACGCCCCACGGCAGAAATAACACCCACCGTTACGGTCCGGTCGAGCCCCTGCTGCGGGAAAGGATTGCCGATGGCTATGGCCCAGTCGCCCACTTTGATGTCGTCGGAGTTGCCAAAGGGGATGATTGCTACCTTTTCCTCGGGATCGACCTTGAGAACCGCCAAATCCGTCTGGGGATCGGCCCCAACAACCTTGGCGTCGTAGGTGTAACCGGAACTGGTACTAACAGTTAGGCGCTCCGCATTCTGCACCACATGATTGTTGGTGAGGATAAAACCGTCTTCGCGGAAGAAAAAACCCGACCCGGATGAGGTTGAATAGGTCGGACCTCGATACCACCACGGCAGATCCCGCTCCCGCGAGGCCGCGGCGACATTGACGACGGCGTCCTGGACACGCTCGACAACCGCCACGAACGGCGATTCGAATTCTCCGCCGCGTTCCACCACCGGCATAATACCGGTCTCGAACACGTTGAGAGGCACATCGGCCGATGTCGATGACGTCAAATCGAGCTGCGAGGCGATGATTACTCCGATTACAAGGCAGACAACCGCCACCGCCGCCATTACCGGCAGTTTATGCAGGCGCGAACGTTCAGGACCTGGGGGGAAAAAATGCTGCTCCAACTAGAACCATCCTCCAAAGCGATAGCCGTGTATAATACGAACATCGCAGTTTGCTGTCAACCCCTTTTTTCTCAAAAGCTCCCTTATTCATATAACGCCCTTTGGTGCCGTTTGATTCAAAAAAAAATGCATCTATCCGCATAAAAAACCACCTCGGCCGCAGACCACCTCCCGCCGTCTCAAGTCACGGTCGGACGAGCCCGAATTCGGAGACGGGATCTTCGGGCTATGTTGTTGACAATCAGGAAAAAACCGTCTAACTTGGCGTCAAATTATGAGTTCACCGTTTGTTATGAGAAAAACCCTGGCTGAGACCGGAAAGCGTCTGTATGATCGCGGGCTCCTGGCCGGAACTGACGGCAATATCTCCGTTCGCCTTGATGACGACCGCATTCTGGTCACGCCTTCGGGCCTGCCCAAGGGGCGCCTGACGCCGGACAGCATGGTCATCGTCGATGTTAACGGCAAACACCTTCAGGGCAACCTCAAGGCGTCCTCGGAACTGCCCATGCATTTGAAGGTCTATTCCCAGCGGCCGGAGATCAAAGCCTGTGTACATTCTCATGCCCCATACAGCACGGCCTTCGCTGTGGCCGGTATACCGCTGGGACATGATATTCTCCCCGAAATCGTCCTCTCGGTGGGCAATATTCCATTGACCGATTATGCCCCGCCGGGCACCGATGCCGTCCCAAAAGCACTCGAACCGCACCTTGAGGAAAACAATGCCTTCCTCCTGCGCAATCATGGTCTCCTGACCATCGGGCGCGATCTCGACGAGGCCTACAACCGGCACGAAGTCGTCGAGCATCTGGCCCGAATTGTCATGCTGGCTCGCCAACTGGGCAATGTCGAAGCAATCCCTTCCGACGATTTTAAGCGCCTTGAGACCATTCGCCGGAAACTGGATGACGTCTGGAACGGCAAATCCTGAAGGGAACAGCCGTCATGGTGATAAAAAAAGTAATTATCGATAAAGCCAATCGCCTCTACCAGCTTCCTCCGGGCATAATGCGGTTCCTCGCGCCGCAGAGTCGGCGCGGTTTGCTCAAGAGAACGGAATTGCTGGACCTCGCTTCATTCAACTGGCCGGTCTCCTTCGAATCCCTGCGAGCCTCCGAGGTATCACCGATGCAACCGGCCCCGGCCGAGAAAATCAACCTTCTCAAAGAAGAACTGGCGGGGTGGTATCAGGCGGTTCATGGCGTCCGTCTGCTCCCGACCAAGGAGATCTATGTCGGCGGCGGCATCTCCAATATCCTTTTCAGCCTGGCCCTGGCTTTTGTCGATCATGGCGATATTGCTTTCGTCCCGGACCTGGGTGTGCCGCTCTACCGCACGGTTGTAACCGCCTGTGGCGGCGAGGCCGTGAGTTACACAATTTCGGCCAAGGACGGCTGGTTGCCGGATTTTGGACGCGTCGGCACCCGCCTGGGCCGCGTGGCCCGGATCCTCTTTCTCAACTCGCCCCACAACCCGACCGGAGCCGACCTCAACGAAAAACAAATGTCCGACCTGGTCTGGATTGCCGGCCGGGAAAACATCATGGTCGTCAATGACGCCGCCTACCAGAACTACCCGGAACGGCGCATAATCTCCCTGATGGGCGTCCCCGGTGGCCGCAAGGTGGGCGTCGAAGTCGGCTCCTTTGCCTATCATTTCGGCCTGCCGCCCCTGCCCTGCGGGTTCGCCGTCGGCAACCGGGATGTCATCAGCGGTCTGAAAGAAGCCGACCGGCTGTCCCCCTCGGTGTTGCCGGAATTCTATGTCGATCTGGTTCTGAACGCCATCAGGCGCTACCCCGGTGATGGTCTCCGACATGTGCGCCGGGAGACCGATCGCAGCGTAGCCGAGGCCCGCAAACTGCTGGAGCAACAGGGACTCGAAAAAGTCGGCCTCAACGGGGTACCGTATGGCTGGGCCCGGATTGAACGCCGGCAGTCATCGACGCACGCCGCCAACCAGTTTTACAAACGCTGTCGCATTCTCGTTGCTCCCGGCACCGGTTTCGGCGAAAGCGGCGAAGGCTACCTAAGGTTTTCGCTGACGGCCTCACCGGATGTCTACCGCGAGGCACGCGAGCGACTAAGCAAGAAACGTCTCCTGACGTCACTGAGCAGGAAAAAATGAAGGACATCATCAGGCTCAATGGCATGTCCTTCTACGGCTACCACGGCGTCTCGGCCGCAGAGCGCGAAACCGGCCGTATGTTCGAGGTCAATTGCGAACTCGAGGTCGACCTGGCCGAAGCCGGCGAGTCCGATCAGCTCGGGGACACGATCGACTACGCCCTCGTCTTCGAAACCGTTAAAGACACCATGGAGGGCAAGGCCTTTTCCCTCCTCGAGGGTCTGGCGCGGGAAATAGCGGAAAAGATTCTCGACGGCTTTCCGATCTACAGAGTAACGGTAAGGGTTCGCAAATTGACGCCCCCGATTGCGGGGAGCATAAAAAACATCGAGATCGAGATAACTCGATTCCAGGGAAACCCTGCCAAACTGCTGAACGAGAAAGAATAGAGGGCAGCCATGACAGAGACAGTCTACATCCTGATGGGTTCCAACATGGGCGACCGCGAAAAAAACCTGACCTCGGCGCTGTACCGCCTGGAAACGGTCGAGGGCCTCGAAGTTATCGCGACTTCGGCCATCTATTTGTCCGCCGCCGTCGATATGAACGAGGCCGACAGCCCCGGGTTCATGAACCAGGTCGTGAAGGCTGATTTCCGGTACACGGCCGGTGAACTTCTCGGCGCGCTCGAACTCGTCGAAAAGAGCCTTGGCCGAACCGGCAAGGGCAAAAAACTTCCCCGAACGATAGATCTCGACATTTTGCTTTTCGGCGATCAGGTTATCGAGACCGAACGCCTTTCGATCCCGCATCGCGAGTTGCTCAATCGGCCCTTCGCCATGGTGCCGCTGCTGCAAATCGACCCGGGTATCGTCCACCCCGTTACGAAAACACCCGTATCGGATTTCCTTTCGGAAAAAGCCCAGAAAGAAGTGCTGGTATTCAAGGATCATGTCGCAAGAAGTTTCTGAGCCCAACTACATCGCCGTCGAAGGCGTCATCGGTGTCGGCAAAACCTCCTTCGCCAAAATGCTGGCCGAACGCCTCAATGCAGAACTAATCAACGAAGAGGTCTTCGAAAACCCCTTCCTGGTCGATTTCTACAAGAATCGCAAGCGCTACGCTTTCTCCTGCCAGTTGTTCTTCTTGCTCTCGCGTTTTCAGCAACAGCAGCAGTTGATGGTTCGCGATCTGTTCGCCCAGCGCATCATTGCCGATTACCTTTTCGCCAAAGATAGTATCTTCGCCTCGATCACACTCTCGGAAAGAGAGCTGGCCCTTTACGAAAAAATCGCCCCCATCCTTTCGCGCGATATTCCCCGTCCCGACCTGGCCATCTACCTGCAGGCCTCGACGCCGGTGCTGCGCGAGCGCATCAGCCGGCGTAATTATACCTTCGAGAGATCTATCGACATGGATTATATCGAGGTCCTCAACCAGGCCTACGACTATTATTTTTTCAACTACACCGACACTCCCCTGCTGGTGGTCAAAACCGACAACATCGATTTCGTCAACAACCCCGAGCATTTCGAAGACTTGATCGAACAGATTGGCAAGCGTATAACAGGTAAGAAGTATTATGTTCCGGCCGGCGATTTGGCCGCCAGGTAATTGCTATGGGATACATTGACGCTCAAAAAAGAGTTACGGTTCAGACCGTTGTCAGAAAAAAGTCGCGGGGCGAGAAAATAACCGTCCTGACCGCCTATGACTATTTCATTGCCGGCCTCCTTGACCGAGCCGGTATTGATATCATTCTCGTCGGGGATTCCGCCGCAAACGTCATACACGGTTTCGATTCCACGATACCGATCGGTATGGATATCATGGTTGCCCATACAGCCGCCGTTGCCCGGGGAACGAAACGGGCCATGGTGGTCGCCGACATGCCGTTCATGTCATTTCAGCCGTCGACGGAGACGGCCGTGAAAAACGCCGGTCGCTTTCTCAAAGAAAGCGGCGCGCACGCCGTAAAGATCGAGGGCGGCCTGGAAATGATCGACACCGTCCGGCGCGTAATCGATTGCGGGATCCCCGTCATGGCCCACATCGGCCTGACGCCGCAGTCCATGCACCGCTTCGGCGGGCCAAAGGTGCAGGGACGGCAGGACAAATCGCGATCGTACCTCAAAGAGTCGGCCCTGGCCCTGCAGGAGGCGGGGTGTTTCTCGATGGTTCTGGAATTGGTCGAGACCGAGACCGCCCGTGAGATTACCGAATCCCTTGAAACCTGCGTCACCATCGGCATCGGCGCCGGCGTCGATTGTGACGGCCAGGTGCTGGTCATTAATGACATCCTTGGCCTCCGTGAGGAAGGCTTCAAACCAAAATTCCTGCGTCAGTACGCCGACCTGCCACTGATCATCACCGAAGCGGTCGCGAAATACATCGAAGATGTCAAGGGCGGGACCTTCCCGAATGATGATGAGTCCTACTTCCGTAAATAGTTGACAGCCGCTTCGGCAATCACCATATAGAACTCCGAAGATACTATCCCCGTGCACCTCATCAAGGAGGACGTATGTCTCGCGCGATTTTCGGTTATGGATTGGCATTGCTGTTCGTTCTCGCCGCCCTTTCTGCAGGGCACACTGCCGATACGCTCTCAACTGACCAATGGAACAAATCACTTTCTGTAGATCTCACCACTACCCAGACCTCGTATTCGGATTCCTGGACCGGCGGGGAAGCGGGCAGTGTCAACTGGGTCAGCAATCTCAACGGCCTGGCGGAGCGTCAGGTCACGAAGTGGCTGGATCTCAAAACGACCCTGAAGCTGTCCTTCGGCCAGACAATTTCGCAGGACGCCGAGACCAAGAACTGGTCAAAGCCGGAGAAATCGACCGATCTCATCGACTGGGAAAACGTGGGCCGCTTTACCCTTCACACCTTCGTCG
>CAZVUZ010000095.1:7997-12762 GCA_964630485.1 uncultured Ignavibacteriales bacterium
ACCGATCTCATCGACTGGGAAAACGTGGGCCGCTTTACCCTTCACACCTTCGTCGATCCCTATGCCGCTTTTCGGTTGGAGTCGCAGTTTTTGGACGCCTCCAATCCCAATAAAAAACTGTATTTCACCCCTGTCAGACTAACCGAATCGGGCGGTGTGGCAAAGAGGCTCTACAAGAAGAAAAAGGACTTCATCACCACTCGTTTCGGTTTTGGCTTGCGACAGATTCTGAAGGGCAATGTGGACACAACCAATCTGTCGACAGTTGACTCGACCATCATCGACGGCGGCTTTGAGTCGGTTACGGATGTCGAACTCACCCTCAACAGCAGCCTCCGTTATACCGGCAAGTTGAGCTTCTACAAAGCCGTTTATTACTCGGAGAAGGACAATGTAGCGGGAACACCGTCTCAGGATGACTGGAAAGCAATGGACATCAATTGGGAAAACATCATAGCCGTCTCAGTTACCAAAATTATAAAGGTTAACCTCTATACCCAACTTCTCTATGATAAGGAGATCAGCAAGAAGGGGCGCTTTAAGGAAACGCTTGCTATCGGCTTTGTTCTCAACTTCGTATAGCCCATCTAGAGGAGGTCACCGATCGGTCGCCACATACGGAAAAGTTAATTCTCCCGTAAAATCTGCCTCATAAAGGCGCCCGTTAAGGCCGGTGTAGACAATTCGATTGGAGGTGAGCATCACGGCGCGGTCGTAGGCGGTGCTGTCGACTCGGTTCGGCCCGTGGACACCCCGTTCTCCTGAATAGAGGTATTTCCAGCCATATGTGGCGTGAACATAGACGAGACGGTGGCCATCCGGGGCAAGTGACGGCCAACGGGTCCATCCGGGCGATCCCACCTCGAACACTGTGTAAATCGTGTCCGCAGCCTTTCCCGAAGTATCGTTCTCAAGAACCGACACCGCCTGCCCCTCGACTCGCAGATTGTAGATGAAACGACCGGGGGACAACATGGTGGGGTCGTAACCCTCGGTAAGATACCTCACCATGGTGCGGCTCTCGTCAACGAGGAAAAGACTGTCGAACCAGTAGACGAAACCGAGGCGCCCGCCCACGAGGAGGCTATCAGTAACAAACAGCAGGGAACTGAAATCGGTATTTATGTCCGAACGCCAGTTATGGTCGTCATTCAAACGATAATACCAGATCTTCCCCGCCTTCAGGTACGCCACCACCTCGTTGTTAGGAGAGATCGTTGGCGACTCATAGCCCTGCCCGGCAAGCAGAAGCTCCCGCCGGGGGTTGGAACTGCGCGCCCGGTAGATGCCGCTGCTTTCCGGGAAGACCGTGTCGTTACCGATGAAGTAAACGTACTGCCGATCGCAGGACAGCGACAGCTGTGATTCGATCATGTAGGGTGAACTGCGATCCCTGTCCTCGGACTCCGTGGGAGTTTCATCGCAACTGACGACAGCCAGCAACAATCCCAGCAGTCCGATAGCGATCGCTCTGGTTACAATTATTTTCCCGTTTGTCACCTGTAAGAGCATAGCTCTCCCCTTCGTCGAAACCGCATCGACGCTATTGCGTTCCTCCCGAATCTATGGTTGAGGTGACGGTTGAAGCAATTGATATTTTGAAGGAGAGGCCGGTGCAGTAAGACATCAACCCAGCAAATTCATGAAATAGAGCACGACCAGAACCAGGATCACGATTCCGCCCCCAACGGCGGCATAGATCCATACCGGGATATCTTTGGAGGCCGGGACCTGAGGCTGTTTGACGGCTTTCACGGGCGCACGCCGGCTGCGGCTGCTCTCAAACTCATCCCAGTCATCAAGCAGTTCTTCGCAGGATCCATAGCGATGCGCCACCCGAATCGCCAACAGTTTCGAAACCATTCGGCACACATCATCCGGCAGGATTCGCCGCTGATCTTCGAGCAGGAGGTTACTGGCCGTGTCATAGGCGGGATTGCGCCCGGTAACCAGCTGGTGCAAAATGACGCCCATACCGTAAATGTCTCCCGCCCGGGACTGCTTGTGCTCCGGCGGGCTGTACCAGTTCTTCTTGCCACTGCCGCTGTAATGCACGGGCATTCCGAAATCGGTCAGCTTGACGACCTCGTCCGCATCGAAAAGAATATTGGACGGACGCAGGTTACCGTGAACGATGTTATTCTTGTGGGCAAAGTCGATCGCGTGAGCCACCTGGAGAATAATCCTGAAGGCCTTTTCCCATTCGTATTTGCGGACCATGCGGTCGGCCAGCGAACCGCCCTGGGCGTATTCGGTAACGATAACGGTGGATTTAGAATCTCCCCCGGCGCCGTGGATATTGATAATATTGCTGTGCTTTAGCGACTTCAGCATCGAGGCTTCTTTGCGCCCGACCTCGCCCTTGCTGTGCTTCTTTATGACATAGAGCTTCTTGTTGAGCTTGTTCTCGACCAGGATAGTCGAGCTGTAGCGTGTCTCCCGAATAGTGTCGAGATAACGGCATTTGCCCATGAAGGAGTCGGAACTGGAACCGGTGATGTCGTCGCTGGTCTCCGACGGCGCCAGGCCTCCCATGGCCTCGAGAATAGCGTCCTTGAGTTCCACCGCCGTCTGAAACCTGTCCTTGGGCTCCTGTGAAAGGCATTTGGCGACTATCTCATCGAAACGGGTCCCGAGCTGAGGGTTTATCTCGCCCGGCATCTTAAACCGCCCCATCGGTTTTTTACCCACGAGGATTTCGTAGAGGACGATGCCGACGGCGTATATATCGGTGGTCTGATCGACATTGGTGGAGCTGATGCGCTGCTCGGGCGACATATAAGCCCGCGTGCCCATAATGACATCGGTGGAAGTCATCTCGCTCTCCGGGGCGCCGACGAACTGGGCGATGCCGAAATCGGCCACGAGGGCGTTCCCCTGGCGATCGACGAGAATATTGGCCGGTTTGACGTCGCGGTGAATGACACCATTCTTGTGAGCGTAATCCAGACCCTTGCAGACCTGGACTATCATTTCGAGCTTGGTTTGCAAAGACACCTTGTCCGAACCGATGATCTCCTTGAGATTGGTGCCGTCGATATACTCCATGACGAAATAGTAACGGCCGCCGGCGACGCCCTTATCGATTATATGGACGATGTTCGGGTGCACGAGACGGGCGATGACTATCGATTCCCGTTCGAACCTGCGGACGATATCTTTGTCATCGGTAAGTTTGGAGAAGAGTATTTTGATGGCGACGTCCCGGTCCAGCGAATCCTGGCGGGCCCGGTAGATCTCCGCGATTCCCCCCTGCCCGACTTTTCCGGAAAGGGTGTACTCGCCTATTTTGACTGTCTTCTTATCCTGAACGCAAGGTGTCATAGTCATAGATTTTCCCATAAAAAACAGGGACAACCCTTCCGGGGCCGTCCCTGTTATAATCGGCACTATGCAGCTAAAGCATTATTTGAGAAGGACCATTTTCTTCGTCAGCTTGCCCTGGCTGGAGGTCAGGCGGTAGAAATAGATGCCGCTCGGCTGTTCCGAAGCGTCGAAGGACACCTGGTGACTGCCGGCCGACAGACGCTCTTCCAGAAGAGTGACGACCTTCTGTCCCAGGACATTGAAAACGTCAAGACGCACCGAACTGCCAACCGGCAGGGTGAAGCTGATCGTCGTCGTGGGGTTGAACGGATTGGGATAATTCTGGGACAGAGAGAAATCGTTCGGAAGCTGGTTTCCGTCCATGCCCTCGTCAATCGCGGTCGACGTCTGGACCATTACGGCGCCGGCGTGGAAAACCGATGCCTCGTAGAACAGGCCCTGGTCATCGGAGAAACCCGCACCGGTCCACATGATTGAGGAGGTGCCGTGGAAAATCGAGTCCACACCGATATCCTGCAGCGGGGCGTCGCCGGAGACGGTACCGTGCAGTGTGGCCAGGAGGCCGCTGGCGGCGGAAATGGTCGAATAGGGATAACTGCTGTTGTCGGGATAGAGTATGATCCCAACCGAGTCGGTGGCGTTGTCGATGGCGATGGCGGACATCATGCCGACCGGCTTAATCGATCCCTCCAGGGAAACCGAGTCGATCGTGAAGAAGCTACTCTCAATTCTCAGAGCTACCTGAATCCCGGCAATTGGCACGATGTTTCCGATCAGTCGGATCGGCACCGCGACCTTTGAGCCCGGGGTGGCCTCGACGGAGTCGACGGTGATGCCGCCGGCGGCAATAGCCTTTACGACGGGCGTCAGCGTCAATAACAGCAAGGCCGCAAACATAATCGATAACATTTTTAATTTCATACGACTATCCTTTCAATCCGGTGTCGCTCTCGTTTGTCTTCAGTTTTGCCGGCCGCCCGTTTTTTACTCGGGCCGCCGAACACCTTTAACGCAAACCCTGTGCCTTTGGATCAAAAAGGTCCGGAGAACCTCCGGCGCGCTCATGAGACTCGGCGCCAGTAACTCAAACTGTTGTCTGACAACATCTTCCCGGCCTGGGTTTGTTTTTGAACAGCTGGCCTTCATGCGTCCGTATGCAATCAGCGTCTTACCTCAAATAGGCAACCGCCTGCCGCCTGAGGCAACGGTATGCACAGAAGCTCCCGACGCCGGTACCTCGGGAAAAAGCGTGAGATTATGCGGGGAAGTGAAAGAAGCCTCCCGCCGCCCGCTAACTGCACAGGCGGCGGGAGCTTAGAGTCTACTGCCAGTCGGTCTTAACGTTTACGAAGAGCGTCTTGTTGTTGCGCCAGACAAAGAAAATGACCTCGCGCGATTTTTGTTGCTCCAGGCCCTCGAGAATCCGGCGGACATCCGG
>CAZVUZ010000096.1:0-11915 GCA_964630485.1 uncultured Ignavibacteriales bacterium
CTTGCCGTATACGAAACATCCAGATTCTTCCCGGCTTCTGCGGCGAATTGTCTCAAGACGGTGCTCATATAATCGCCACGGGCACAGTGGACGCTGTTCATGGCGCTGGTGGGATTGACCCCGTCCCACACCTGTTTCCCGCCGCCCCAATAATCCATCATGTAGGTATAGAGCCAGGTCGGGGTGAGCGGTTCGCGGCGCAGCCAGTCGGAGATGTACTGGCCATCGGGATAGACCTGCGGTCGGCGCTCCAGCCCGAGGTGTTTCATGAGCATGAAAAGCGAAGTTACATTGCACGAGCCGGGCCTTATACAGCCCTTCTCCATGGGGCCGGGACAGCCCTGAGCCTCGCGGCCAAAACCGCTGCCGTCGCGAAGCTGATTCATCCAGCAGCCGTCGGGGGTATCGTCGCGGCGGTCGGGGTCGGTGCCCCAATAGCGCCCGTCGGTGTGAGGAACATCCAACTGGCTGAAATAGGGTACATTATCGAGGATGTTGGCGGGGAAGGACGGATCAATGACGGGATCGGTGATGGTGGGGATGATATAGGCTCGATCCGGGCGGAACACGTAGCCATCCTCCTTCAGGACCGGGTTACGCCGCATCACCTCGATTTTGAACTCCTCCCACGTCATATCCACGCGCCCTTTGACGTACGTCTCATAGCACGACCAGCGACTACCGCCGAAACCTTTGATTTGCCGATTCCACCGCATGGTTCAACTCCTTATCGCAAAGCCGGCCCCGTGATGCCGACGGTTTACGTATCGAACAACGGACATGGTCCTGACGCTTATGCGTTCCGGTCGGACATTTTCGTCCAACCCGCAAGTCGGGCGGTTGTTTGAGCTTAGAAGCGGAATTCCCTGTTGTATGATTTACTTTAAGCTACCATTTCGCGGAGTCGCCGTCAAGCGGATATTGCCGCCGGGCGGGGCATGCGATCATAGGCGGCCATAAGCCGGATTCAACATAAATGGTGTTGGGAATTTGAAGATAGGCGGTTGCCTGAAGAGACGCGCCAAAGCGCGTCATTCCTGCTCCGGCGGCCCGTACGTCGGGTTTGTGCGGCCCGTCCCGGTACCCCACCAAGAGCGCAGCGGCTGGTGGGCTTGAGTCATTTGCACGGCAAACTTCACGGAGTCAACGACAATCAGGAACGCAGAAACATCGCCTGGCAACTGATAGCTGGTAGCCCACCGTCCACGCCTGCCCGCCAGAGGAGGGGGTGGGATGCACAGGCCCCGCACCTCGTGGGCATGCCCCGGGCTTCCAGTTGGAGACCGTGGGGGGCGTCTGCCACCCACAAAGCATTATGCACAAACAGAAAGGGCGACCAGCCGGTCGCCCCTGCAAGATAATTGCAAAGCCGTGACGCCTCTACTCCGTGACGGGGGCCTCCTCCTCGACAACAGCCGGGGCCGGAGCCTCATCGGACGCCGTCATGCCTAAAGCCTCCCTCACCTTAGCACCAACCTCGGCCGCGACCTCGGGATTATCAGCGAAGAACTGCTTGGCGTTCTCACGACCCTGACCCAGACGGTCCGCACCATAACTGAACCACGATCCCGACTTGTCGACAATGTTGTTGTCCACCGCAATATCGAGCAGTTCCCCGGTGTGCGAAACACCGGTGCCGTAAACGATATCGAACTCGGCCTCCCGAAACGGCGGCGCTACCTTGTTCTTCACCACCCGTACGCGGGTGCGCGAACCGATGACCTCCTGGCCATCTTTAATAGTCGCAATGCGCCGGATATCGAGCCGGACAGTGGAATAAAACTTCAGGGCATTGCCGCCCGTGGTCGTCTCCGGGTTTCCGAACATGACACCGATCTTCATGCGAATCTGGTTGATGAAGACCAATGCGGTATGGCTCTTGGAAATGATAGCCGTCAATTTGCGAAGAGCCTGCGACATCAGCCGCGCCTGCAAACCCATGTGGGCATCACCCATCTCGCCCTCGATCTCGGAACGAGGCGTCAGGGCCGCAACCGAGTCGACGACGATAATATCGACCGCGCTTGAACGCACCAGCGTTTCGCAAATATCCAGCGCCTGCTCGCCGGTGTCCGGCTGGGATATCAGCAAATCGTCGGTGTTCACTCCCAAAGCCCGCGCATAGGTAGCATCCAGGGCATGCTCGGCATCGATGAAAGCCACCTCACCACCGAGCTTCTGAGCCTCGGCGATAATATGCAGAGCCAGGGTCGTCTTACCCGATGACTCCGGGCCGTAAATCTCGGTGACTCTGCCGCGAGGAACACCGCCCACGCCAAGGGCATGGTCGAGCCCCAGCGAACCGGTCGGAATAACCTCAATATCAAGAACTGTACTGTCGCCCAGACGCATGATCGAGCCTTTGCCGAACGATCGCTCGATTTGCGACAGGGCCGCGTCCAGAGCCTTCTTACGGTCTCCGGTGGTGCTGTTGACTGCCATACCAACGTCACCTTTCTTTATTTCAACTTTTCGTTTTGCCATATTACCCAATAAAATGTGTTAAGACCCATAAATATATCACATTTGGCCTGAGATTAAAGTAAAAGTTGCCTGTGACAGCTAATGTCAGTAAAAATGCGCGTTTTCAGGCTTTTTATCCCGAAATGCCGCCCCCAATGCCTTAGCCGGATCCAATTGACGGCCGGTCCACGGTTAAGTCTGGCTGACTAATGTGCATGCCGGGCGGAACCTATTCGACTCAGTGGTTGTTCTAGCGGGCAAGCACGAGAATAGGACAAACCCGATCCTCTTATATTTTTTTTGACATAGCTGTCATTTTTATTTTGCCAGAGGCATTCTAGTTGTCCAGACTTGTGTTCCTGCCTGCGAAGGCCAAACGTCGATCCGACTTATAGTTAATTGAAGGATCGGCACAAATTGACCTGTCGATGCAGACATTGAGCCCTTAGTCTGATTTCCGGAATCGCAATAAGCCTCCGGTGTCGACACAGAGAAAGAGGATAAGACAATATGAAAAAGGCACTATTTTTGGCGCTGATAGCGTTGATTTTGGTACCCATAACGGCCGGCGCGTTGGGTTATCCCGGCCTGGTCAGCAATCGCGGCGGCGGTAACACCACAGGCGGTTCGCTCGATCCCATGATCGCGGGTCCGGGGCCGAATCCTTCGCTCGGTGATGATCCCATGCCGTCCAGCGTTCCCGACGGCGACGATCAGGCGGCGGTTCCGGAACCGGCGACGCTGATCCTTCTCGGGTTGGGGTTGGCTGGCGCGGGAGTCCTGCGCAAAAGCACCAGCTAAGGATTGGCTAAGATCCAAAAGTTTAAAGGCGGCTCCATTGGAGCCGCCTTTTTTCTGCCCAAATCCGGCTCGCATTTAAAAAAGGTTTGACGGTTTCGGTCTTTTCGCTATCATTATGGGTTATAATTGAACCGTGATAAAGGCCGCCTGATTAGACACAATGCCTCCGAGGGCAGGATTCGGGGTTTGCGACCGGCATTTTAACCCGCCCTTCAGGTTTTAGGGCCATAGTACCGCTTAAATGACTGTCAGGTATTAGATGAAGTACGCCAACTTTGTACATTTGCACACCCACAGCCAGTACTCGCTTCTGGACGGAGCCTGCCGTATTGATGAGGTGATCGCCCTGGCCAAGGACATGAAAATGCCCGCCCTGGCGATCACCGACCATGGTAACATGTTCGGCGCCATAGAGTTTTATCAGAAGGCGACCAGGGCGGGGATAAAGCCGATTATTGGCACCGAGGCCTATGTGGCGGCCGGCAGCCGCCTCGACAAAAAACACTCCACGGTTTATCCCGACGGCGGCTTCCACCTGGTTTTGCTGGCCAAGAATCTTGCCGGCTACAAAAATCTCATGAAGCTATCGTCGGCCGGTTTTCTCGAAGGCTTCTATCACAAACCCCGCATCGACAAAGAGCTCCTGCGAAAACACTCCGAGGGTCTGATCGCCAGTTCGGCATGTCTCAAGGGCGAGGTCAACTGGAATCTCCTCAAGGGCAACACCGAGGCGGCGGTGGCGGCCGCGCGCGAGCTTTACGAGATATTCGGTGACGGCAACTTTTACCTGGAAATCCAGAATCACGGTCTCGAGCAGGAACTGATACTCCTGCCGAAGATCGAGGCGATCTCACGCGAGACCGGGATCCCGATGCTGGCCACCAACGATTGCCACTATTTGCGGCGTGAGGACTATGAGGCCCACGACGCCCTTTTGTGCATCCAGACCGGCAAGCTGGTCGACGATACCGACCGCATGCGCTACAACACGGATCAGATCTATTTCAAATCGCCGGAGGAAATGGAAGAGGCCCTGGGCGATTTCAAACCCGCGCTCGAAAACACGGTCCGGGTAGCCGAGGCCTGCAACCTCGAGCTGGAGATGGGCAAGCTCCTGTTGCCGGTGTATCCTATCCCCAAGGAATTCGCCGACCCCGACACCTATCTGGAAAATCTTTGTCGCAAGGGCCTTGATGAGCGTTACCCCGAGGTCACCGACGAGATTGACAAGCGCCTAATATACGAGCTGGGCGTTATCAAGCAGATGGGCTACGCCGGGTATTTCCTGATCGTCAAGGATTTCTGTGATTACTCCCGATCCATCAAGGTCCCCGTCGGACCCGGTCGCGGTTCGGCCGCCGGCTCGCTGGTATCTTACGCCCTCGCGATCACCAATGTCGATCCGATTCGTTTCGACCTGCTATTCGAGCGTTTCTTGAATCCCGAGCGAATATCGATGCCTGATATCGATATCGATTTCGCCGATCGCGGCCGTGAAAAAATCATCCAGTACGTCAGAGACAAGTACCAGAAACAAAATGTCTGCCAGATCATCACCTTCGGCACCATGGCCGCCCGCGGCGTCGTCCGCGATGTCGGCCGCGTCCTGGGCGTTCCCTACGGCGAGGTTGACCGGATTGCCAAGATGATCCCGATGGCTCCCGACATGAATCTGGCCAAGGCCCTCAAGCAGACGCCTGAACTGGTGGCCCTGGTCAAATCCGACAAGCGGGTCAAACGGCTGATCGATTATTCGAAGACGCTGGAGGGTCTGGCGCGCCATTGCTCGACCCACGCCGCCGGAGTGGTTATTGCCCCCTCGGATCTGACCGACTACGTCCCCCTCTTCAAGAGCAGCAAGGACGAAATAACCACGCAGTTCGACATGAAGCGCGTCGATGAAATCGGTCTGCTCAAGATGGACTTCCTGGGCTTGCGCACGCTCACGGTGATTGATGACGCCATGCGCATGATTCGGGAAAACAACCCCGGTGTGCAGATCGACCTGGACAACCTCGAACTTGACGACGCCAATGTATACAAGCTCTTTGCCGCCGGCGACACCATCGGCATTTTCCAGTTTGAGTCGCCGGGGATGCGCGACTATCTGAGGAAACTGGGACCGGAAAATTTCACCGACATCACCGCCATGAACGCCCTTTACCGACCCGGCCCGCTGGACTCGGGCATGATCGACACCTATATCGAGCGCAAGAAGGGCGCCCAGGATATTCGCTTCCTCCACCCGAGCCTCGAGAAAATCCTCAAGGACACCTATGGCGTGATTGTGTTCCAGGAACACGTCCTGAAGATCGCCAACTCGCTGGCCGGTTATTCCATGGGCAAAGCCGATCTATTGCGCAAAGCCATGGGTAAGAAAGACGCCAATTTGATGGCGGCACAGAAAGTGGAGTTTCTCAAGGGAGCCGAGGAACTTAAGGTCGACAAAAAGGTTGCTACCAAGGTATTTGATGAGATCGAAACCTTTGCGCGCTACGGCTTCAACAAGGCCCACGCCACCTGCTACGCCTTTATCGCCTACCAGACGGCCTGGTTAAAAAACTATTATCCGCGTGAGTTCATGGCGGCCCTGATGACTTCCGAAATTCACGATTCCGACCGGGTTCGTGTTTTGCTCGAGGAATGCCGGCGCATGGGGATCAAAGTCCTGCCGCCGGACATCAACGAGTCCCGCACGGATTTCTCGGTGGTGGAGGAAAAGATTCGTTTCGGCCTGCAGGCGGTCAAGAATGTCGGCGAGGCCCCGGCCACGGCGATAGTCGAGGAGCGCACCGAAAACGGGCGCTTCAAACGGCTCACGGATCTGGTGAGTCGCGTCCCGGTGCGGGGTATCAACCGCCGTACGCTGGAGGCCCTCATCGGCTCCGGCGCCTGCGATTCACTCGAGGGCAATCGCGCCGCGAAATTCGAATATGTCGAGGCGGCCCTCGATTTCGGCCATCGCGTGGCCGCCAAGGATAGCTCTCACGATCTCTTCGCCGCCGCCGGCAAGGAGATCAAACGCACCGCGCCACCCTTGCCGGATATTGACGAGTGGTCCAACACCGAAATGCTGGCCAAAGAAAAAGACATGCTCGGGTTTTTCGTCTCCGGCCACCCGCTTGATCGCTATCGCGATGAGCTGGGTTCTTTTACCTCGTACACGACCATGGCCCTGAGCGACGCTCCCGACGGACGCGAGGTCACGGCCGGCGGGATTCTCACCGCCACCAAGACCATGATCGACAAAAAGGGTAATATGATGGCTTTCGCCACCCTGGAGGATTTCACGGGTTCGGTGGAGTTGATTCTCTTTTCCGACTGCTATGAGAAATCCCGGGAGAGTGTTGCCGTCGATCGCATGGTGCTGGTAACCGGAAAGGTCAATACCCGGGAGGGCGAGGCCCCAAAAATTGTCTGTTCCGAGGTTCTGGGTCTGGAGAAACTGACGGAACGTTTCAATTGCCAGCTGGTTATAAAGGTTGATTCCGGCTGCCCGGAAGCGACTATCGAAAGCGCCCTCGCCATCCTGGACGATTTCCAGGGCACGGCGCCGGTCTTGCTGGCAGCCAGAGACAATGGCTCGGAAGTTTACATCAGGTCAAACAGGTACCACGTTAACCCTAACTTTGAACTACTAAATCACTTGAAAAAGATCCTGGGCGAAACCTCCGCTTACTTACGCCCCTTAAGAAGAAGGGAAAACAACATTGCACAACCCGGCTAAACTCACCAAACTGTTTTTCGCGACGGCAATCCTTCTGCTGGTCTCGCTGAGTGCTTGGGCGCTCGGCTCCCAAGACGCCGAAAAGCCCGATAAAAACCAGAAACCGGAAAAAAATAACGGTATCGAATGGGTAGCCTACGATGTGGGCCTGGCCGCGGCCAAAGAATCGGATAAGCATATCTTCATCGACTTCACCGCCAAATGGTGCGGCTATTGCAAGAAAATGAAGCAAACCACCTTCGCCGATCCCGAAGTCATCGATATGCTCAATAAGAACTTCGTTAGCATCACTGTCGACGGCGACTCCCAGCACGAACTGGACATCGACGGCTACAAGATAACCGAGCGCAACCTGGCCAAGAGCGAATACGGCATCCGCGGCTATCCGACCTACTGGTTCCTGACTCCCGACGGCATAAAGCTTGGTTTGTTGAGCGGCTATCAGCAAAAGGAGCAAATGATGCAGGTCCTGACCATCGTGGCCGAGAAACAATACGACACCACCAAGGTGAACGAAAGCCGAAAGAAAAAGAAATAGGCCGGGCAAAACACCCGGGGGAAGCATTTTTCCCCGGAACCGATCGGAGATGACGGCGGTTTATTGGTTTAGTGTTCCTGAGGACTTAGATAACGAGGTTTCGCAAGTGATTATTCGCCTACTATTTATTTTCATTATGGTTGGAATAGCCCTGACCCTCATCTCCTGCAGCGGCGAGACCCAGGGCACCGATCAGGTAAAAGACTCATCGACCTATGCCGCCAAAGAGCCCGGCTCCACGAGGCTCAGTTTCGCCGCCTATGATCTCAGCGGGACATTGCGCCATTCCAAAGAGTGGCTCGGCACTCAGCCGCTGGTGGTCAATATCTGGGGTACCTGGTGCCCCCCGTGTCGCGCGGAAATACCGGCCCTGGTTCAACTCTATAATGAGTACAGCGTGAAGGGCGTCGAGATGATCGGACTGGCGGTAAACGATACACCGCGCAAGGTTCAGAATTTTGCCGATCAAAACGAGATGGACTGGATTATGCTCCTGGGTGACCGTGAGGTGGTGCAGGCGCTCGGAATTACCGGCAGTGTCCCGACGACCATTTTCTACGACCGCAACGGCAAGGAAGTTACCCGTTTTATCGGAGCCCAGAGTCACGAGGTTTTCCGGGAAGCCTTCGAGGCCATCCTCTAAAGCACGTTACCATACGAAAAAATACGGGGATGAGCATTAGCTCATCCCCTTTTTATTGAATCGCTTTCGAAGTCCGTACGCAAATCAGGTTAAGCCGCCTGGCGGTTTTCCCCAAAGAATATCCGCAACATATACCACACCAACCCCACCGCCAGCACGAAGCAAATCAGAAACAGCGCCAGCACCGACCATTGCGGGTTGACCGGGATACTCGCCGGATTCCAGGTCGGGTCGAGATACAATTGCCGCACGACATGGCGCGTCACCACCATACCGAGCATAGACAGCAGGGTCAGCACACCGGACATCACGAATTTCTTCCGGAAAAAGAAATGAAGGGCTCCCAGCGAAAGAACGATGGCCGCCGTCAGAACCCAGATTCCAGAACTGCGCATTAGCGGCAACAGGATTTCGCCCAGGGTGAACAGGTACACCAGGCCCAATACCATCGTGGCTATCATGCCGTAAAGGAACCAGGTGCGACCGAGCTTGAACACCGGTTCGTGGTCCCGCCCCAGCAAACCCGCGAAGAATCCGCCGACAGTAACCGCGCCCAGGAGCATGTGCAGCCAGCGAAGAACGTACGAACCGATAGCGGGATTGATGACAAATCCGGACTGGTTGTTGGCGTACAGGGTCGTCATGGCCGCCGGCCGCTCCGCCATCGTGAAGACGGAACTATAAATCCAGGCCACGTACAACAAACCGACCAGAGCCAGCGAGAGATACCAACCCAACCGCTTCGGGGTAGGGTTCTTTGCGAATGATGCCCCGTAGAGAAAATAGTAGCTGAAAATGACGGCCGCGACAATGGCCAGCCAGAACCAGGCGCTGATAATCGCCGCCGAGTAGGCCTGGTGATAATAGGTCAATTGCAGAAACAGCAGCGGCGCCACCCCCAGGGTCACGGTGGCGGCCATAATTGACGGAAACAGCTTGATGAAGCGCCGGACCACGGGATTGTTCCAGCGGTCTTCGAGCCTGCCGAAAAGCACCACGATTATGCCGCCAACAACGAAGTTCATGGCGACAAAGTGCAGGGTGAGCGTCACCCAGTGCAAGACCGTAATCAACCACAACGGCGCGGCCAGGAAATTGTAGTCGGGAAGGTTCATGGCAGGTCTCCTTCCTGTGAAAGGAACTTGATATATTCGATAAAGGCCTGCCGTTCCGTTTCATCACCGGTAAACGGCGGCATTTCCTCGGCAATGTCACCCGCCATATCGAGCAAATCGCTGATATCCTCCCCGGAAAGACCCAGGATTGACGCCGAGAGGTCCTTGTAACCGTACATCTCATGACAGCGGCCGCAGCGCACCTCGTAGAACTTCTCGCCCAGGGCTGTACCCGAAAGGCCGTAAATCTCGCCCAGGTGCCGCTGGTCCACCTGACCGTGGATATGAGTTGCCAGCAGTTCTGATTCCGCATCCGTCCCCAGAAACGGCGGCATCTTGCCTTTGAGGACGTAGAGCCCCCGAATTATTCCGGCGATGTACTCCGGGTCGGTGCCGTCGAACGCCGGCTTGAGCGCCTGGTAACCATCAATGGTGTGGCAGGAACGGCAGGCGTGGCGGAAGAGATCGGCGCCGTCGTCACCTGTGCGATACCCCATGTGCGCCAGCAGGCCGTCCTCCCGATAGTCCTCGGTCAGGGCTACCTCGGTGGCATTGCCGTACATGTAATCCACCACGACATATGGTTTGCGAATGGATTCGCGGAACCACTCAAAAGACCCGAACCACACCAGCCCAACGGCCATCATAACAATCGCCACGCCGGTTTTAAGGCCGGTGCGCCAGATGAGACCGAATATAATGAAGAGCACCGCCAGGATACCACCGAACCAGAAAATGAGATTCCATGACTGCATCGGCAGGGGCATCATATCCTCGGCGGCTATTCTCATTCCCTCGGGGATACTCGCCCAGTACCAGAACAGTGACGGGAGGATGATAATCAGACCCAGGAGTCCCCAGAGAGCGTTATAGCGAACTATTCGTTTTCTGAAATCGACCGGTTCCTGTCGCGCCGCCACTACCAGCGCCACCAGCCCGGCCAGCATGATGCATACGCCGGTACGGAGAACGAGCATCGGCAGGAATGTGGGATTGAAGAAACCGTCCCAGAAATTACCAGTCACGATCCAGTCACCGGGGGTAAGCATGAAGGCGATGATGCCGTTGATGATGAAAAGCGACATCCAGGCCGCCCCGAAGTATATCCACCCGATAACGAGGTGGTTTTTCGCCGAGAGCCGCTTCCAGCCGTAGAGGTACAAAATCGCCGCCGCGATCTCGATCACGAAGAACGTCCACTCCGTCGCCCAGCCCCACACAAAGTTGTGAATCAGCATCTCCGTCGCGGCCGGATTCAAGAGCCCGATGATGAACCAGATGGCAACCCCGGTGAGAGCCCCGGCCACGACCGTCGTGAGCACGAAGAACTTGCTCAGGCTCTGCAAATAGTCGAGCTTGCGCGTGTCGTCACGTTTTCGCGCCACCGTCTCGGCCACGACCAGGTAAAGACCGCCGCCGATGGCAAAGTGGGATATGAATACGTGCACGACGGATATCACCGCCATCAGGACACCGTATCCTATACCCGTATCCCAGAAAGGGTAATCCATAGCCCTGTCTCCCTTTTTGATTCTATGTTGCCCGGAACCTGCGCTACGTTATTACCGTGCGGCGTCGGGCGCAAGTTTTGATCGCAAAAAAACGGGCCTCTCACCGACTTGTCGTGAGTTCGAACCCGTCACAAACCAAATGAAATACGCCTAAAATCGCCTGTTTCGTAGCTCTTAATAGGAATCAGGATTCGGGAGACTCTCGTTTCGAGAAATACAGGATACCCTCGTAGACGCTGTAGCCGTGTTTCTGAAATAGGGTAATGGAGGGGTAGTTGATATCTTCTATGAGGCAACCGATCACCTCGGCGCCATGCTCTTTGAGAAACGCCTCGCAGGCGGCGATGATTTCCCCCCCGAGACCGCGGCCGCGCTCGTAGGGATCGACGGCGACGCGGTTGACCCACCCCTTGCGGCCGTCATGGGTGGCCAGCCCCACGGCCAGCATGCGGCCATCCTCGAAGAGACCAAAAAAGGCCGTGTCGGGACGCTTCATCTCGACATCTATCAGTTCGCGGCGGTCGCGCCCCTCGGGGCGATACGGCAATCCGGCATCGGCCCAGACGCGGATGATATCGTCGTAATCGTCAATCGTCAGTTTTCTGACTTCTGCGGCCATGTTTCTCCTCAAGAATTGACTCGAGCCATTCTATGGAAAACTCCGATGAGCAGGGTTGATCGTTCCAGTGTTCACAGCCGCTGAAACTCAGCAATACCCCGCGGGACGGCACCCCGACATCGGCGGCGGTGCGCATACCGTCGGCCAGCATATTTATACAGGCAATTCCGATTACCCCAAAACCGCCCAGCTTCGATGCATACCGCTCCAGTTGCTCACCGAGTTTGCGTTTGGAGAAAATCGTCTTGACCCGGTAGCGGCGGGCAAGTTCACCTATCTCATAGGCCTGGCACTCCGGCAGACAGCGTTTGCAAACGGTGCCGAATTTGGTCTCGACCCTTTCACAGTCGGAGTTGTTGAGCGAAAGGCAGTCCGGCATGACGATGAGCGTGCGCGGGGCGGCGTTGAAGGCCTCCCGGTTCAGCTCGTCATAAATCTGAAAAGACACCAGTTCCAGAAGGTATTTAACCTTGGGTGTAACCCGGAGCGATTCGTCAC
>CAZVUZ010000096.1:11925-12675 GCA_964630485.1 uncultured Ignavibacteriales bacterium
GATATATTCGTCTACCCGTTCAAACTCCTTCGCAAAAAAACCATAGCCGTCGGCGGTGAACCGATCTACAAAAGTCTTCAGCTTGAAACGGAAGTCGGGGTCGAGATGGTAGGTGGGGATATTCGCCATAATGAATCAATATAGCCGATCAGCGCCGGGGCGAAACTATAATCTACCGGCCCGCTTGGGTGGTGATGGACTCGATTCTGTCGATGCCCTCTTGGGCATCGGCGGATTCCGGGTTGAGATTCAGGGCCGTCAGGTAATCGAGTTTGGCCCGCTGGTATTCCCCTTGCATCTCCCGGGTCTCCCCCAGGGCCGTATATATGCGACTGCGCAGGCGTTTGTCGGCGGGAGCATATTCGAGACTGCGGTGCAGAGACCTTCCGGCGGCGGAGGGCACGCCGAGTTTCACCTGCGACAGACCGTGATAGTAACAGGTCAGCCAGTTAGTACTGTCGACGGCAAGCGACATTTCGAATTTCTCGAGGGCAAGGCCAAAATCTCCGGAACGAAACAGCGACAGGCCCTCGTTGAGCAACGGATCAGCCGGCAATTCGGTGATTGCCGCCGTCGGCTGAGCGTTACCGGGGTTGTTGTTCCCCGATTCCAGCGCCGCCCGGGTTACGGTCATCCGGTTGCCGCAGGCATACAGCATCAGAAATGTCGCTGTCAGGCACAGCGTGAATATTATCAGACTTCTCAGGATCATGTTCTTTGCTCCCGTGACATTATTCAAACCTATCGGCA
>CAZVUZ010000097.1:0-12607 GCA_964630485.1 uncultured Ignavibacteriales bacterium
GACGGCGGCTCGACATATTCACCCCACTCCTCACGCAAAACATCACACATCTCGCCCATAGATCCATAGACCCGGCTACACTCGAGAATAGCCTCGAAAGTGTTGCCCTCGCCTTTGGCCACGGCGCGGAGTTTTTCCAAAGAGGCCTTGACGGCGTCATTGTCGCGCTCGGCCCGGACCTTTTTGACGAATTTGCGCTGCCGCTCTTCCACGTCGCGGTCAATTTTGAGCACCGGGATATCGATCTTCTCGTTCTTGTCGACGAAATCGTTGACGCCAACGATGATGCGATCCTTGTCCTCGATTTCCGTCTGGTAGCGATAGGCGGCCTTGGCTATCTCGCGCTGGAAGAACCCTTCCTCGACGCAGGTGAGCACGCCGCCGCGGCGTTCGATTTCCTCGAAATAGGCCTCGGTCTCGGCCTCCATCTTGTCCGTCAGGGATTCAATGAAATACGACCCGGCCAGCGGATCGGCGGTGTTGGCGGCGCCGGTTTCATGGGCGATAATCTGCTGCGTGCGCAGGGCGATCTTGACCGCCTTCTCGCTCGGCAGGGCCAGGGTTTCATCCATCGAGTTGGTGTGCAGCGACTGCGTTCCGCCGAGGACGCCGCTGAGGGCCTGCAGGGCGACGCGGACGATGTTGTTCTCGGGCTGTTGAGCCGTCAGCGAACAACCGGCCGTTTGGGTATGGAACCTCAGGAGCCAGCTCCGGGGATCTTTGGCGCCGTACTTGTCGCGCATGCGTTTGGCATAAATCCTTCGCGCCGCGCGATACTTGGCGATCTCCTCGAAGAAATCGCTGTGGGCGTTGAAGAAGAACGACAGCCTCGGGGCGAAGTCGTCAACATTCTGCCCGGTCTCGATGGCCGACTCGATATATTGGAAACCGTCGGCGAGCGTGAAGGCCAGCTCCTGCACGGCGGTGGAGCCGGCTTCGCGAATATGATAACCCGAGATGGAAATCGTGTTCCACTGCGGGACATTCTTCGAGCAATAGTCCATCATGTCGGTGATGAGCCGTATCGACGGCCGCGGCGGGTAGATGAACTCCTTCTGGGCGATGTATTCCTTGAGGATATCGTTCTGGAGAGTACCGCGGACCTTATCGAAGGGGACGCCCTGTTTTTCGGCGACGGCGAGGTACATGGCCAGGAGCATGGAAGCCGGCGAATTGATCGTCATCGAGGTGGAGACTTTGTCCAGTTCGATGCCGTCAAAGAGGATTTCCATATCGGCCAGGGTATCCACGGCCACACCGCATTTACCTACCTCGCCAAGGGAGCGGACATGGTCGGAATCGTAGCCCATCAGGGTCGGCAGGTCAAAGGCAGTCGAGAGACCGGTGCCGCCGGCGGCGAGCAGATATTTGAAGCGCTCGTTGGTCTGTTTGGGCGTGCCCATGCCGGCGAACTGGCGCATGGTCCACAGCCGCGAGCGGTACATGGTGTGATGGACGCCGCGGGTGTAGGGAAATTCACCGGGCAGGCCGATGTTCTTCCAGTAATAATCTTCCTGGTCGGCGCCGGCGATATCCTTCGGTGTGTACAACTCGTCGATATCCACACTCGAAACGGTGAAGAATTTTGGTTTCGATTTGAGTGAACGTCTCTTCGAGGCTGTCTTTTCCCATTCGGACAACCTGCTCCTGAGGTTGTCCATAAAACTCTTAAGGAACACGGCGTATTCTCCAATTTATGAATGAGTTCAAAGATACACAAACCGGTATGCAAAATCAAGCTGGCCGGTTCTACTTTTTTACCTATACCGAATACGATTAAGATGATGCCGTTCAATAAATTATTTTGTGGGAGCGGGTCGTGAAGGCGGGGTGAATTACCGGCCACCGGTGAGTTTGTGAAAGAGCTCGTCACCCACGGTGTAGGGATTGGTTTCACCGCGGTAAATGCGTTCCACGGCCTCGGCGAAGGTAGTGTCATCGGAGACGCGATCGAGGAATTCCTTCTGGATGCGGTGGTATAGAACATTGAGGACTTTTCGTTTGATCTGGCGGTGGCGATGATTCTCGAGCCAACCCGACTTCCTGACAAATGCGATATGTTCCTCGGCGGCGGCGAAGAGCTTTTCGAGGCCCTTGCGGGTGGTCGCCTCGGTGGGAATCACGGGGATGGGCCAGAGGCCTTCCTTTTTCTTGCGGAGCTTGAGCATCTGCCTGAGATCGGCCGTCATACCCTCGGCGCCGGGGCGGTCGGATTTGTTGACCACGAGGATGTCGGCGACTTCGAGAAGCCCGGCCTTCATCGTCTGGACAGCATCGCCCGATTCGGGCACCAGCACGACCATGACGGTATCGCAGGTGTCGATGATGTCGAGTTCAACCTGCCCCACCCCGACCGTTTCGATGAGGATGACATCGAAACCGAAGGCGTCGAGCACCACCGAGACATTGTCGGTGCCCGACGAAAGGCCGCCGGTGGCGCCGCGGGTGGCCATGGAGCGGAAGAAAACCTGCCCGCCAATGGGAAACTCATTCATGCGAACGCGGTCGCCAAGCAGGGCGCCGCCGGTGAAGGGTGATGACGGATCGACGGCGATAATGCCGATGCGCTTGTCGCGGGACAAAAACTCGTGTACGAGGCCGTTGACCAGGGTTGATTTGCCGGCCCCGGGCGGACCGGTGACACCGATGCGGAGGGTACCGCCGGCCTTCTCATAGAGCCGGCCGAGCAATTCCCGGTAGCCGTCGTCGAGGTTTTCGACGGTACTGATGGCGCGCGACAGCTCCCTTATATCGCCCTTGAAGAATTTTTCGAGATCGGTCATACCTTATTCGTAGCCGGTTGACATGCTCCCGGCGGTAAGTTTGATATCTTTCAGGCGCAGTTGCTTGCGTGTAACACCGTTCCAGGTATTGTATTCGATCACATAGGCCAGATCGACCAGACAACCTTTCGAGGATATGGCGTTGGCCATGTGGCCGAGGCCGAAGCCGATAACGTCGAAGACCGCATCGCCCTTGCGCACCCGCATTTTGAGGTGATTGTGGCCAACGGTATAGGGCTGGCCGAGGACCTCGCAGTTGCGGGTCAGGAAAATCGGTCGCATATTCTGGGGTCCGAAGGGAGAAAACGACTCAATGATCTGCATCATGTGATCGTTGATGTCGGTCAACTCGATTTCCAGATCAATATTAAGTTTGGGCGTGATATCATCATCCGACAGGCGTTCGGAGGAGACCCTTTTGAAGACCTCGCGGAATTCGTCGATCTGGTCATCTTTGATGGAGAGCCCGGCGGCATACTTGTGGCCGCCATACTTTATCAACAGGTGTTCGCATTCCTTGAGCGCTTCGCACAGGTGGAAACCGGGGATGGAACGGGCGGAACCCTTACCCTCGCCATTCTCAATCGAGATCATTATCGTGGGCAGGTGGTATCTTTCGACCAGGCGGCTGGCGACAATCCCGATCACTCCCTGGTGCCACCCCTCGGCGGCCAGCACAATGGCCTTGTCCTCTTTGAGATCGACCTTGTCGTCGATCTGGGCGAGGGCCTGCTTGAGGGTAGTTTCGTCGATTTCTTTGCGGCGCTTGTTTTCCGAATCGAGTTTGCGGGCAATTTCGGAGGCAACTTTCTCGTCACGTGTCGCAAGCAGGCGAATAGCCTCGCCGGCGTCACCGAGACGACCCAGAGCATTGATGCGCGGGGCGAGAATGAATACCACCTGGCCGGTACTGATATCCTTGCCCATAAGGCCGGATACGAAAGTCAGTGATTTGAGCCCGGGCTTGGTAGTACGGGCAATCTGCTTGATACCAAACTTGGTCAGCACCCGGTTTTCATGGATCAACGGCACGATATCGGCCGAGGTACCCAGGGCGACAAGATCGAGATGCTCCTCGAGCTCCCGTTCATCCTGGCTGAGCGAACGATAGAGAGCCTGGGTAACTTTGAAGGCCACACCGACTCCGGACAACTCATTAAAGGTAATAGACTTGTCGATCTTCGGGTTGACCAGGGCAACTGCCTTGGGAACGGCGGCGCCCTGTTCATGGTGGTCGGTGACGATGACGTCGATGCCGACCGAGCGTGCGTATTCCACTTCTTCCACAGCGGTAATGCCGGTATCGACGGTGATGATCAGGCTGACGCCGTTTCTTTTGGCCTCGTTGATCCCGTCCTCCGAGAGGCCGTAGCCCTCAACCAGGCGATTGGGCAGATAATAGGTAACCTGCCCGCCGAGTTTGTTCAGGACCATGTACAGCAACGAGGTAGCGGTGATACCGTCCACATCGTAGTCCCCGTAGATAACGATTTTCTCGTTATCGAAGAAGGCCTTCATGATGCGGTCCACGGCCTTCTGCATACCGCTCATCTCGAACGGGTCCCTAAGGTCGGCCAATTGTGGATCAAGGAAGCGTTTGATCGACTCGGGAGTGTCGATATCGCGATTGACCAGGACCTTCAGGATTTGGGTAGGCAGACCGGTTTCGGCAACCAGACCACTGACCAGAGCCTGTTCCGGCTCGGGGGCCAGCACCCATTTGAGCGATGCCGGCCGATGGATGAAGCTCATAGAAGCCTCCGGGGGGTTTAGGAGGCTTGGAAAGCAGGAAATAAGCCGAGTTCTGTAAACCGGTCCCGAAGGACAGGCCAACAGTCATTTATCTTGATGACCGGTTACCCGGCCATTCCATGCGGCCCACCCGGGAATGATAGCGGGGCGACTCAACCCCTCTTCCCCTATTTGGCCTTGCTCCGGACGGGGTTTACCCGCAACCGATATTACTACCGGTAGCCGTGGTCTCTTACACCACGATTTCACCCTTACCCGCCTTCGGCGGGCGGTATAGTTTCTGCGGCACTTTCCGTCGGATCACTCCGCCCCGGCGTTACCGGGCGTCCTGAGTCTTTGGAGCTCGGACTTTCCTCACTTCAGATTATTTCCTAAAGCGCGACTGTTTCTCCTACTTTCTCAAGCCATCAATTATATATAACAAACAACTACAATCTATTTAAGTTTTCCGCGGGGCTCAGTACATGCGCCGGTAATTGGGCGCTTCCTTCGTAATCGGGACCGAGTGCGGGTGCGATTCGGTCATTCCGGCCGCTGTGATCCGCACCATTTTGGCCCGGCGGTTAAATTCCCGCAGATTCGGCGCCCCGCAAATACCCATGCCGGCCCTGAGGCCGCCGATCAACTGGTGTACGGTGTCGGCCAGGGGGCCCTTGAACGGTACGCGTCCTTCTATCCCTTCGGGAACGAGTTTGGAGGTTTCTTCTTCCTCCTCCTGGAAGTAGCGATCCTTGCTGCCTTTTTTCATGGCTGTCAGGGATCCCATACCGCGATATACTTTGAACGACCGGCCTTCGAATAAAACCGTCTCACCGGGCGACTCTTCGACGCCGGCGAAGACGGAACCGATCATGACCGCCTGGGCGCCGCAGGCCAGGGCCTTGGCGATATCGCCCGAGTAGCGGATGCCGCCGTCGGCTATTATCGGCGTCGACGTGGCGGCGGCGGCTTCAACGGCCTTCATAATGGCCGTCACTTGGGGGACTCCGGCTCCGGTAACCACGCGGGTGGTGCAAATGGAACCGGGCCCGATGCCTATTTTGACGGAGTCGGCGCCGGCATCTATAAGCGCCCGGGTGCCTTCGGCCGTGGCCACATTACCGGCCATGACGGGGACATCCGGAAATCTCTTTTTGAGGGTGGCAACTGCCTTGAGGACACCTTCACTGTGTCCATGGGAACTGTCCACGACCATCATATCCACCCCCGCCATTACCAGCCCCTCGGAGCGTTTGTCCAGATCGGCGCCCACACCGACCGCGGCCGCCACGCGCAGGCGGCCCTGGGGATCTTTGCAGGCCAGCGGGTACTGGATTTTCTTGACAATATCCTTGACCGTAATCATACCCTTGAGCATGAAATTATCGTCAACGATGAGTAATTTTTCTATGCGATGTTTGTGAAGGATATCCTGGGCCGTCTCCAGTTCGGTGCCCTCGTGGACCGTGACGAGATTGTCGCGGGTCATGACGTCGGCAATGGGCCGGGCCTCATCGCGATGGAACCGAAGGTCGCGATTGGTAAGGATACCCACCAGCCGGCCCTTCTCGGTAATGGGGATACCGGAAATCGAGAATTGTCGCATCACTGCCAGGGCCTCGCCGATGGTCTTGTCCGGCGGCATGGTAATCGGATCCACGATCATCCCCGATTCCGAGCGCTTGATCTTGTCCACTTCCCCGGCCTGAGCCTCGGGCGTCATGTTCTTGTGGATAACGGCCATACCACCCTGGCGAGCCAGGGCAATCGCCAGGCGCGATTCGGAAACGGTATCCATGGCCGCCGCCAGCAACGGGATATTGAGATCAATCCCCCTGGCTATCGAGGTCGAGACGTCAACCTCGCGGGGCAGGACGTTCGAGTGCGCCGGCACCAGCAAGACGTCGTCAAACGTCAGGGCAATTTCGTCTAAAATCTCCACGATAATTTCCTACACAATTGTAAGTATCCACCAGCAAGTCGAAGGCGACCTCAATTCGACTCGTCGTTATCCCAGAACAAAAGGCTGCCGCAGTTTTCACAGGTGTGTATCTTGTCGCCTTTCTTTATCTCCTGGACCTGGCGCGGGGTCAGAGCCTTGTGGCATGACCCGCAGGCGCGCTTTTTGACCACCACGACGGGCGTGCCGCCCTTGCCTTTGCGAACCCGCTCGTAAATGGACAGGGTGCGCTTCGGGATCTGCGAACTGATCTGCTCACGCTCGTCGATCTTGGCCGCTACTTTATCGCCGATAGAATCAATCTTCTCCTGAAGAACGCCCAACTGGCGGGTGTTGTTTTCCTCTACATGCTCCGACTTCTCGCCGGCCTCGACAATTTCCTTCTCGAGATCGGCGACGCGGTCGATGGTTTCCAGCAATTCCGTTTCACCGGTGGAGATGCTTAACTTGACGGCGTCAATCTGGGCCACCAGGGCGTCGTATTCCTTGTTGGTCTTGATGGACATCATCTGTTGCTGATACTTCTGTAGCTCGGCTTCCTTGACAGCGATGTCACCTTCGAGAGTCTTTTGCCTGAGGTTTGACTCCTCAAGTTCTTTTTGGAGCGAAGCAAATTTCTCCTTCGCTTCCTTTACCTCTCGATTGAGATTTTCCATCATGTCCGGCAGGTAGTCTTTCGAACGTTCCAATTCACCGAGATCATAATCTATAACCTGAAGGTTAAGCAACAGATCGAGATCACTTGGCATCACACCTCCTTGGGCTGGAAGTTGATTTTGCATAGATACCTCAAATAAAAACGCATTCCCCCGGATATCCGAGAGAATGCATTATCACTAATTTCGGTGCCGTACCTCTGGCCCCCTGCCTTGCGCGGGAACTCGCCGAGTACGGCACCTTGCTTTTGTAATGTCGAAATCTATTCATTTCAAATCTGGGCAATACTGGATTCGAACCAGTGACCTCTCGGATGTGAACCGAACGCTCTAACCAACTGAGCTAATTGCCCAACGCCTACTCATCCTTTTTCTGGGCCCTGCAGGACTCGAACCTGCGACCCGCTGATTATGAGTCAGCTGCTCTAACCAACTGAGCTAAGGGCCCTATTTCGGCCGAGTTTATTAGTTTAAACAAAACCGGCCGTAGCGTCAAGCCAATTAATCAGAACAACGCGAGCTTCAAGAGGTTCCGCTTAAGCCACACCGACCGCCACACGGCCGGGATCAGGCCCGCTTACCCCCCTTTGAGCCCATAGAGGTCTTATCGGCAGGTAGCCCCGGGTTAAGCAGGCACATTCGGTATTGATTACAGTTCCAGGTCAATAATGGCGGGAGAATCGGCGCCGGCCTCGGCAATGATCTCGCCTTCGGGGTTAACCACCATGCTGTGGCCTCCGAAGACATTGCGGCTGTCGTCGCCGACGGCGTTTATACCGAGAACATGAATGCCGTTTTCGACGGCGCGCTCGATCAGCAGGCATTTCCAATCCTCGATTCTCGCGGCGGGGAATGCGGCCGGCACGAAGATCTTGGTCGCCCCGGCGCTCTTCAGGCGTCGGAATACCTCCGGAAACCGCAAATCATAGCAAATAGCCACCCCGAAACGGTCGGAAGCGGTCTCAAACAGGCCCGGGCGGCTTCCCGGTTCGTAGACCAGGTTTTCATTCATCGGTACGAACAGGTTTATTTTATGGTAAACCTGGTACTTCCCATGATGGTAGTAAATATACGAGTTGAACATACCCTGTCCGGTGCGGTAGGGCAGCCCGAGCATAACCGCAAATGGAAACGGGTTCAGCGACTTGATTATGGTTTCCAGGCTGTCGACCGGCGCCGTCTGATAGAGACAACCGGTGGTTGCGAGTTCTCCGAAACAAACCAGGTCGGGGGAATCGGCCGCGGCAGTCTTCAGATGCCCAACGTAGTCGGTGTCGGCGATGTCTTTTTGTATCAATCTGATTTTCATGGTCGTTCCTGTTGTTGCCCGCTAAGCATAGTCATGTCGGGTGTGGGAATCAAGTCTAATTGGCGGGAGTTATGGGGCTGGTGGGTGCAAAAAATCATCGGCAGGGAAAATTCCTGCCGACATATATGCAAAGTTGCGCCCGGAGACGCTGTTGTCTTAGGCCGTTCGAACGGTTTCGCGCTCAGCGTTTTCTGATGCGCCCGGACCCCGATACGCTCGTGGATACGTGTTCCGGATTGCCGTAGTAAGTGATGTTGCCGGATCCGCTCACGTCGGCATCGAATTCCTCTTCGGCGTGCACACTCACTTTGCCCGATCCGCTCACCCGCACATAGGCGTCGCGGGCCACGAGGCCACTGGCATCGACGTCACCGGAACCGGAAACGTGGACATTCAGTTCCCCCGCCGAGCCCTCCGCTTCAACGTCGCCCGATCCGGAGACGGTGATTTCCATCTCCTCGGCCTTGCCGTCAAGCGTAAGCCGGCCGGAACCCGACAGGTCAAATTCGAAATGGTCGCTGTCAAGCCCGACAACTTCAACCCAGCCGGAACCCGAGCATCGCACTTCCTCCAGTTCCCTGACCACGATCTCTATGCTGCACCGGTGCTTCGAGGATACGTTTTCGGTCGTGCGCAGTTTGAGGGTGCCGCCATGGACCTCGGTTTCGACAAACTCCAGGAGGTTGTCATCGAAGGTCACCTCGACTTTCTGCTCGCCCCCCACGGTCACGTGGATCTCGAATGATCCCGACGATTTGATGGCGTCGAATGTCTCGACATTCCTGGTCACGGTGGATAGTTCCCCGGATCCTTTTTCCGCGGAACCGAAACCGAACAGGCCTCGGGCACTGACGGATGAGACGGCTATCAAGCCCAGAAACAGGTAGAGCCAGGTGACAGAAAGTGATTTGTGCACGGCAACCTCCGCTTTTTACAGATTTTTCGGTCCAGAATACTTTACGCAGGGATGGCGCGAAGGTTGCGTGGCGTTGGGCAGTTGCGGTCGGCGATCAGGGCTCGTAGGTAACGTATTTGACTTCTTTAAGTTTGGTGCGGCGGGGGTGTTTGGGCGAAGGAATGAAAAAGTCGGGTCCTTCCTTGCGGCGCATGCGAACGGTGTAGTCCTGGCAGGCCCGGCACCGTGTGATCCGACCGAGCGCCTCACGTTTTATACGGCGGCGGTGTCGGTGATTGGGAGCGTAAACGGGGTGATCGATGATCCGGTGGCCTTTGGATGGATCGTCATGATCGTAAAATTCCACCCCGGCAATGACATTGTTGGTACCGGGCTCATAGAGAGTGGCCCCGGGGCATTCGATGAAAACAGACTCGTCGGTTTCTTTTTCATCGATGAAAATTCGGGCGGCGTCGATATCACGGGAATTGCAGAAAGGGCACAGCCAGAGCCCGTTCTGTTTCAGCAACGGTCGATTGCAATTGATGCATCGCTTTTTATCACACATCGGAACGCTCCGCCTTCATCGAATCAGCCCTTGAATAACAGGAACAGCGAACAGCCGGTGACGGTCATCGGCAGAAGCATCGCGAAGGAGTACGGCAACACGAAGCTGCCGAGCACAGCGAGGGCAGTGGCCGGAATGACCAGGTATTTGAGGGTCGAAAAGGTTATCTTGGCCAGCCGGGAGACAATCACGAGGATTAGAACAGCCAGCACGATGTAGGCTGCGATGAGGCCGTTGGAACCAAAATGCTCCACTATAAGCCCCTTCACGGACCCGAAGATACCGCTGTATTCGTCGACCTTGGCCGCCGCCCGGTCGGTCAGGTCCTGCGCCTGGGCGATCAGGGTCAGATCAGACATAGTCGTTCTCTTCCAGCGGTTCGATTGTCAGCGATGATTCCCCGACCCGCGAGAGCCCCAGCATGCGCTGGGTGAGAAAGTTCCTCGAGGTGATCCACTCGTGGGACATCTTGAGAATGTCGGTCTGCTCAATGTCGCATTCCCAGTCCAGAATCACCTGATCGAGACTGTTGTCTTCTAAAATCACGTCATCCATTGTCAACACGAACTTGACTTTCATGGCACCTTTGTCCCGTCTTCTCGGTTAACGTCTCGTTTCGCCGAACACATTGCAAGCGGGGTGCCACGGCGTCGGCGGAAGAAACGACTTAAGGCAAGTCCTTGCTGGACAATAGCATGGGTGTATGTTTGTGAAAAAGTTCAGCAGCCTGGAAAACTTTGCCCAGTGCTGTCGAAGGCGGGACAGGGGGATTTGGCCCATACCTTATGGGGCAGAGAAAGGCCCGGAAACAGGGACTGTTCCCGGGCTGTCGTATTACGGATTCATTTAGTTGTCTCCGAAGCCTCGATCGAACCGGCCCGACCGGTTCGGCCAGAATGCCGGAATGACAGGTCTGTTTACGCGGGCACCTGCGTGGTTAGACAAGTGGCGCTACCGGGTCTCACCCGGCTCCGTCGTCCCGGCCTCCAAAGGCCGGCCTTACCAAAAACCCTCGGTGACAACTACGGCCAGTCTTACGTCGTTGTCGTTTAAGGTCATCTGCGGCTTTCTCGGCCTTCCTGCCAAAACTCACCGCGGATGATTCTACTCCATAGGCTCTTCCTCCATTGCTTAAGTTCACGACCGCAGGCGTGAAGAGTTTAGGTTATATCTATGTCTTATAAACAGTTACCTGTAAATATCGCGCTCAAATACGGAACTTTGCTGTTGGTGAGGGTATCTTGATAGTGATTGGAAGGGGTGGGGATCCCTTATAATAGCAATGTAGCTACGGGGCGTATGACCTGTCAAGCGAAAACAAGGTCGGCGCACGATATGCTCTACATGGTAATCGCGCCATCCCCCCGGAGGATTACCCGGGGAGATGGGTAATTCGCTAAATGGCGGCGCCTGCTAGCTGACACATCCCATTACCGGGGCCGGCCCGTCGCCGAACATGTAGTCCACGAGATAGACCACGTCCCCGATGTCAAGCTCGCAGCTACCATCAACATCGGCCAGGTTCATAACGGGCGGCTCCGGGCCTTCGGTGAAATAGTAGTCGATCAAATATACCAGATCGGCGATATCGATTTCCTGGCTGGCATCAATATCCCCCGGTATCAGCGTCATGGGGGCTACATACAGGCTGAAGACAGCTTCATCCCAGTAATTTGAGCCGTTGTCGTCGACATTGACGGTGAAGGTAAACAGGCCGCTGTCCTGCGGCGTACCGGAGATCATCCCGATCTGGGGATCAAGTTCGAGGCCGGCCGGGAGGGCGCCGTCCACCAGCGTGTAGGTGAAAAGGTTGGTGCCGCCGTAGGCTCTCAGATGATAATCATACACCAAGTGCTGAGTCGCGGCCGGCAATTCCTCTTCGACTACAAATTGTAATCGCCAGGGAACGTCGCTGGCGTATTTGAGAATCCAGTCGGAGGGGTCAAGCTCGACACCGACCAGGGAATCCTCGAAATTCAGGACGAAGGTGTTCTGACGCTGATCGGCCCAGAGGGTCATGGTGTCGGTTGGCCCGGAAGTGAGTTCGAAAACGAAGTCAATCGGCATTCGGAAAACCTGGGGGGCGGTGGTCTGCACCTGGTCCACGGCTATAACCGCGCGATAACCGCCGGAATCGCCCGGCTCACAACGGTAGGTATAATGGTAATTGGGGCGGTACTCGCCGTAAATCCAGTCTTCGAAGAACCACGACAATTCCCTGCCGCTGGAGTTTTCCCAGACTTCGACGAACTCGCCGGTGGTCAGGGCGCCATATTTATAGGGCGAGTTGTAGTAGTCTTCAATGGCGGTAAAGAAGGCCGCGTCGCCCAGGATCCTGCGGAGCATATGCACCACCCAGGCGCCTTTATCATAAACGATGAGGTCAAAAACAACCCCCGGATCGGTTGTATCGACACGGTAAATGGAAGTGCCCTCGGAGTAATCCATGCCGGCCATGTAGTTGTGGTAGTTGGTCCATCCGCTTACTTCTCCGTAGAAGAGAGCCTCGGAATACGACGCCCAGCCTTCGTTCAACCATATGTCGGCCCAGGACTCGCAGGTGATCATGTCCCCCCACCACTGGTGGGCCAGCTCGTGGACCACCACCGGCTCAGAGAAACCCCAGCCCCACCAGGCGCTGCCCCACATGGAACTCATCGATTGATGTTCCATAGCTCCCAGCCACTCGAAGTTGACATGGCCGT
>CAZVUZ010000098.1:0-11868 GCA_964630485.1 uncultured Ignavibacteriales bacterium
GGGACTGAACCATGACTGAGCGGCGCAAACAATCAAGACGACCCACCGCCATTTTCTTTCGCAACCGGCATTGGCGAAACTACTTCGAGGTTTCGGACCGAAAACTCGGGCACCCCATTGGACACCTTCTCGACATAACCGAGGACGGTATACGGCTGGTCTCCTGTGATCCAATACCGGTCGACAAGACCTATGATTATCGGGTTGACCTGCCGCGCAAAGTAGCCGGCCGAAACCAGATTCTCCTGGAGGTCCGCAGTGTGTGGAGTCACAAGAGCGAAGACACCGACTGCTACGAAACCGGATTTCGAATAGTTAACCTCATGGCCTCAGAGCAACCCATCCTGATGGCTCTTGTGAACGAACTGATGGCGGGCGCCGAAGACTATCGACAGAAGTCCGCTCAAAACGAATCCGGGGCCGAAGCGACCGTGTAAGGCCGAGGCTGATTCGAGCCATGAACGTCCGGCGATGATCTGTATGGCTTTACCGTTCGAATAAGAGGGTTCCGCTCCATGCGGCGGAGCCCGACCGACTTTTTTCGCTGTCCTTCAACTGCCGATTTTGCTATCTTGCACAAAACAGGAGAGTATCTGACGCAATGTTGAATGAATCGCAGTAACCATAATCCGATCATTTCCCGCCACGATATCCCGGCTGTTTTCCCCGATCTGGTTGACGTCAGTTCGGTCTTCAACCCGGGGGCGATCAGACACCAGGGCAAATACCACCTTCTTCTCCGCGTCCAAAATCGCGGCCGCGAGACATTCTTATGGCCGGCCGTAAGTGATGACGGCATTAGTTTCGACATCGCCGAAGGTCCCATCCGGATGAGCGGTGTCGATACCCTGCCCGAAAAAGTATACCACATCTATGATCCCCGCCTGACCGAGTTTGATGGAATAATCTATGCTCTTTGCGCGATGGATACCGACCGTGGCTGTGTATTGGGCCTGGCCCGGAGTGAGGACCTCAGGTCGTTCCATATGCTCGGAATCGTTTCGGATAACGATGTGCGCAACGGAGTGCTTTTTCCGGAAAAGGTCGATGGTCGGTATTTGCGCCTGGAGCGACCCAACCTCGTAGCCCTCGAAGGAGGCTCAAGCTCCGGCAATGAAATCTGGCTGGCGGAGTCCGATGACCTGCTTCACTGGCGCCGGGTCGGCCCGGTGATGTGCGGCCGGCCTCATTACTGGGATGAATTGATAGGCTCCGGCCCGCCGCCGGTCAGGACCGAGCGCGGCTGGCTGCATATATACCACGGTGTGGCCACTCATTTTGCCGCGGCCAATATCTATCAGGCCGGAGTGGTCCTGCTGGACCTCGAAAATCCGCAGAAGGTGGTCGCTCGCGGTCGCTACAATATCTTGGAACCACGCGAGCCCTACGAATTGACCGGGCAGGTCCCGAATGTCGTTTTCCCGTCGGGAATGATCGTCGATCACTACGACGCGGCAGGTTTCGCCCTATCGGAAAGCCGCGTATTGGTTTATTACGGCGCCGCCGATACGGCTGTGGCGCTTGCCCTCACCACGGTGCAGGAACTTCTGGATGCCTGCTGCCAGGGGGGCGAATGAGCGGCATCGGGACCGGGCCGAAGCGCCTCTGCGTCATTCACCATTCGCATACCGATATCGGGTATACCGAATTGCAGTCGACAATAGAGCGCTGGCAGGTGGATTTCATCAGACAGGCGTTGGATATTATCGGCGATGATTGCAGCCCGGGATTCAAATGGACCTGTGAGACCTTTCGTCCCGTGGAGCTATTCTGGGCCGAAGCCTCCCGCGCCGAACGGGACCGGTTCAAGCGGGCGCTGCACGACGGTCGCATCGGGTTGTCTGGCAATTATCTAAATCTCAACGAACTTAGGGACTTTCGCGGCCTCAAGCTGATGTCGCGCCGGGCGGCGGATTTCGGCCGGGAAGTCGGATCATCCGTCGAGTGCGCTATGACGGCCGACATCAACGGTTTTGGCTGGGGTTTCTCGCAGGCGCTGTACGACGAGGGCATCGAGAATCTCTTTACATGCATCCACACTCACCACGGCATGTACCCGATGGGGAAGAGGCATGTAGCTTTCTGGTGGGAGACGCCGGGCGGCGACAAGATACTCGTCTTCAACGGTGAGCACTATCATTACGGCAATGAACTGGGGTTGGTGCCCGGGGCGGTATCGTCCTATATCATAAAGGACGAATGCGATGCCGCCATGATCTTTTCCGATCACTGGCGGGTGGCTGAAATACGCATCCCGAGATTTCTGGAACAGCTTCGTCAGGCCGACTATCCGTTTGATTCCGTCGCCGTCATGGCGTCCGGTCTGCGCACCGACAACGCCCCCCCCAATGCGGCCATCGCCGCCAGTATCGATCGGTGGAACTCCGAGTACGGGGATGTTTGCGCGATCGAAATGATTACTCTTTCCGAATTCTTTAAACACTTGCGTCGTCAAGCCGATGACCTGCCGGTGTACCGCGGGGATTGGCCGGACTGGTGGTCGGATGGCCCGGCATCGTACCCCAACGGGACGCGCCTGTTCCGGCAGGCCCAGCGGGAGCTGCGTCAGCATGAGGGGCTGACTATGGCGTATCAGGGGATTCAGGAGATACCCTCCCCGAGGGTCGAGGAATTGCTTACGCTTTACGCCGAGCATACTTTCAGCCATGCCGATTCCGTCTCTCAGCCATGGCATTTCATGACCCACGCCATCTCGACCCGCAAACAGGCTTACGCCTCAGAGGCCCACGAACGGATCCAGGGCCTTCTGGCGCGTGGACTAAAGCGGCTTGGAGCCACCACGCTTAAGGCCGGGATGCCGCTCGTTTACCGGGTTCTCAATCCGTTTCCCCGGACTGTCCGGGACTTCGTGAAGCTGGTGGTGGGGCATTTCGAGTACCATGAGTTGCGGCTTGACCGGGGCGCCTGCGCGATCCTGAGAAACTCGGAAACGATCGTTCCCCATCAAATCGAGCCGACGCCCGGGGGGACGGCTTTTGTCGTTGAGGTCGAAATCGAGCCGGGGGCAACGGTCGATATTGAGATCGTCCCCGATGAACAGCATCCCGTCGTTGCATCCAATTTCCCTGAACCGTCTGAACCGCCCTTCCTGGAGACGCCCTTCCTCCGTCTTAGTCTGGCGCCTGAAGTCGGTATCGTGAGTTGGAGCGATGTGCCCTCCGGGCGCGACCTGCTTGCGAGCGATCGTCTCTATGCGCCCTTCACGCCCATCCGTGAGATCACGCCGGTGGAAGATCCGTCGGGGATATGCGGCGTCAGGGGAGAGATGCAACTGAATCGCAAGGGCAGGCACGTTGAAAGGCATGTGGGTGTGCCGAGGGGTATTTCCAAAGTCGAGACGGGACCGCTGTCCAATCTGGTCCACATGACTTTCGAACTTCCCGGCGCCGAGTATTGCCAGGTGTCACTCAACGCTTACCATACGGCAGCGCGGGTGGATGTGACGCTGAAAATGGCCAAGGAAAACCGGTGGGCGCCGGAGAATGTATATTTGGCGTTGCCATTCGCTCTTGAGTCCGACCGGGCCGAGTTCTGGCTCGACAAGGCCGGGGCCAGGGTGCGTCCTCGCATTGATCAACTGCCCGGGACGCTGATCGACTTTTACAGTATCCAGGAGGGACTGGCCATGGTCGAGGGTGATTTCGGCTTGGTGGTGGCTACCCCGGATTCCAGCCTGGTGCATCTGGGGGATTTGGAATACCGACCCCGTCGGCTTCATGATCCGGACCGTCCCGAGCCGAACCTCGACCACACCTTCGCCTGGCTGATGACTAATTTCTGGGAGACGAATTTCGGTGCGGGTCTCGGCGGTTTCTATGAATTCCGTTTTTCTGTGCTGTGGGGGCCGGCGTTTTCCCGCGTGGAGGCGGCGCTGGACAGGTGTGCGGAGGTGAACACCGGGCTGTGCAGTTTCAGGCTTGGCGAAAAGAGGAGAGCGAGATAATATGAGAAAGATGTTTGCAGTTGCCGTGATGGCACTTATGATTGTGCCCGGTTGTGGCCAGGATGTCTCGGATACCGGTCGCGTCGGCGGCCGGGATGATGGGCGGCTCTTTCCCGTTCCGGCCATTGAATATGCGCCTGAGCACTATGTTTGCTACCGGACGGAGACGCCGATTGTCATTGACGGCCGCATGGACGATCCAATGTGGCAACGAGCGGCCGAAACCGAACTCTTTGTCGATATCGAGGGTTCTCTGAGACCGAAGCCGAGGTTCGAGACCCGGGCCAAAATGCTCTGGGATTCGACCTATTTTTACATCGCCGCCGATATGCAGGAGCCGCATGTCTGGGGCGCGTTGACCGAACGTGACGCCGTGATTTACCATGACAATGATTTCGAGGTTTTCATCGATCCCGACGGTGACACCCACGAGTACTACGAACTCGAGGTCAATGCCCTCAACACGCAATGGGATCTTTTCCTGGTAAAACCCTATCGTGACGGCGCCCCGGCGATAAATGCCTGGGACATCCAGGGACTGCGGACGGCCGTTTACGTGGAGGGTACCCTGAACGATCCCACCAACACTGACAGCGGTTGGAGTATTGAGATAGCTATCCCCTGGCGGGTGCTGAAGGAATGCGCTCACAAGAATGCGCCGCCGCGCGAGGGTGACCAATGGCGTGTGAATTTCTCACGCGTTGAGTGGAGGGCGGATACCATCGACGGCAGATATGTCAAGCAGGTCGATTCCGCTACCGGCAAGAACCTCCCCGAGGACAACTGGGTATGGTCCCCTCAGGGATTGATTGCGATGCATTACCCGGAGATGTGGGGTATTGTGCAATTTTCCGAGAACCTTGCCGGAACTCCGGCGGTGGCATTCTCCGCTTACCCCGACGAAGAGGCGCGCTGGGCCATGCGGCGGCTCTATTACGCCGAGCGTGAATTTCGGGAGAAATACGGTGGCTTCAGCACTACCGTTAGCATTCTGGGTCTGGACGGTATCGAGCTGGAGGGCTGGCAATGGCCCCCGATCATCAAGGTCACGGAAAGTCTTTTCGAGGCACGGCTTGATGGAACGGATAGCAAAAAAGTATTGATCATAACCGGGGATGGACGTATTCGGACGGAGAGTCGAGAATGACACTACAGAGAGGCTTACGATGAATCTGACACCCTTTGATTGGTCAATCGTTATCGTGGTTATGGGCCTGATGATCTTCTCAGTCATGGCCAGTAAGAAACTGATGAAGAATGTTGCCGATTTTCTCGCCGCGGGTCGATCGGCGGGGCGCTACGTAATCAGTGTCGCCAGCGGCGTAGCCGGTCTGGGGGCGATAACCATCGTCGGCAACCTGGAAATGAACCTCATCGCCGGCTTCTCGATGGCCTGGTGGGGGATGACCATGGCGCTCGTGCTCCTGGTCATTACCGTCTCGGGATGGGTCATATACCGGTTTCGACAAACCCGGTGCCTGACCCTGGCGCAATACTTCGAGATGCGCTACAGCCGCAAGTTTCGTGTTTTCACGGGCATAATCTGTTTTCTCTCCGGTCTCATCAACTTCGGTATTTTCCCGGCGGTGGGAGCAAGGTTTTTCATCTACTTCTGCGGCCTGCCCCAGTATTTCGATGTCTTCGGCCTGGCGGTGTCGACCTTCGCGGTGACGATGATTCTCCTGCTGTCGATTTCGCTCTTCTTCGTCTTTGCCGGCGGACAGGTGGCTATCATCATCGCCGATTTCTTCCAGGGGATGTTCGTCAATATCGTTTTCGTCCTGATCATCGTCTGGGCCTTCTTCTCTTTCGACTGGTCAATGATCCAGGAGTCGCTGTCGGCGGCGCCGCAGGATGCCTCGCTGATAAATCCGTTCAAGACGAGCAATGTCAAAGATTTCAATTTCTGGTATTTCCTGGTCGGGGTTTTCGGGGTGATGTACAACACCATGTCGTGGCAGGGGACGCAGGGTTACAATGCCTCGGCCAAAAGCGCTCATGAGGCCAAAATGGGCAGCGTGCTGTCGGGCTGGCGCGGTCTGCCGCAAACGATTTTGTTTTTGTTCATTCCGATTGTAGCCTACGCCGTTCTCAATCATGCCGACTTTACGACCATCGCCAACACCGTTCAGGCTGTCCTCAGTGGTGTTGAGTCGGAAGCCGTGCAGAGCCAGCTCAAAGCTCCCCTGGTGTTATCGCAAATCCTTCCGAGGGGGCTTATCGGCGGTTTTGTGGCGGTTATGCTGGCCGCTTTCATAAGCACCCACGATTCCTATTTGCATTCGTGGGGTTGCATCCTCGTGCAGGACGTCATCATGCCCCTGCGCAAGAAGCCGTTCACGCGCGAACAGCACCTGCGGGTGTTGAAGCTGTCGATCGGATTCGTCGCCGTCTTCATCTTCTTCTTCAGCCTCCTCTTCAAGCAAAGCCAGTACATCTTTTTATTCTTTGCCATAACCGGGGCGATTTTCGCGGGTGGTTCCGGGGCGGTGATTATCGGCGGTCTCTACTGGAAACGCGGCACCACCGCGGCTGCCTGGGTGGCCATGATAACCGGGTCAAGCATAGCCGTCGGCGGGATCATCATTCACCAGATAGTCGACAACTTTTTCATTAACGGTCAGTGGTTCTGGATGATCAGCATGTTCGGTGCTTCCGTCGTGTATGTCGTGGTGTCGTTGCTCGGCCGAAGCCGGCCGTTCGAGATGGACAAACTCCTCAAGCGTGGTAAGTACGCCGTCAAAGAGGAATCGCAGGTCATCGAGGCCGTTCCCTCGCGGGGATGGAGAATTCTCGGTATGGGCAAAGAATTTACCCGTGGGGATAAGTTTATATATATCGTCAATTACATATGGACCGGCGGATGGACCCTGGTGTTCATCGTCGGGACCGTTTATAATCTAATGTATGACGTGAGCGATGACACCTGGATGAGTTTCTGGAAGATCTACCTGGGTATTCATGTGACCCTGGCGGTCATCGTGATTTTCTGGTTCACTATCGGCGGCTTCAGGGACATTAAACGCATGTTCACCCGTCTGCGCACGATGAAGCGCGACGACAGTGATGACGGCTCTGTCGCTCGCGAATAGGCTGGGAAATTTGCGGAGGGTTTTGGAAGCGACCAAGGACAAAAGAAGGAAATTTATTTCTGATGACGGTTCTGTCGCTCACGAGTAGTTCGGATGATTATCGGTTGGTAAGGAAGCGAGCATGGATAAGAACGAAACACGATTTTATTTAACCCGCATAGAGCGGTTCACCGCTCGCATGGCCCGTAAGGTGCTGGCCGAGGCGGTGCCGTTCAAGACCCGGTTTGCCCCGGTCGAAGGATCGGCGCCCTGGTCTGATCGGCCGACAGATTCACTGAGACCTTTCTCGGTGGGTGAAGTCTGGGGACGAAACTGGGGGAGTGGCTGGTTTCACTTTCAGGGTACTATCCCGGACAAGTGGAAGGGCCGGCCGGTCGTGGCGCATCTTGACGTCGGCGGTGAGGGGCTGGTCTTCGACGCCCGGGGAGGTATCCTGCAGGGAATCACCAACGGTTCGGTTTTCGACTCCGAATTCAGCCGCGATATCGTCCGCCTGCCGGAAAGCTGCCACGACGCAAATACGGTGGAGCTGTGGGTGGAGGCGGCGGCGAACGGCTTGTTTGGCATGTTTACCGAACCCGATCCGGGGGAGGATTCGTTGAATCGTTACGGTCACTATGACGCCCGATTGCAGGCCGCTGAGCTGTGCCTTTTCGATGTCGAACGCTGGTCGCTGTGGCTCGATCTCCAGGTGATGATGGGGTTGGTGCAGGCGCTCCCGGAAAAGAGTGTCCGGCGCGCCCGTGTTATCAGGGTCTGTAACGAGGCCGTCGACATTTACGGCAAAACATCCTCGGTCTCGGAATGTCGCCAGATATTGAAACCCGAACTGGAACGCCCGGCTGCCGCCTCGGATATGAGTGTTACGGCAATCGGGCATGCCCACGTCGACACCGCCTGGCTCTGGCCGGTAAGTGAGACGGTACGCAAATGCGCCCGCACTTTTGCCAGCCAGCTGGCCCTGATCGATTGCTATCCGGATTATGTCTTCGGGGCCTCTCAGCCCCAGCACTATGCCTTTGTTAAGGAGCATTACCCCGCTCTTTACGCCCGCATTAAGAAGGCCGTCCGTGACGGTCGGTGGGAGGTGCAGGGGGGAATGTGGGTCGAAGCAGATTGCAATCTCATCGGCGGCGAAGCGATGATTCGGCAAATCCTGCATGGCAAGAACTTCTTCCGCGACGCGTTTGGTGTCGAGGTTGACAACCTCTGGCTTCCGGATGTGTTCGGGTATTCGGCGGCCCTGCCCCAGATTCTGAGAAAGAGCGGTATCGACTATTTTCTCACTCAGAAAATGTCGTGGAACCAGTTCAATGACTTCCCGCACCATACCTTCAAATGGCGCGGCATTGACGGCAGTGAGGTTCTCACCCACTTTCCGCCGGAAGATACTTACAACAGCCAGTTGAGTTCGCGATCCTTGATCCTTGGCCGGGACAATTTCAAAGAGAAGGATGGTCTCGACGAGTTCATGTGCCTTTTCGGGGTCGGTGACGGCGGCGGCGGTCCCAAGGAGGAGTATATTGAATACGGGTGCCGCATGAAGGATCTCGAAGGCACCCCGAAAGTGCGTTTCGATAAGGCCTCGGCGTTCTTTGAGCGGCTTTCCCAGTACAGCGACCGGCTGGACACCTGGTCCGGTGAGCTTTACCTCGAATTACATCGCGGCACTCTGACTACGCAGGCGCAGGTCAAACGGGCCAACCGCAAACTTGAAAACAAACTCCGGGAGGTCGAGCTTCTCTATTCCTGTCTGCCTTTGGATAAATATCCCGCCGAGTCCCTGGATGCAATGTGGAAGACCGTTTTGCGCAATCAGTTCCACGATATTATTCCGGGATCCAGCATCACCCGCGTTTATAAGGATACCCTGGCCGAACTCGCCGAGGTCGACCATCAGTGTGATCACCTGATAGATGAGGTCTCGCGGACGTTGTTTAGAATGAAGGAGGATGCGCTCGTTCTGTTCAACCCGTCGTCGTATGTCTTTGACGGCCCCGTGCCTTTGCCGGAGGGGTGGAACGATGGTGTGGCCGATGAGGCGGGGAAGGATCTGTCCACACAATCGGAGACCGGTCATCTTGTTGCCCGCGTACACATGGAACCGCTTTCGTTCAAGACGCTGTCGCGATCGGACAGTGTCCCCGCGAAGGGAATCTCATCGGGCAGTCTGGTGCTCGAAAACGACCTTATGCGCTATGAGTTCAACAAAGATGGTCTTCTCATCAGCGCCTTTGACAAACCGGCCGGTCGGCAGATTATCGAACCGGAGACGCCCGGAAACGTGCTGGCGCTTTATGACGACCACCCCAATGACTGGGATGCCTGGGATATCGACATCACTTACGAAAACTGTCTGGTCGAAACCGCCCGGGCGTTTAACTACACACGGTTGCCTGCGGGCCCCGTTCGGCAGGGGCTGACCTTCAGGTACTATCTGGGCAACTCCCGGATTCAGCAGGACGTTTACCTGGCGGCCGATTCGCGGCGGCTCGATTTTCGCACCCGCGTCGAATGGCATGAAAAGCACCGCATGCTGAGGGTGGCCTTCCCGGTCGCAATCCGCGCTGAACAGGCGAGTTTCGATATTCAATACGGCTATATAGAACGTCCGACGCACCGCAACACTTCGTGGGATAAGGCCCGATTCGAGGTCGTCGGCCATCGCTGTGCCGACCTTTCGGAACCCGATTATGGTGTGGCCCTCCTGAACGATTGCAAATACGGTTACCGCGTAGTCGATAACGTGCTCGACTTGAACCTCCTGCGGTCGCCCACCTATCCCGATCCCGATGCCGACCGGGGGGAGCACCGTTTTACCTACAGCCTCCTACCGCATTTGGGGGATCTCGTCCGATCGGACGTCATGGCCAATGCCGGTCAACTCAATCGCGAGATTCGCGTCTTCGAGGGTGCGGCGTCGCTTGGCGCCACGATGCCGTGTCGACTCGAAGGAGAGGGACTTGTTCTTGAGGTGCTGAAGAAGGCGGAGAAAGAGAACTGCCTCGTGGTTCGCATCGTGGAGACGCTCGGGCGCAACTCTCGCGGAAGGCTGTATGTCAAGGACGCCGGAAGTGAGCTGGTTCGTACGAATTTAATGGAATGGCATGACAGTGACACTGTGACCTGCGGGGAACCAATTGACCTGATCCTGGAGCCGTTTGAGATCCGCACTTTTAAAATCAGAAGAACCTATGGTGGAGACTCGATATGCTGAAACGGATTAAACCGGCCACTCTGTTGCTTCCTGTGTTGGCGCTGTTGGCGATGGTAGCGCGCTTCGCAAGTGCCGTTAGTGCGGAACCCGCGCCATACGTCGAGGTGGATGTGTTCCACGAGAACCATATCCACTTCACGCCCGACCAGCCCGACCGCTATGACACCGCCGGGGTTGTCGCCGAGGACAACGGCCGCGTGATAGTCACCTCGGCTGTGATTCCCGCCTTCGATACGACCATGAAAATCACCGCCCGCGTTGCCCTGCACCCGATTCCGAAAGACATCCAGTCGGTGCATGATAAATGGGATCGCGCCGGCAATGTACGGCTCTGCCGTGAGGGAGAGCCGGATATCGAAGTGGTCAAATTTGTCACCGCCTATGGCGGGTTCACCGAGTTTGAGGTCGATGTGACGCATCTGGCGCCGCTGTTGAAAGATACCTGCACCTTCCGGGCCTTTATCGATACCTGGGTCAGTCCGGCCTGGAAAATCGACTTCAGTCTCAGCTTCGAACCGGATGAACCCGAGGTGTTGCCTGTCTGGGTCGGAGCCGTTGTTTTTGAGGAGTCTTTCGACACCAGGGAGATTGATGCGGAGGGGATCGAAGTTACGGTGGAGGTTCCTGAGTCGCTCGAGAGGGTGACGATGAACTATCTCGTTTCGGGTCACTGCACCGACGGCCGGGGGGCGGATGAATTCGAGCAGAAAGACAACGTGATTTACATCGATGGGCACGTGGTATACCGTTTTCGTCCCTGGCGCGACGACTGCCGCCAGTTCCGGGAGGTCAACCCCTATTGCCGACGCTGGTCGAATGGCTGGTGGTCCTCGGATTTCAGCCGCAGCGGCTGGTGTCCGGGGGATTTTGTCGCCCCGGTGGAACTGGATTTGACCGACCACCTCACGCCGGGAAGACATACGATCCGCTTCGTGATCGAGAACATGCGGCCGGTCGATGAAGACGGTAACTATGGATACTGGCGGGTGTCGAGTCACCTTGTCGGTTGGGAACTCTAAGCCGCAACTCAAGCGGGAGGACTACGGGCGATGAGGCAGTACAGCATCATTCCTTGGCCGGCGTCTTACAAGGCACTGTATAACCGGACACAACCCCTTGCTATCTGGTATAGCCGAATCACCATCCATGTCCGCCCGCAGGACACCGCTCTCCTGCCCGTTGCCACCGGACTGGCGGAGGCAATCAGGCAGATTATGAAACTTGAGGCCGTGGTTGAGACCACGACCGAGAGACCGACTAATATGCACGCCGTCGAGTTCCGTCTGCTTGATCTGAGTCGGTCGAAACTGGGTCCCGAGGACTACCGCTTTTCCATCGACAAACAAGGTGTTAGGATTACAGCCGCCAGCCCGGCGGGAGCTTTCTATGCCGTCCAGACGTTTATCCAGGTAATGACGCTGGGGCTGTCGGCGGAACCGTCGCGCGTGTTGCCGATGATGCGCATTGAGGACAAGCCGCGTTTTTCATGGCGGGGGATGCATCTCGATGTCTCCCGGCATTTCTTCGGCGTCGAACATATAAAGAAGTACCTCGATATTCTCAAATTGGAAATGCAATTCCGCCTTTATTTGGAG
>CAZVUZ010000098.1:11878-12436 GCA_964630485.1 uncultured Ignavibacteriales bacterium
ATGTCTCCCGGCATTTCTTTGACGTTGACAGCATAAAAAAGTACCTCGATATTCTCGCCCTGCACAAGTTCAACGTTTTCCACTGGCATCTTACCGATGATCAGGGCTGGCGCATAGAAATCGACAGGTATCCGAAGCTGGCCGAGGTCGGTGGCTTTCGGGCGGACGAAGAGGGTGCGAGGTACGGCGGGTTCTATACGAAGGATGATATCCGCGAAGTGGTGGCCTATGCCGCCGATAGGTTCATTACCGTGGTGCCGGAGATCGAGCTTCCGGGCCATGCCCGGGCGGCGCTGGCGGCCTACCCGGAATACTCCTGCACCGGGGGACCTTTCGAGGTGCCGTCCGAATGGGGTGTTTTCGAGGATGTGTTCTGTCCCGGCAACGAGGCCACTTTCCAGTTTCTCGAGAATGTCCTGAGCGAGGTGGTCGAGCTTTTTCCGGGGCTGTTCATTCACATCGGCGGCGATGAATGCCCGAAGGAGCGTTGGCGCGAACATGATAAATGCCGGACATTGATGAAACACGAGGGACTACAAAACGAGGATCAACTGCAGA
>CAZVUZ010000099.1:0-11709 GCA_964630485.1 uncultured Ignavibacteriales bacterium
GCCAGAGTGAGGACATCGACAACGACGGCGTTCTCAATGCCGCCGATAACTGCCCCGAGGGTTACAACCCCGGCCAGGAGGACGGTGACAGCGACGGCGTTGGGGATATCTGCGACAACTGCATTGCCCTTGGCAATCCCGACCAGGCCGACAGCGACGGCGACAATGTCGGGAATGCCTGCGACAATTGTCCTGCTGTTTCCAACTTCAGCCAGGCCGATACCGACGGTGACGATTTCGGTGACGCCTGTGATAACTGCGAAGCCGTTTACAATCCCTCCCAGGATGATGCCGACGGCGATGATGTCGGGGATCTTTGTGACAATTGCCTGACGACGCCGAACGGTAACCAGGCCGACGCCGACAATGACAGCGTCGGTGACGCCTGTGACAATTGTGTGAACGTTGACAATTTCGATCAGGCCGACGCCGATGACGATGAACTGGGTGACCTCTGCGACAACTGTCCGACGGTAGCCAATCCCACCCAGACCGACTACGACAGCGACGGCGCCGGTGATGCCTGTGACAACTGCCGTTATCTCTACAATCCCACGCAGGAAAACGCCGATACTGACAGTCTCGGTGATGCCTGCGACAATTGCATGCTGACGGCGAACCCGCTTCAGGAAGACATCGATTCCGACGGCGTCGGCGATAGTTGTGACAACTGCGTGAATAAGCCCAATGCGGATCAGGCTGATCTTGATGAAAACGGAATCGGAGATGTCTGTGACTACATCTGCGGGGACATCAACGGGGATGACTCCGGGCCCGATATAGGCGATCTCGTCTATTTGGTTGATTACATGTTCGGCTTCGGACCGCCGCCCGCCAACTGGCTGACGGCCGACGTCAACGCCTCTGGAGGCTATGCCGACATCGGGGACCTCGTGGCTATCGTCGATTACATGTTCAATAACGGCGAGCCGCTTATCTGTCTGTAGAAAGCGTTCTCGCGAACAGACGTGCCAAGGGCCGGGATATTATCCCGGCCCTTTTATTTGTTGAATGGAGTAAAGGAGCGTCTATTCGAGGAGCGTACGCACGCGCTCGATGTCGCGCTGGGCCTGCTCGTAGTCTTCGGGGCGACCGATATCGAGCCAGTAGCCTTCATAAGGGAAGGTGTTGATTGATTCTCCTTCATCGAGCAATTTCAGCATGAGGTCGTCAAACCCGAAAGGCTCGCGGTCGGGAACGAATTCAAGCACCTTTCTTGAAAAGACATAAACCCCCATCGAAACGGTCAGCGGATATTCCGGCTTCTCCCTGAACCCGGTAACCGTGTTGTCGGGAGCGATGTCCAGCACGCCGTAGTCGACCCGGTTCGTCCGGCGGTGAGTTGCCACCGTTACGAGCGCGTGGTGATTCCGGTGGTGGTGGTAAAGCTCGCTAAAATCCAGGTCGGTGAGAATGTCGCCGTTGGTGACGAGGAAATGCTCCGGGAGGACCTCGATCAATTTGATCGGTCCCACCGTCGAAAGGGGCGTGTCTTCTCTCGAGTAGTCTACTTCCAGCCCCAGGTGGCCGCCGTCGCCCAGCACGGCCATGATCAGGTGGGCGAGGTGGTTGACGGCCATGTGAACACGTTCGACACCGCATTTCTGCATGCGCGAAAGGAGGATCTCGACAATCGGGCGATCACCCACCGTCACCAGCGGTTTGGGTATTTCCGCCGTCAGCGGGCCGAGACGCGATCCCTTACCACCCGCCAAAACCACAGCTTCCAGTTTTCCTGATGCCATGTCTGTGCGACCTCTGCCGAAATATTCGCTTATAGATTGCCGTAACGCCTGTCGTCCGGGTCCGGTATGATCCCGAGACGAATGGCCTTTATAATCTCTTTTATTCCATCGGGCACGGTGCGATGAGGTTCAAATCCGAGCCCCGTTTTGATTTTCTCGAAGCGCACGCGGTAATCCCGGGGGTCTTCGTCCCTGGCTACGAATGTAACCTGATCGGCCATGCGAGGCAGGTGTTCGAGGATCATCCGCACCAGCGTCTTCTTCTGATAGTTTTCATCAGTTGCGCCGACGTTGAAAGCTTCTCCGGCGACCGCGGCGGCGTCGGCGCGCAGGGCGAGACTGCAGGCGGCGGCCAGGTCCGTAGTATGAGCGTATGGTCGCCAGAAGTGTTCGCCGTAAATTTCAAGCGGTCGGCCCAGGACCAGCTCGCGGGTGAATTCGTTAACCGTGAGGTCGAAGCGGGGGCGGGGCGACAGGCCGTAAGCGGTGGCAAAACGCAGCACCACCGGCACGAACTCGTCGCAGGCAAGGGCCATCAGGTGCTCTTCGAAGCCTACCTTCAACTCGGCGTAAAGGGATACCGGTTTCAAAGGCGAAGTTTCTTCCACGTACCCGTCATGGGTCTCCATCTTCCCGTAATTGCTGCAGGTTGAGGCGAAGACAAAACGCCGGACGCCGCTCTCACGGGCCATAGCACAAAGCAACTTGGCGCCGGCTCTGTTGACTTTCTCGGCGAGGTCGGGTTGCCGGCGACAGGCCGGGTCACCGACGATAGCGGCCAGGTGCACCACCGCATCAACGCCTTCGATGGCGCCGGCCAGATCATCGGCCGATGTTATGTCCCCCTGAATGAAATCGAAATCGGTGATACCCATATAGGGCAGGAGGCCGTTGCCGCCGAATGACAGGTTGTCGAGACCCCGGACTCGATAGCCCTGCCCGAGCAGTCGGCCGACGAGCACGGAGCCGATATACCCGGCCGCGCCGGTGACCATGACTGTTTGCCTGTTTTCCATTACCGAATTACCGCCACAGGTATGGATCCCTCAAAACCCGATTCGTTATTTGAGTTTGGCGAGTGTTTGATTCGCCATTTCACGGTCGTTTCCGGATAGCCCCAGGTCCAGGGCTTTTTGAAGTTCCTGGCGCGCTTCCTTCGATTTCCCCTCCATGTACCAGGCCATGCCGGCCCGGAAATGAGGGAGAGGGTGGTCCGGAAATGTCCGGAGAGTCTTCAGAGCCTCACCGCGCGAAAGATCATACCGCCCCTGCTGGAAGTAAACATAAGAAATATTCATGAGTATCTCGACATCGGTTCCGGCGTTCGAAAGGGCCTGACGGGCCAGGTTGCTGGCCCTCTGGAGATCTCGCTTCTCGTCGGCCAGGAAACGGGCCAGGTAATAATTGGCGTAGATATTGTCGCGTTCCTCGGTGATCAGTTGCTCGAGCGTCTCAATGGCCCGGTCAGTTTCACCCAGGCGGTAGAGCGCGCGGGCCTTCTGGACCCGGGCGGGATTGTATCCGCCGTCGATCTCAATCGCCCTCTCGGCAAGTTCTGCGGCCCTTTGGTAGCTTCCCGCGTCGGATAAGAAGCGCGCGGCCAGGGTCAGAACATCGGGATTCTCGCCGCCGAGATCGACCATGATTTCAGCTATCGGTGTCACGGTCTGGGGCCGTTTGCTGTGCTGGACGACTTTCAAGACCCGGTCATACATGAGTGCCCGTCCGGACACAAGTGGGGCGGTGCTTCCAAACACTTTCAGGGCTTCATCAAATTTTCCGTTTTCGATCAGAACGATGGTCTGTAACACCCTCAGAGAGGGCGTATTCGCCACCAGCATTTCGTGTTTTTTGAAGAGCGCCAGGGCGGCTTCCGGGCGATGCAAATTACGGTAGAGTTCAACCAGTTCTTCGAACGCCGGAGCGTAATGAGCGTCCTTTTCCAGGGCGAGGAGATAGAGGCGCTCCGCCTGGTCAGGTTCGGCCAGGGCTGGTTCGAGATAGATATCCGCCAGGCCCGCAAGCCAGTTGGGCTCCGAAGGGTGGGACTTCTCGAGCTTCTTCATTTCCTCGCGGAAGTTGTCAAAATCACCGATCAGAAACATCAACCGTGCCATCAAAACGCGAACCTCCGGCCGGTTGGCCCTCAAGCCCCGCACAAGGCGCAGCCAGTCCAGCTGGTCCTCGGCAAGCATCAGATCCGTCTGCTCAATAGCCAGGTAGTAGAGCACGAAATCGTAATACTCCTCGAGGTAATTGCCATCTCGGATCCTCTTCATGATTACCCTCAAGTCCTGCATGACGGACATGAGGTCACCGCTGGCTCCATGTATAAAAGCATCCGTAATTTGCGCCGTGACGGTTTCTCCCACCAGAGCGCGCACCTGGCCGCTGAGACGCACGGCCTTGGAACGATTGCCGCTACCAACGTAATAGGCAGTTTCCATAAGATATCGAACGGTGTCGCCGCAACCCCTCTCGCGAGCGAGGGCCATCATTCGCCTCGCTTCGTGCAAATAGCCGGCATCCAAGGCTCGCAGGAATTGTTCCTTGATGACCAGGGGAGCCTCGCCTGATTTATCAACCTCGGCCGCGCCCAGGGCGATTGCCGAATCGAGCATGCCCGCCACGGCGTACATCTCGGCCGCTGCCGCGAGTTCTGACGGCGATTCGGAGATATTGGCCATGGCCCGCTCGCGCAAAACGTTGGCGGAATCGAAAGCGTGATCAAGGTAGACCGCCGCCGCCCTGATGAACGAGGCTTCGGTGCGGCCGGAATCGAGAGCTGCCGCGGCCGCTCTCTCACAGAGGCCGGCCTGACCGATCCGGGAACAGGCTCGGGCCATGGCCAACTGTGCCTCAGGATCGTTGCGCAGGGCCGCCGCATGGGCGGTCGCCGCAAGCGCTGATTCTTCATAATGCCCCAGACGATAATACATGCGCGATACGCCGGCCTGGGCCGGGGCGAAGAACATGTCGCTGTTCACTGCCTGCATATAGGCATGCAGGGCATCAAAATCCTGCCACAAGTACTCGTAAAGAAGACCTTCGGCATAATGTACCGCTGCCGCCTCGGGATGGCTCCCGGCGTAATCGTCAATGGCGGCTCGCGCGGCGCCGAAATTGTACTCGCGGAGTTGCTCCTCAACGTTGCCAAGGAAACTTTCCAAATCGTTGACTGGTCCCCGGCCACAGCCGGTCAGCACCAGAACCGTCATACAGGCCACTAGCAGTTGTCGCATCGGTATTCCTCAATTGATTTCGTTTTCGATACCAAATAATCGGTATAACTTATACAAGCCTTTGAAGTTAATGTTTTTTTTGGGGAGCGGAAAGTAATAAATGGCGGAATGATCGAGGTGGCACAGCAAAAAACGTGCTATGTTTCTAAAAAAAAGTTGATTGCTCCTCTTTGAGTGTATATATTCCGGTATGATTACACTGACATCAAAGGATCTATGTAAGCATTACCACAAGCGTCCGGTAGTCAACGGCGTCTCGATTGTGGTCAATCCGGGTGAAGTTGTCGGCCTGCTTGGGCCTAACGGGGCCGGGAAAACAACGACTTTCTACATGATTATCGGTTTCATCCGCCCCAGCGAGGGCAAGGTTTTCCTCGGTGATCGCAATATCAGTCGTTATCCCATGTACAAGCGGTCAACGCTGGGTATCGGCTATCTGGCTCAGGAGGCCTCGGTTTTTCGCAAGCTGTCAGTTGAGGACAACATCATGTCGATACTCCAGTTCCGGGGCCTGCGCCGCAAGGAGCGAAAGCGCCGTCTGGAGGAGTTGCTCAACGAGCTTGACATAGCCCATTTGCGCAAAGCCAAGGCTTATACCCTGTCGGGAGGAGAGCGGCGACGGGTGGAAATTACCCGGGCGCTTGTCAATGACCCCCAGTTTATGCTTCTGGATGAACCCTTTGCCGGTATCGATCCCATCGCCGTCGAGGATATCCAGAAAATAATCGGCCGGCTCGTGGAAAGGGGGCTGGGCGTGCTTATCACCGATCATAACGTCAGGGAGACCCTCTCCATTTGTAATCGGGCCTATATTATGTGCGACGGCAAGATACTAAAGTCGGGAACTTCCGAGTTTCTCGCCAATGATCCCGAAGCCAGGAAAATCTATCTGGGGGAGAAATTTCGGCTGAACTGATCACCTAAGGATGGGTGTAGAATAACTGAACGAATTGAGAGTGAATCATAAATCGGATTACCGGAGTTTCCGATAATAACAGAGTAAGATGTGCAGTTACCTCCGGGTTTCTATAAGTCGGTGACAAATAATTGGTTGACAGATGAAGCTAGTACAACAACTCAGGCAGAAACAGATTCTCGCACCGCAGCTGATACAGTCGCTCAAAATGCTGCAGATGCCGGTGCTGAAACTCGAACAGAAAATACGGGTCGAACTGGCTACTAATCCGTTGCTGGAAGAAGTCGATGAGCCGGATCTCGAACAGGAGCAGGAAGAGAGCGAGTCGGAAATCGATCTGGGGGACAAGGACAAGGAAAAGGATGACTCCGACGACGGAGCGGATCTCGAGGCATATCTCTTCGACGATGACGAGGGATACAAAGTCCGCGAACCCCGGGAGCACGTGGAAGAACGTTTTGAAGGCACAGCGGCCACAGTCAGCACGCTCTATGATTACTTAAACGAACAACTCCTGATGCTGAACCTCTCCGACAATGAACAATTTATAGGCGAGTATATTATCGGTAATATCGCCCCGGACGGTTTTCTGACCCTGAATGTTCCCGAAATGGCCGAGCGGTTGCCCAAGTACGCCGAGGAAAACGCTCCCGAACTGGCATCGCAATTTACTTTCGATGTCGAGACCATCGATGCTGTCCTGCGCAAGGTGCAGCGCTTTGACCCATCGGGGGTCGGGGCCGTTGATTTGCGCGAGTCGCTGATGATTCAGCTGCGTGAAAAGAAACTCGAGAATACCCTGGCTTTTCGCATTGTCGATGAGCACATCAACGAACTCGATCGCCGGTCAATTCTGCAGGTGTCGAAAATGATGGGGGTTACCGTTGAGCGGGCTCAGCAGGCCATGAACACGATCAAGTCTCTGTCGCCGACGCCGGCTCACGGCCGTTTCGATTCTGGTGCCATGCCCGTCGTTCCCGACCTCGTCGTGGATCGTTTCGGTGATGACTACCAGGTTGTCCACAACGACAGCTATGTCCCGCGCCTGCGTATAAATGCCAGCTATCGCAATCTCATTCGTCGTGGCAGTAAATCATCCAAGGACACCAAAGACTATATCCGACAGAAGCTTGATCAGGCCAAGTGGCTCATGAACGCCATTGCCCAGCGCCGGTCGACCATGGTTAGGGTTATGGAAGCCCTGATCGAACGCCAGAAGGAATTCTTCGAAAGAGGACCGGCCTTTTTGAAACCGCTCATAATGGAAGACATCGCACAGGATGTCGATATGAACGTGGCCACCATAAGTCGCGTGGCCAACGGCAAGTATGTTCAGACGCCCTTTGGCGTACGCGAGATCCGGTACTTCTTCAATTCCGGTATTACCCGGGATGATGGCAGCGATATGTCCAAAATATCCGTCAAACAGCGTATCACGGAGATAATCAAGGATGAGCCGCCGGAGAAGCCTTTTTCAGATCAGGAAATCTTTCGCCGCCTGAATGAAGAGGGCATTAAGCTGGCCCGAAGAACCGTCACCAAGTATCGCGAAGAGCTGAAAATTCCGCCGGCGCGGCTTCGTAAACGGGTTGTCTGATATAGATTGGTCGTAAATGAACTCGATTTCCCCTATTAGTCGCCATTTATATTCAAATAGGGCGCTTTAGCGTGAACAACTCAATCTCTTCAAGCGTATTATTAATAGGGGCTGGGTTGTTAAAGAGGGATGTATTTTTTGGTGACTTTTTCTGATTCATGTCCCTATCGTAATAAGTATAGGAATCCGGTATCTATCGGACCACCGGCCGATGTCCGGCCGGTTGGGACGGACCGATCGGTCGGTTTCACGGTAACGACTCCGATATTTCGGGGAAGCTGACGTGCATAGGTCGTCCGGATCAACGGTCTGGAAGAGAATAAATATATAGATTTCGCATGGAAAGGAGTTATTCGCCATGCAAAAAACTATAACTGCAAGACACTTCGACCTGACCGACGAGGTCAGAAACCATGCCGAGGCGGAAATGGACACCCTCACCCGCTATTTCGAAAATATCATCTCGGCTGAGCTGGTGCTCGACACGGAAAGGCATCGGCGCAAGGCGGAACTGAAGGTGAAAGTCTACAGGGATGTCATTTCCGGAACAAGTGAGACCGATGATATGTACAGCTCTATCGCGGCGGCCGTCGACAAGGTCAAAGGTCAATTGAAAAAATATAAGGGCAAGCTCAAGGAAAGGAATCCTGAAGAGATTGCGGAAACCAAGGTTTCCCTTACCCGCCCGGCCACCGATGTCGACGAGATTGATGTCTGACGGAACCGGTCATCGGATACTTTATTTCGGCCCGCCGCATATTTGCGGCGGGCTTTTCTTTTTCAATAATTTGCATCTTGTTTCAGCTTTAGCTACGCAGACAACCGTCAACCTCTTCGCCCTGGCCGCCGGCGCCGAAAGCCAAGAGGCTGTTGGGGAATAGCTTAAGACGATGTTGTTTTTCGCCGGTCACCGGCACGATTCTTACATAGCTCTCCTTTGAGGAAAGCTATGGACACAGTGATTAATAACATATTTGCCAACAGTGCGCACCTCATCCTGACCGGGTGTCTGGCGGCGGCGCTCTTTTTCGGGCTGAGAGGCGTTCGCGAAGTATCTCGAGGATGCCTCGACGGTATGCTTGGTCTGGCCCTGTCGGTGTTTTTCATCTGTGCTCATGTCTATTGTCTCCTGAGCCTTCCGGCCGATTGCCCCCTGGCCGGCGCCACCGGTGAAATGACCGTCCTCACCTGGCTGGTGATCCTTTTTGCCCCGGCTCTGATCGGCCTCTATCTCATCGGGGGGATAGTCGATTTGTTGGCCAATCACACCCGCGCCGGAGCGGTGCGCGTATTTTTTGGCCTGACGTTGTTTTGCTTCATGCATATGGTCGGGGTGCACTGGCCCCTCGATGCCAAAGTGGCCGTGATATTGGTATATGTGCCGGTGTGGTTTGACGTCGAACTGGAGGCGGTCCGCTAGCGGCTGCTCCCGAGGTATTCCTCGGCGAGGAAGTAATTCATCCGTGCCTCGTGATTGAGATTCTCAAGCCACGAGTCTGCATTTTTTGCCCTTTTCGCAAATCCCACGAAGTCAAAAGCGTCGAACTCCGCTCTCTCCGTCATGTTTTCGTTGAGCATCTCGGATATCCGGGCGCGCGAGAGACTGGTCTCCAATAAGAAGAAGAGTTGTGGTTTCTCGCCGCGGAAGATCTCCCGGGCATAGGCCAGCGGAACGAGCTTGTAATCGTCACCCGTTAGTCCGAGTTCTTCATGGGCTTCGATCGCCAACGCCCGCCGGCATGTATCCTCGAGCGATCCGGGGTGTGAATCGAAATCAACCGAACCTGCCACCGATGGACCGGTGCTGTTTTCCAGTGAGGCCAGATGAGGAGCCCGGTGCACCGTGAGAAGGTAGTCGTCCGAAGTTTCCCTTACGAGCACCAGGCCGCATACCCCCAGGCACAGAGCCAGTGGGTTGTCGGCCAGGCGACGCGAGGGATATTCGGAAAGGTAATAGTTCCGCAGAGTCCCGCCGCGTTGAGCGAAGTTGGGGTCGGGCAGATCCAGAGCGAAACAGCTTCCGGCCTGGGCCTCATAGCGGCAGGGCTGAACGATCATGTGTCCCCGTCCGCGGGAAAACTCGAAATCCGCGACTCTCATGGCCGGGGGACCGTCATAGAGGCGACCCTCGGTGTGCATGCGCTCGGCAATTCGGGCGGCGAACTCGGCTATGAGGGCATCGTCGAACTCGAATCCGTTCGGCAGAAATTCCATGTCGATTTTGCCCGGATCGGGAGCGTTGTCTCCGAAAAAACGCACTATGTCCGAATATCCGGATTCGTGACAGCGGCCGACGCCGACCCGGCGGGAAGGTGCGGCTCCTTCCGAATCGAAATACGTCTTGATGACTTTCGGCATCACGCTGTAGTCGAGATATTTCATCAGCTCAGGTAAATAATGGCTACACCACCGACGGCCACCACGGCGCCGATCAGGGCCCGGGCGGAGACCTTCTCCTTATAATACAGGATAACCAGCGGGATGATCAAGACCGGTGTCATGGCGTTGAGCGTGGCCGCGATGCCGGTGGCGATGTATGTAATGGCCACCAGCGACATCCAGACCCCCAGGAAGGGTCCAACCACGGCGCCGGCGGAGGTGAATCCGAGCCCCTTGAGGTTCTTCATGGCCGCCAGGGTCGAAGGCAACTGGCGTCGACCGGCGGCGATCAGCCAGATCAGCACCAGAGCGCAGGACATACGGACAAAAGATGCCTCGAGCGGTTCCACGGTGCCGCCGGAATAAGCCATGGCCTGCTTGGCCATTACGAGCCCGATCGCCTGACCGCCGGCGGCGCCGAGCCCGAGGAAAACACCCTTCAGGCGCGAACCGGCGTCGGGGTGGTTTCGATCGGCGGGACCGTCCGAGTTGCCCCCGTAGGTGCGTTCGAGGACGACCCAGGTGATGCCGGTAATTGTCACGACGATACCGATAACGCTCCAGGTTCCCAGCTTCTCATCCAGGAATATCCAGGAGATGACGGTGGCGATTATCGGGGCGGCGGCGTAGAGCAGGGTGGTCAGCCGTGGGCCGATCATCACCAGCGCCTTGAAACCGCAACCGTCGCCCATAACAAGCCCGACCATGCCCGACGCGGCCAGCCACAGGAATTGCTGTTGGTTGAGTTCCGCCGGCCACAGACGCCCCGTGGTCAGCACCAGAACGAGGCAATAAATCACAACCGCCACCAGAAGCCGGATGTTGTTTACCCGGAACGATCCGAGTAATTTACCGGCCTCGGCGAAGAACAGTGATGTAAAGGCCCACAAAAGGGCCGTCGCCAGGGCTGCGGTTTCACCGATGTATTCCACCGGCGAAATATACGCTCTCGGACGGCGGCGTCCAAACAATGAGTTCCCGGCCGATATGCTCCCGAGGCGGCATCAATTGTTACCGGCGTTGCGCAGTGTTACTTTTGATGCGTCCTGTTCAAAACCCGACTAGCTGTCGTAACCTATTGTTGCAAAACCCTTTAGGGCTCGATGGCGATCGCCGGGCCGGTCGGCACGCCGCTTGTGTTAAAGGCCGGTGTGAAGACATCAGTTGACAACCTTGTGATCCTTTTCTTTCTATTGGTCTTGAGTTCTCCATCCGGGCGGGCCGATGCTCCCGCCCGGATGTCCTCGCTGACCGGTGGCGTCTTCGATACCGAAGGCCGACCGGTGATCGGGGCGACGGTGACTCTCCTTCAGGATACGACGATTGCCTCCGTGGCCGTTACCGATTCGGTCGGCGGTTTTACGATAGATTCTCCGAAAAGCAATCGGCACGATTTGAGACTCCGACTCTCCGCCGTCGGTTATGAGACGGCTGTATTCGATCTCGACGGTTTCAAGGATATACCCGGCCCGGAATTCATTCTGCAGGCCGCTATTATAGATGTGGGTTCCATTGAGGTTACAGCCGTCGACGAGGGGAGAGGCTCCGAGATGACGCTGTCCGAAACACAGGTGGCCCGGCGTGCTCAGCGCTCGGTAGTTCCGACCAATCCGATCAGTGCCATAAGGCAGCCCCAGGTGTCGCGAGAGGGCTCGGCCCATTCCTCCAGACTGAGGGTCAACGGCACCAACCCGGACTATTTCATAAACGGCATCAATATCGGCGCCGACCCGAGCCATTACGGCGTTAGATATATCCTCAACAATATGCTTTGCTGAAAAATCAACGCAAGCTTTATCTAATTTATTTATCAATTCCTGACTAGAAGGT
>CAZVUZ010000099.1:11719-12417 GCA_964630485.1 uncultured Ignavibacteriales bacterium
CTCCTCCGTTGTGGATCGCCTTCGCTTCAATCCGCAGGGTAACGATGCTTCCTTTTCTCTGCCAGCCACGGTTGAGTTGTTTACACCCGCCCGGTTCGAGAAACATCGAACGGGAGAGGTGAATGTTTCGCTGGTCGAAGCCACAGGTTCGCTGAGCGTGGGGACGGATCGCGTCTACAGTGTGGGGTCGGTAAGAAAATCCGTGCTGGACAAGCTCGTCAATTATTTCGACGTCTCCTCCGACCGCCGAACACTGCCGCCCACGAATTTCGAGGACATTTTCCTTTCCTCGGGCCTGCGCCTGACCGACCACGCGCGCCTCTTTTTCGATCAATACCACGTCAGGGATTTTCTGTCCTACCAGACCGAATCGTCGGTATACAACGCCGGGGGGATATCGGTTTTCGAGCACTGTGACGAGCACTATTACGGTCTGCGTCTGGATGCCGTTTATCGCCGGGCGCTGATACGGTTTAACTCGTCGCTGGATCTGGCCACAGAGACCTATAATGCCAATCCGGGCGTATCCCTGGCGGCGGATCTTTCGGGCATAACCCTCGAACTGAGCGAGGCCGCGCGGACATATTCGAGCGGGGTGGCCGTGTCCCTGATGGGTGACAATTCGCAACTTGACATTGGGGATCAGTTTCAATATGTGGCCCTCCGGGACTGGAGCCTGCGGCAGCGCAATTGGAATT
>CAZVUZ010000100.1:0-4025 GCA_964630485.1 uncultured Ignavibacteriales bacterium
GAATCTTCTTTTCACAGTTTTACTATCTTGGGACGGGTTGTGCTAATTTAAACATAATCCCCGTCCATATGTTCCAACTCCGCGCCACAGTGACTAATTTTGGTGAAGTCTATCTAAGTATTGACATAACAAAATCTTAGCCGCGTTCGCGCTCTGAAATCACAGTGCCTGAGAGCCCGCCTCAGGCCGCGGCGTGAGACTACTGTTGGATCACGATCCACGGAAGGATATAAGAGTGACGTGGGTAATCCAGCGGCGTCTTCCGCACCGGGGGACCGGGGATTATCCGGGTCTGTCGGCTAAAGAGTCTCGACGATCGGGAAACGGAACATGAAGGTCGCACCCTTTCCCTGATCCGATTCGATCTCAACCTCGCCATTGTGATTCTGCACGATCTTGTTGCAGGTTACGAGGCCGTAGCCATGCCCGCCCTCTTTGGTCGTCAGGTGGGCTTTGAAGATGCGCTCTTTAACGTCGGGTGCCATGCCGACACCGTTATCACGCACCGTCAGATGCGCCAGGGAATGCTCGTAGCGAGTCTCCACCCTGATTTCGGCCGGAGGGCGGTTCGCCTCGGCGAGGGAATCGGCGGCGTTGTTCATCAGGTTCAACAGCAACTGCGCCAACTGGTCCGGGTCGAGTTCGAAATCGGGGAGATTGGAATCCAGGTCCACCTGGATCGAGATCCACTTGAACTTCTTCTGTATCGTTATAAATGAGAGTACGTCTCTCACGATATCATTGACATTACAAATCTTCTTACTCGTCTCGAGGCGCGCATAATCCATGAGACCGGCCGTGAAGCGCTGCATTTTGGCGACATTCGCCTTGAGTTTCTCCAGGTGGCTCTCGACCTTCTCCATCTTACCTTTGGTGATAGCGAGGCCGGTCAGTTCGACGCCGCCCAGGATCATACCCAGGAAGTTATTGAGTTCGTGGGCAATGGACGAAGCCATGATGCCCTTCTCGGCAAGTTTTTCAAGATCGAAAAGACGCTGCTCACTTTCTTTCTGGTCAGTGATGTCGTCAACGGTCACGATCAGGCCCGATTCTATTTCGGATTCGCCGCTGATGGAATTGAACCCGACGCCCACGTTGTATATTCGCTCCCCGTCATCGAATTTGGCCATCTGATTCTCGATAAGAGCATGCTGATCGCTGACGCTTACCACCTTCAACCTATCGGCCCAGCCCGGGAACACGTTGTCGGGGAAAACACTTTCGATGGAAAGGTGATTTCGCAATTGCGAGGTGGAACCATCGTCGATAAATCTGTCGAAAAGGCAGAAGCCCGCGGCGTTGACCTTACGCAACTTGAATTCCCGGTCGAACACATAAACGCCCTGTTTGACACTGTCGAGTATCTCCAGGTACCAGGCGTTAAGGTCCTTGATCTCGTTGAAGAGGAACGAATTCGCCACGAAGGGAGTAATGGTGTTAACCAGCGTTCCCATGAACTCGATTTCGGACGCATCATACGGTTTGCCGTTTATTTTCTTACCAAGACCCAGCAGGCCAATGAGTTTCTCGCCGTGAATCAGCGGCGCCACCAGAACCACTCCGCAATCCAAAAGGGTCAGGGCCAGGCTCGCCGATTGGTCGGCCAGATCGAGATCCTCGATCGGGCAGGGCCCGGGATGTCCGAGAAAATAACTGATGTTGTCTTCCGAGAGGCCGAGTGTCCTCAGAGCATCACTCTGCCGGAATTTGCCGGTGGCGAAGTACAGCGGGACTTTCTTGCCGGGTCGGTGGAAAGCGGCGAAGGAGTTTGTGACCGAGAACTGACCTGAGACGGTCAACACCAGGGTATCGATCAGTCGACTGAAATCGGGCTGACTGGCGAATTGCCGGGACAGTTTTGACAGGGCATCAAGCGCCAGCACCTGTTTGTCTATGAGATTCCGCCTGGCGCTGTCCGACTCGGTATGATATGGATTCATAATAGACGGCATAATTTACCCATTGTTTAAACACGCAGAGGTCGCTTCCTCCTCGTTGCCTCTTATCTTCAGGTACTCGGCGATATCGAGCACTTCCAGAATATGCAGAATACTGGGCGATACGTTACACAGTACGATATCGCCTCCCGCGTCTCTCGAAACTTCAATCGTACCGAGGATGGATCCGACCCCCGCCGACGACAGGAATTCTAGCCGGGCCATGTCTAGGATGACATAGACATAACCTTGCGCCTGGCAATCACTGATCAGTGCCACCATCTCATGGGCATTATTGTTATCCAGAACTCGTCCGGTATCGATCACTACGGTATTGTCTCTCAGTACTCGCCTGGTGAAGGTATTTTCGCTCACGATTGATACCTCCACTTTTTCTCAACTGTCAGAACGTTGATGGTATCTTCCTTGCGCTTATAGCTGACCCGGTCTGCCAGTCTGTGAATCAAAGCGAGTCCAAACCCGCGACGCTGCCTCGCTTCGGCGGCCCGCTCAGCCTGGACCTCATACTTATGCCCGGCAGGATCGAATGCCCGACCGGTGTCGGTAAATTTAAGGATCAGCCGCTCGCCCTCGGGGCGCACCGAAAACGATATCGTACTGCGGCCCTCGATTTCGGCGTGGCTCCTGATGTTAGTGGCTACCTCATAGAAAATCGTGCGCAATTCAAAAGTCGTCATCTTGGGCAGATCAATACGCTTCAGGTAAGCCAGGAAACTCTCCGTGGCTTTATCAATGGCCGTGACCGAGGTACTGAATTCGTCGCTGTAAGAGTCCTCGATCCTGGTCGGCTCTTTGGCCCGATCGACACCTCCCTCGCTCAGCCCCATACCGGTTACGAAAAGTTCGTAGAGATCGAGCACCTGGAGAACCCGCAGAAGTCCCGGAGAAGGATCTTTCAACCTTACTTTGATATGGGCCTCTTCGCTTCGCAGATAGGCCATCCACAACAGGTTAATGTGACTGGAAACTACGTTCTTGAGCTGCGAACAGTCGAGCGTTACGATGCCTTCGGCAACTGCAAACGCCTCTTCCAGTCTTCCGTGAAATTCGTCGACAGCATCGCCACTTAAGCTCAACGGCACGGCAATGCACTGCCGGTTTTTAGTTTCGACCTGCATACACTGTTTCCCCTGGTCTTTCATTAGAATTATCGACGATACTGCCCTTCCACTTCATAGCCAGAAGAGTGATATCGTCATACTGAGGAGCTTTACCCACGAAATTCCGGTGTTCCGCGAGCGTCTCCTCCACCATTCGATGCGCGCTGAAGGCGGTCCTGGCTCGAACGAGGTCTACGAAGCGGTCCATTCCAAACTCTTCCTGGGCTTCGTTTTGAGCCTCGTTGATACCGTCGGTGTATTGAAGCAGCCAATCATTGGGCCCGAGAATGAGTTCTTTGCCCTCGACCCGTGCTTCAAAGGCCGGGCGCGGCATCATACCCAGCGGAAAACCCCGGGTTTTGATCAGGGCCGTCTCGCCGGTCGCGTCATTCACCTTTATCAGCGGATTGTGCCCGGCTGAAGCAAACGAGAAACGGCCCGTAGATTTTTCGAGCAGCCCGTAAAACATCGTCACGAACATACCCTTCTTGATATTTCCCAACAGGTCGTCATTGACCTCGGTCAAAACCTCCGCCGGGCTACGGTCCGGCCGGGCAATCCGGCGCACCATATCACGGGTCAGGAGCATCATAAGCATCCCCGGCAGCGATTTCCCGGAAACGTCGGCCACCAGGAAAGCCAGGCTATCTTCACCAAACTCGATAAAGTCGTAGTAATCGCCGCCGACCTCCCGGGCGCTGCTGTAAGCGCCCGCAAACTCGAGACGCGGATCGACGGGATACTCTCTCGGCAGGATATTGGCCTGTATCTCCCGCGCTATTTCCAATTCCCGGGCCATGCGTTCGTTCTCAATCAGCTCCCGGCGGGCCACATTCAGGCGGGCCCCCATGACCCGAAGGGTTTCGGCCAGGTAACCGAACTCGTTTTTGCTCCGCACCGGTATGTCCAGCGATATCTCCTCGATATCGACCTGTTTGAGGCTGTCGGCAATGATACTCACCGGCCG
>CAZVUZ010000100.1:4125-12276 GCA_964630485.1 uncultured Ignavibacteriales bacterium
AAGACATTGTCATCGCCGGTAATGCCGGCCCAGTAAACCTCCGGGTTGTCCTCCAGCAGCTTGTTGCACGTATTGTTCAACAGCAGGGCGTCGGGACCGTTGGTGGAAATGATGAGCTTACTCGCCAGGCCGGAGTAGGATCGCGCCTGCACCAGCAGCTTTTCCACCACACCGTGGGATACCGTATTCATATAGTTCTCGGTAATGACATAACCCGTCACCACCATGAGTACCAGGATTATCAGGGACACATAGAGAGAGAACTCCAGGCGAATGGACCTTCGGAAGTTGCCCGCCTGGGGCCAGTCCTGCCGGAGTTGTGAGCTTTCTTTACGGTTCATATGACAACTCTCTCAGTCTTCTCAATTCGTTTTCAGTGCGATCGATATAATTCCTGATTTCGCCGTTTTCCGGATCAAGATGGGCCGCCTTCTTCCAGGTCACTACGGCCTGTTCCAGTTCGTTCTGCCCGTATTGCTCCACGCCGACGAATTTGTAGGCATTCAAGAGGTAGGCCCGCACCGACTGGTAATTGGGAGCCATCCTCTCGACTTTTTCCCAACCGGCAATGGCCCTGCCCAAATCACCCTCCTCGAAAGCCTCCTGTGCCGCGCGATAGGTTGCCGCAACCTCTTTGAGCAATTCGCCGCTGAGCGGCTCCGCCTCCGGAAGTTCCTCGACGATCACGGGGGCCTCGACCTGGCGGCGATTCTCCTCAATGCGCTGCCTCAGATCCAAGAACCACTGGTGACCCGGGAAAACCGTCAGTGCCGAATCGAGGGCGGCCATGGCGGCCGCGAAATCCTCTACGCCATAGGCCTCTGCCGCAATCCGCCGCCAGCGTTCCAATTCAGCGCGTTTCAGCGCCAGCTTGACGCCGCTTTCTTCCGGGGCAAACTGGCTGAGCGTGGTCAGAATCGTCAGGGCGGCCTCCGTCTGCCCGAAGCTGAGCAATGAGTCGGCGACCCAGAGCCGCTGCTGAATCATATCCTGGCGCGCCGTGGATTCGTCAATCGCGGCCGTGGCTTTGTCAATAAGGTCAACCGGTTCCTTCGCCTCGGGAAGCTCGGTCCGGGCAAGATTACCGTAGTACCTGGCCTCGAGATATTCGCCCCGCGAGAAAGTCGCCTGAGCGGAATCCATGTACAGGCTGTAACGTTCGTAATGGCGCGCCTCTTCGAGCCGCTCACGGGCCCCGGTCGCGGCGTCCTGAATCCAGAGTGTATCGACACCGTTGCCCCGCGCCAGAAAGAGCGCCCGGTCATAAAGATTGACCGCTTGCGGCAGATCTCCTTCGCCCAGGCAGGAATCGGCCCGGACAACAATTTGTTCGACCATCTGTCGGTTGTTCGCGGAGAGTCGCTCACTCATCATGCTGTTAAACTCGACCTCGCGTCGAAGGCGGCGGTCGGCGCGTTTCTCGCTGGCCGATCGGCCGAAAGCGCTGATCAGGTTGAACATGTGCAAACTGCCAAGCTCGCGATCAACGAGAGCATAGTCGAATCTGAGTCCGTGATACTGAATCCCGGCTCCGAAGGACAGTTTTTCGTCCCGCACGCCACCCCGTAGCGACAGCAGATCGCCAAAATTGTATTCGAGACCGGCCGCCAGTTCGGCGTCGGTGTGTTCGGCGGTATGAACCGCCACCGACCACTGCAAATTCTGATCCCAGTTGGCCTTCGGCCTTATGCCCATGGTGGCGGCGAAATCAGCCGCCAGCGGCAGAGATATCTGTTCCTGCACCAGTTCCATTTTCGGGCTGAGAATATTGCGGCCCGAGGCGGCCAGGGTCAGGTGGTCGAACCACGCCGGACCGGGCGTAAAGCGGCGACTCACCGAAACATTGAATCCGGGTGACGATGTACTGCTGTAGGAATCGAGCGAGTGGTACTCCATGGTGGCGGCCAGACCCAGGTTGTAGCCGGCCACCGTTCGGGCGTAAGCCAGATAGAACGCCATCCGGTTATCGTCGATCGATTCCGGAGACGGGACGTTATTAACATCGCGTTTTTCGATCCCGTCGATTCCGAGGCGGAAGACACCGATTCCGAAGGACCCGAAATCAAGCGTAGGCATAACCGCGCCGAGATACTGATAGGCAACATCGGACTCGTAAAGTCGACTGTGAAAACCACCCAGGTAGAAACGCTCCGCCAAGGCCAGGCGCGAGGGATTCCAGTAAGGCGCGGTTACCATATCACCGGCCGCCAGGGAGGCTCCTCCCAGGGACAGGTCGCGGGCGCCGGCGCCCATGCTGAACGGCGACTGCGTACCCCCATCATCGGCGGCCATCGCCGATCCCAGACACAAAGTCAACCAGCATGTCAGTACAAACAGCCGCATTACCGCACCACCGCTATCTTGCGCTTGAAGGTCTCCGTTCGACCCGAAACATACCGCGCCGTTATGCGACAGAAATAGGTGCCGGGCAGAACCACCCGGCCGTTATCGTTGACTCCGTACCAAAAATCGTCGCTGTGGGCCCCGGCTGCCCGGAAGGCATCAAGCACCACTCCCCTGACGGCGGCGCCGGTAACGGTGAAGACCTCGAGATCGACGCGGGCATCCTCGGCCAGGACATACGTGATGGTCGTGTAATCGTCAATATCCGGATTGAACGGGTTCGGGTAATTTGCATACGATGCTTCCAGGCCGACGGCGCTGACCGACACCTCGGCCGACAGGAAGGGATACGATTCCCCGCTCAGGACCGGATGTACGGCGGTGGCCAGGTTGTGGTCGGTGATCCGCAGACAGGTCGAATCGTCAAACCGCACCACATAGTTGCCCGGCGCCGCATCAGGGCGTATAGCCGCCGTCAGACGCATGTCAGAAAGACTGCCGCGCTCAACGATATACTCAGACAGGAGATCCAGATGCAGGCTGTCGCCGCTGAGAGTGGAGTCAACCGCTACCGTCTCCCCGCCGATGACAAGCGACAGCGACTCGAAGGCACCGGCACCGGCCAGCGGCGTTAATCCCGACGAAGTGCGACGGAACAGCCGCCCCCACAGCGAGTGTATGCTCAGATCGCCCTGCATCAGTTCGCTGTCGTAGGTCAGGCTTCCATCAAGGATAGTAAGGATCTCCTGGCCGGGAAACCCTACCTGGACCGGGAGGCGGGCAAAATTCAGAACCGGCCGTCCGGCCGGCAGGTATATCTCACAGGCGCCGCTCATGAACGGCAGGGCATTGCCGCAGTCCGGGCTCACCACCAGCCCCGGATGCCAGGCCGTGTCGCTCACATCACACAGAGTAATGGCGTCGGCATTGGCGATGGCAACAACGAAGTATTCGTACGGCGCATCGGCCTCCAGATCCGCCACCAGTTGCAGCGAAAGGCCACCACCGGGCTGGATAACAAGGCCGGTGTCGCCCAGAGTGAAGGTCGCGGTGCCGCCGAAGTAACGATCGGATAACTGATATGAAATCGGTCCCGAACCAATCCTGAAACCTATTTCATCGAAAAGGAGATCGGGATCCAGCGGTCTCGACAGGCTGTCAAGCAGCATGAGCTGCAACTCCCGAAGACGTACCGGTGAGTAGCCATCGTCGCCGTCATACCCAATAGTCAGTTCGACCAGAGAGATCCCGTCGGCCCCTCCCACGCTGGTCGGCGGCAGAATCGATGTTGGGCAGAGACCACAGGCAACGGCCGGGAATCGGAAATCAGCCCACCCGGACTCCATTGGGAAGGCGGACACTGAGGTCGCCAGTTCCAGCGTATCGGATACGGCATCCAAAAGCGATCCGGAGCTGAGATCCCTGACGGTGAAGGCCGTGCTATCCGAAATCTGTAATGCCAAACCGTCCTGCAAACTTGACTCGGCAACGGAGACGACAACCTTGATCGAGTCGCTCTCGCCAGGATTCAACGTAAGCGGTGAAGTGAAAGGCACCGACACCGCACTGGTGTCAAAACCCTCTACATGGATATATCCTATGACCATTTGCTGACGGACGAGGAAGACCTCACGACAGAGGTCTCCGAGGTTAACGGCATTGCCGAGCGCACCGCAAGCCTGAAGGGTCAGTTCCGTGAGCTGGATCTGCGAGCTGGCCGGGGAGCCGGGGTGGCGCACGTTCACCTGCAATGCATCGACGCCTCTCTGACCGTAGTTGACCGTCGCGCCAAGCAAAGGGATGTATGATACGGCCATCTGTTGTGACGGATCGTCAATGCGACACGAAGCTGTCTGCAGGGGAAATACGACCGAGGGATCTATAGTAACGGCGAGGCCGGTATTGCAGTCAACATAGGGCAGGCCGGCGGCGGCGGAAATTTCCAGGGCAAATCCGGCGGCCGTCGTCAGGCTGTCGATATTAACCAGCAGTGACATGTTGGTTGTCTCCCCGGGCGGCAGGAACACCGGCGCATCGAAAACGAGCCAGACATCAGCGGCATCCGGCAGATCTTCTATGAGCGTCAGGTTTCGGTAGCCGACCCCCAGCGTCATGGCGCTGAAGACATCACCGGCGGCCAACGGCACTCCGGAGGCGTCGCGAACGGATATCCGCAGGCTGTCCAGCCGGGCCGCAGCGGTTACCGAAGAGGTGTCCGTCTGCGACGACGAAACGCTCAGGGGAAAAACATTGGCCTGGCCGCGAGTGACCGCCGTCGGTATGGAATTATTCAACCTGATCGACAGCGCCGAAGACGGCGCCTGGATCAAAATATCCGGCGTCTCAATGGCCGCCGAAGTATCCGCCGTGATCGTATCGGTGGCGCGGAATCGCCAGGCAACCGTACCCGGCTGCTCGGCGCTGAAATAGTAATGGAAATCGACCGATTCTCCAGGGAGAATTTCCATGGGACCGGTGTCGCTGCTGTCCAGAGTTACCGTCGCCGGATTCGCGATAACCTGCATATCGCCGACAACACTGGCCGTGTCCACGCTGTGAAGACTCGTGACCGTCATGACCAGACCGATATCCTGTTCCACGGAGTACGTCCTTGAGAGCTGCGTGTAAACCACTCTGAGGCCCGAGTTCGAAATTGTGAAGCCGTCATTATCGATCAGGGCCTGATCCACGGGTCCGTCATTGCCCGATGCATAATGGCAACCGTAGAGAGGTATCTCCGCGCGGAAAACGGCATTGGGTGTCGCCAGGAGATCGATATCTCCCACGACCAGTAATACCGGCGGTAACGAATCCACGGTGAGGTTGAGTCCGCCCACCGACCACATTCCGGCCGCGAAGGTGAAGCCGCCGAGATCGGTGTCGCCTGCGGAGAGGTCCCCGTCCTCATCGACATCCTGCCAGAGGCGCAGGTTGATAATGTCACCGTCAGTGGCATCGCCGGTATTGGCCAGGCTAACCGCCTGGAGCACATCTACCTGATCGCCGTTAGCGGCCGGCCTGAACCCGAAGAGCGTAATTGCCGAGTCCCCCGGTTTGAGCGTCCGCTGAGGGACATCGGCCAGAGCATACTGCTCCCGCACCGACCCGTCCACGACCAGGGAGCCGCCACCCGTCAGCGGCAAATCACCGTTCACGAGGGTTTGCTCGGCAAAGGCCAGGTCATGGGCGCCGGCTATCGAAACCGCCAGGCTGTCGCCGTCAATCATTTGCGGGGGGGCATCGATAAGCACGAAAAAGTACGATAGTGATTCCGGGGCCAGGCCGACTTCCAGGGCATTCAGTTGCAGGAGGCCGTCGGCGAAAGCGCCCGCCGCGATTAGCGAATCATTGTCCATAGCGCGGTTGTTGTCGGCATCGTAATAGAGGTAAGCCGAACCGAGCTGGCGATCGGCCCATTCAGGCGTCGACAGGGTCCGCGAGATATTACTCAGAGTCACCCCCTGGAGGGTGCGGGTTTGGCCGAGATAGCCATTGTAAAGCGCGAAAGTCAGTATGGGCTCGCCGTGAGCGCCGGGGTGGACTGTTCGCGAGGGCGAGGGGATCGAGATCGCCGTTATACGGTTGGCGGCAAAAACCAGGTGCGTCTCCGGATTACCCACGACGGCGTCGTCGGGTCCGTCGAGTCCCGAGGTATATTTCAGTCCGTAGGCCGGAATTTGCAGTTCGAAGGTACCGCCGTCAAACTGGCTGTCATTGAAGCTGGCCGTCACGAAGAAGCGGGTCAGCGCATCGTCAAGCGGGTACCCTAAAATTCTCAGTTGCCAGTATGCGACCAAGGGTTCAAATTCGCCCACGAGGTCATCATCGGAAGTGAAACCGTCGCCGGTGGCATCCGCCCAGAGCCGTATGTTCGAAACCGCCTGAGCTTCATCGACGGTTCCGACATTAATAAGTCTCATTGAAACCAGCTCGTCGGCGGCGTAGCCGTCGCGCGGCAGCGCCAGATCCATCAGAAGCTCGTCGGATTGGCCGCCAAAGAGATTGTCTCCCGTAACGGTATTGACCGACACCGCCGCCGAGGGGAATGCCTCAATCGTGAACGCGTCGGGATTTTGCAGCGGGAAGGAACCCGATATTGCTACCGCCTGGGCGGTAGACAACTGCAAAGGATCGACAAGGGCAAATGATATCGAGTTGTCATCTCTGGCATTACTGAGACTCAGATGGGCGACCACGGCGAGTTCGACCGCACCGCCGACACCGTCAATCGGGAGCGCGCCGAAGTTGAAGGTCGCCTGTCCGGCGCTGACCGTCGCCGTCGATACCAGTGAATCATCGGAATCCATGGTTTCAATCTCGCCGGATCGGTTCAGGTAAAGCTGAACGCTGTCAATCTGCGAGTCCAGCTGGCCCTGCGTAGCTCCGTGGGGATCGGCTCCCGTGAAGTTAACCTGCAGGGATTCAAGATCTACGATGTTTGCACAGGTGTTTGACAACCTCAGGCCAAGTACCGGACCGCTGCTTGACCCGGGAACCAAAATTCGCTCATTAATAGGCAGTGCCGATACCGTGACCGCCTCCGACGTCAATATCGTGACCGACGTGCCGCCGAAGACGGCGCCATCAATGGGACCGTCATTGCCCGAGGATGCCTCAATACCGGCCTGAGGCACACCGAAAGCTACCGTGGCTCCAGTGGTGGGATACTCTGCCAGCCGGGCTCCCAGGAACAACCTGTTGCTCGTCGCCGTTAGGGGGCGAGAGAGACCGCTGATTGTCCAGCGATCGCCGGTAAAGGTAAGCATACCGAGAATATATTCGGCCGCCGCGCCGTCCCACATGCCGTTGCCGCCATCGACAAACAGGAGCAGGGAATCGAAATCACCGGCTGTCGCACTGCCTTCGTTGTAGACGCTGAAGGCCGTCAGAGTATCCTGACTGTAGCCGTTGCAGGGAAGATCAACCGTGAGGATAAAATAGAGCGAGTCGGCCGGTTCAATCGTGCCGAGGGCCTCACCGCTGACTGAAATTTGTTCCGAGATCATGCCGTCGACCAGCGTGTATCCCAGTGAATTCACCGTGTCCGGGCCGACAAAAACCGATCCGTCGGCAGTCTCAATGTCCGTGGCCGGGACCAGGTAGACATCCAGCGAGTCGCCGTCCCGCGGATTTGCGCCGGCGCGAACACCGACAAGGAAGGTGTAACCCGAATACGCCGGCACAGTGAGCGTATCGAAATCAAGGGACACGGCGGCGGCGTATTCCGCGGCCGACAGAAGGCTGTCCGCGACGCTAAGCGTGGAATCGTCATCCCGGTCGAGATATACGTAAATTGAGTCTATGTTGCTGAGGCGCTGAATCTCCGTGCCAGGTCCATGGGAGCCATCGTGCAAAGTGAAACCGAGCAGGGCTTTGTCCTCGCTCAGGCGGTTTTCGAGCCGGAAGGCGAGAACCACGGCCGACTGTCCCGGCCTGACCACATGATCACCAAGAGGGATCGGGTCGATCACCGTTTCCACTACAATAGAACCCGTGGCCGCCGAAAGGCCTGCGGCTTCGCTCGATGCGGCGACATGCCCCACTCCGCGCGACTCGGCGACAAAGCTCCCGGATGAATCGATGGTCCCGATCGGACCGAAAACTTCAAACCCGCCATCAGAGATATTCGCAAGGTTCGAATCCGCATCGTAGCCGGAGGCCACAAAGGTTGCCGTGTCCCCCAGAACAAACGTTGCCGTGTCCGGCGTGATCACGATCTCGACGGGCGTGCCGGGAACCACCTCCAGCCAGGTGCTGGTATCCACCGGGCCGTGGCTCGACTGAGCCACGACGCGGGCCTGCCCGACC
>CAZVUZ010000101.1:0-12261 GCA_964630485.1 uncultured Ignavibacteriales bacterium
GGCTCGTTGAAAGTCAATTCATCCGAGGTATCGGAAGCCACCGGGGGTGTTTTTGTCGCAGCCGGACCGTCCGGGTTAAGCGGGCTATCGTCGCGCATCGAGTTTACAAACCAGTCGTAGTCGTGGGTAGAATCTTCGTTCGAAGGATTCAGGGAATCCGCGTTTTGCATACCGTACTGGTCGGAATCGGTCAGGATATCCAGTTTACCGGTACTCGACGGTGCGGCAGGTGAGGCCGCGCCCTGTTTTGTCCGGTCGATGTCCGTCTGGTGCTCGTCACGAATCATTATCGATTCCACTTTAGAGCTGTCATTGTGGTCGTTATCGTGATGCTCGGAATGGTCCAGTCCCGTCTTCTTGTCGGACGGCCTGGCGCTCTTTTTGCGAACCACGGAGGTCTTGTCCATAACCTCCGAATCGGTTACCTCGATCCGGTCCAGCCCCAACGCGGAGTCGATCAGGTCATCGCCGAGATCGGCACCCTCGAGGGGGTTGTCCGAAAGTGGGTCCGAGGCGGCGGCGGTTTCGAGCAAAGAGGCCACGCGATCCAGAAATTCTTTTGGGTCGAAGGGCATGACAACGATATTTTCCGGCCCCAGGGGCAGATCTTCCTGCTCGGGTTCACAGAGAACCAACAGGGGTATCCGGGAGAAGCGGGAGTCGTCTTTGACGGTTTCAAAGAACAGGTGACTGCCCCGCCCCATAAGGTTACCGCCAACGATCAGTATATCCGGTCGCGAGAAATTGAGCACCTCCAGCGCCTTTTCCGAGGTAGCCACCGAAATGACTTCGTACCCTCTCTGCCTCAGAACGGCCCCTGCAACACCCCTTATCGTGTCTGACTGCTCGGCCAGAAGTACTCGTTTATGCATAATAGCAGCTATTCCTTCAGTTTCTTGTCGGAAAGTTGCGAAGACGCCTCTTCCAGGATCCTGCGTTCGGTCTTACTGAGGTTTTCAATACCCACGTCGTTTATCTTGTCCAGGATGGCATCGACTCTCTTCATTACATCTTCGGCTTTCTGGCGATTCTTCTCCAGTTTTGCGCTCTGACGGCGGTACTTCATTTCCTTCAATTTACGGCCAAAAGAGAAGATCCGCCAGTCAAGCTTGAGATAAACCAGGGCATAAAGAGCACCACCAAGATGCGCCCAGTGAGCGATATTGCCGCCGGAAAAGAGAAATCCCAGAATCATCATTCCCGGTATTGCGTACTTGACCTTCACCGGAAACAGGAAATAGATGTAAAGGCTCCGGTTGGGAAACAAAAGCCAGTAGGCAACCAGAATTCCGTAGATGGCGGCCGAGGCGCCGATAATCGGCGCCTGTTGCGAAGACTTAACGATCAGGGTCAGCACCGCCCCGGCCACGCCGGCGATAAGGTAGAATTTCCCGAAGGTTCGGCTTCCCCAACTGCGTTCGATCTCGGTACCAAACATCCAGAGGGCAAACATGTTAAAGAAAATGTGTCCGACGCCGCCATGCAGGAACATGTACGTCATCGGCTGGTAGAGAAGGTTCGGGAATTCCCTGAAAAAGCGATCCGGCGTCAAACCCAGGCTCGCGGTCAACTGCGGATACATGTATTGCAGAAAGAAGACCGCCGCATTGGCGATCATCATCACCTTGATGAAAGGTGAGAGCCCCCCGGGCCCGATTCCGAACCCCTGTCCCCTCGGACGGTTGCTGGAGTAAAATTGTCTCATCAGAGTATCTTATCGGCAGATGTGGTCAATCCATTGATTGCCAACGGGTGCCGATTCCTATTCACTGTCATCGTCTTGCACGGTTTTTGCGTCTGTCTTTTCGTCTCCACCCGGGAGACACCCCGTCCGGGGCATTCAGCCGCCACCGCCGCCGAATTTCGGCAATATCTTCGTAACTAAAAAGAACCAGATCACGACGAACAACGCCAGAAAAAACAGGTCGCTTACACTCATAGTTGCTTACGGCGCAGTCACCGTATCCCTTTACTGTCGTTTATTATACAATATATGTCTCACCTAATAAAGCCCAATTCCTCTCGAAAAGTTCCTCGCCGACCATCCGTTAGAGCTTTGATACGCGGTTAGGCCGCATTGCGGGACTCGTCAAGGCGGTTTCGGCCACAAAAAAACAGCGGTCTGACGGCCGCTGTTTCAATAGTCCTATTAGACAGAGCCCGGCGGCTCCGTTTTCTCCAATCATCCTATCCGGCGAAAACCTTTTCCAGCCTCGCCGTAAGTTGGCTTTTGGGCACGGCTCCGACGACCTGGTCCACTACCTCGCCATTGCGGAAGAACAGCAGTGACGGGATGGACATAATGTTGTATTTGCCGGCCGTGCGATTATTGGAATCAACGTCGAGCTTGGCGACTTTGACCTTGCCGTCGTACTCGCCGGCGATTTCTTCCAGGATTGGGGCAATCATCTTGCAGGGACCACACCACGTGGCCCAGAAATCGACGATAACCGGTTTGTCCGATTGTAGTACTTCAGCCTCGAACGTATCATCAGTAATCTGAATCGGTTTGCTCATGCGAATCTCCGTATATCGTTACTGTAACCATCTCATTCAAATCCGTGCCGTTATAACAACGTTTTCTTCGGGTAGTTCCGCCGGTCGGCAGAAGTTCCCATATCGCCCTGCTCGAAAACCGTGTTACCAAAAAGCGGTATCAACTGGATCAGCGTCCAATATATATGAAATCTTTCCCGGCAAAACAATAAACCGACACAATGACCGATCTTTTTTTCGTTACAGGCGGAAGTGGTTTAAAGCGCCGCGCGCGGCGATCTCGATGCCCGGCGCCGTGAAAAGGCCCTGGTCTGCTCGGCAAAGGCCTCAAGTCGGGTTTCCTCGCCCGAGTCACGGAGACCCTCATAGCTTATGTTAAGCCAGGGAATGTCGCCGAGATCTTCGCTCACTTTCTTCGACAGAGAACTGACCACCGTACCCGGCATGCAGTTGAACGGCATGGCGTTGACAATACCCGAGGCTCCTTCCCGGGCCATCTCGACAGCCTTGCCGATGGTCAGTACTGCCTCACCTTTGTAGTCAAGGTGGAGATAACGCGAAGCCAGCTTGAGGGTCTTCCTCACCGGATATTCATGGCCGATATCAAAACGCCTGTTGAATCGGCTGATCAACTTGTTTTCATAACGGCTTTGCATAAACACCTGCAGAGTAGCGGCCAGGAATCCCCTGAGTTCTCGATCCCGCAAAGAATCCCTCTGGTAGTCGAGGGAAGTGTACATCGTCCACTCGGAGAAGGTGGCCAGGCTGACTTCAAGGCCGAGTTTTTCGAGTTTCTCGATGAGGTGGTTATTCGAGAAGCGGTTATTGCGAAGGAAGATCTCTCCGACGACGCTCACAAGCGGCTTTGGTTCGCCTGCAGTGGATAAGGCGGCGAAGGCACGGGCGGCTTCGTCGGCGAGCTGTGCCAGAGATTCCCTTTTTACCACCGCCCGATCGAGTCGGCTGAGGTATTTCAGGTAAAGCTTCTCGGCGGCGCCGACCTCGGTCTCATAGGGACGTGTCCGGTGCAGCATTTTGATCAGGCAATCCACAAAGACGACAGCCTGCCAGGCCACCCTTCTAAAGTCCGTATTCTCCAGGCCGAAGCCCTCGTAACCATCGGCGGAGTTGGGCGACAGAATGGGGATATGGTCGTAGCCCAGGTCGTCGAGGACCATGCGATGGTACTCGCAGTACAAACCGAAGCGACAGGGACCGTCGGCGCCGGGCATCAGAAAAACCGTATGGGAATCGTCGAAGTCGCTCGACCGGATCTTCTTGATCATATCGCCGGTAGTCACGATACAGGGGAAACACTCTTTACCCGAGGTGAAGCGCTTGCCGTAATCAAGGGTCGCATCATCCGACTCTTCCATCACCTCGGCATTGAGGCCAAAGCGTGCCAGGGAGGCCCGGACGGCATAGGCATGATCACACATATTCGGGATGTAGATGGTCTTCTCGAACGGCTTGAATTCCTTCCGCCCGATATTGAAATCGCGCACAGGCGGGCTGAAACGGTAGAAGCGCAGGGAATCAATGAAGGCCTCACAACGGGTGATCATACCGGCATCGGCCGAGTGTTCATCAAGCTCCAGCTGCAAATAGGGTTTGCCGGTCATCTCTTTGCGGAAGAAGTGCGTTATGAAGGAGTCGGGCCCGCAGCCGAACGACGTGATGTAAACCGCAAAGAGGTTCTCATGCCGGCGGATGTGGCGCGCCGCCTGAAGGATACTGCGACCGTAACGCCAGTACATATAGGGGAAATCGCCGTCACCGTTGTCGAGTTTGAAGAAATCATAGGGCACCGCGTGGTAACCAAGGTTGCGCACCTTGGACGGCAATTCCAGGGAGAGACGCGGATCGTAGCCGTTGTAGGGACGGCTGATGATCACCATCACCTTATCATCGGGCCCAAGGGCGCGCAGAATCCGGTCGCCCTCGGCGTGCAGGTCGCGCTTGTACATCTGGTAAGCCCGCAGGCCCATACGCACGGCGTGGTTGAGCTGCCGGTCGGACAGCTGAAAATCGGCGGCCATTTTTCGCAGGCTGTGTGTCAGCTCACTGATGCTGTTAGAGAGCTCGACCGGATGGCTGACCAGTTTGACACCCGCCGCATCGAAATCAAAAGTGTTCTTAACCGACGAGCCGATCGCCTGGACATAGGGGCAAATGTATGCCGCCTGGTCGGACTCCTCGGTGTCTTCGGCCACCTTTATCAAAGAAGGCAGAAACAGGTAGTCGATGTTCTTCCCCAGAAGGTTGGCCACGTGCCCGTAAACGAGCTTGATCGGGTAACAGGTCTCGGCAACGAATGTCTCCAGGGCATCCTCGACAATGTCGTGGTTGGAAACATCGGAATTCACCACCCGGTATCCCAGGGACTCGAAGAAGGCCTGCCAGAACGGAAAGTACTCGAAAAAATGCAACACCCGCGGGATACCTACCCGGCCCAGGGGGCGATCGGGTTTCTTGAACTTCAGGTACCGGCGATAAAGCATTTTCTGCCGCAATTTAACATAGTCGGGGGGCAGTTCCTCGCGCGCCTTGCGGGCGGCATCGTATTTCTCGCACCGGGATCCATAATAAAGCGGGTCGGATCCCTCAAGCTCCACCTTGTGGATCTCACATTGATTGGCACAGTCTTCGCAGGTGAAAGTGTCTATCGTGTATTTGCGTTTGTAAAGGTCGAAGCCCTTGAAGGCGGTCTCGAAATCGGGATCATTGGTACATTCCATGGCAAGGACGGCGGCGCCGATGGCGCCGGTGACGTCGTGATGGGGCGGAACCGTGATCTTCTTACCGATCAATTTCTCGAAGGCGGCCACGACGGCCTTATTCCACGCCGTGCCTCCCTGGAAAAAGATGTTGTCGCCGATGCGGCGGTCACCGACCACTTTCGTCAGGTAATTGGAAACGATCGAATAAGCCAGTCCGGCGATAAGGTCGTTCTTGTTCGCCCCCATGCGCTGGTGCGCCACCAGGTCCGATTCCATGAATACCGTGCAACGTTCGCCACAGCCCACCGGGCACTTGGCCGCGAGAGCGCGGTCGCCGAATTCCTCTTCGATGCGGATATCGAGCTTCTCCGCCTGCTCCTGCAAAAACGACCCGGTCCCGGCGGCACAGGCCTTGTTCATCTCGAAATCGACCACGGCCCGGTTGTCGATAGAAATGTATTTGGAGTCCTGTCCCCCGATTTCGAAAATCGTATCGACGGTGGGATCGATATTGACTGCGGCCGTGGCCTGGGCCGTGATCTCGTTGCGGATGGTGTCGGCGCCGACGAAGTCACCGGTGAGATAGCGACCGGAACCGGTGGTGCCTACGGCCCTGATCCTTACACGGCCGCCTACCTCCTCGCCGATTTCCGAAAGGCCGCGCCGGACGGCGTCGATGGGGCGACCCTCCGTCATCAGGTAGCGGCGGGCGATAACGCGGTGATCTTTGTCGATCAGGACGAGATTGGTAGACAGCGACCCGACGTCGATACCGAGGAATACTTCCAGGTCATCTATATCCACCGGCCGTTCGGCCATGGTGACATCGTAGTGCTTGGAATCGGGAAAATCGAAAGTGAGGGCTTCCCTTCCCGAATTCGGCAACTCCCGGTAATCGAGGTAGGCCTGTATTTTCTCGGGATCGAAGGCTTCCACGCGCACGCTCTCGTCCCCGGCCATGAGCGCGCTCCCGATGGCGGCAACGAGGTTAAAATGCTCGGGTATAACAAGCTCGCCGGGCTCCAGATTCAGGATCTCGGAAAAGGCCCTCACCATGCCGGGGTTGGCCGCGACCCCGCCCTCGAACACGATCGGTCGGTCGAATTTCTTGCCGCGGGCGATAGAGCTCTTAAAATTGCGGGCGACGGCGAAACAGAGCCCGGCCACGATATCGTAATCGGGAGTGGCGATTTGTTGCAGGTGGATCATGTCGGATTTGGCGAAAACACTGCAACGCCCGGCGATGCGCGGCGGATGCTTAGACTTGAGAGCCATCTGCCCGAACTCGTCCTCTATCCTGATTTTCAGGCGATTGGCCTGCTGGTCGAGGAAAGAACCCGTCCCGGCCGCACACTGGGCATTCATGGCGAAGTCCTCGACAAGTTGCTGGGCCCCGTCGAGGATGAGCAACTTGGAGTCCTCGCCACCCATCTCGATAACCGTCCTCGCCGACGGCACCAACTTGAAATTGCCAGCGGCCAGCGATGCTATTTCGCCGAAGAATTTGCCTCCCAGGACCGATTGCACCGTCTTGCCGCCGATGCCGGTGGTGCCCAGGTGAAGAGTCTGACCTTTCAGATGGCCGAATTCGTTGCGAAGGATGTCGAGGAGGGTCTCGAAAGGACTTCCCTGAAACCGCCGATAGGTCGACGCCACGACCTCTCCGCCGTCGATCACTACCACCTTGGCCGACACGGAGCCTATATCTATTCCCAGAGACAACAGTGCATCACCCATACTCTCTAATGAACTTACCTCAAGGTGCCTGCGCAAGGGAAATTGATATTCGTGCCAGGCGGTTTATTTCCGTTGGTACTCCCGGTTTCCGGGCCTATATTGGCTGACTGGAAAGGTGACGCAATGAGACTGCTACTGCAACGAACGAATGAGGCCGAAGTCTGGATCGACGGACAGAGACACAGCTGCACCGGCCGCGGCCTGCTGATTCTGTTCGGCACCAGGGTCGGCGATACGGACAAATCATGCGGATACCTTGCGGACAAGGCCGTCAACCTGCGTATTTTCGAGGATGATCAGGGCAAGATGAACCTGAGCGCGCTCGATGTCGAGGGCGAGATAATGATCGTGTCGCAGTTCACCCTTTACGCGGACACGCGCAAGGGTCGGCGGCCATCGTGGGGAGCCGCGCAGGAGCCGGGTGAAGCCGAGTTGCTTTACAATCGCTTCGTTGAGCTGGTGGCGGCCTCCGGGTTGGAAACGAGAACAGGAGTGTTCGGGGCCAGGATGGATGTAAAATTCACCAACAGTGGCCCGGTTACCGTGATGCTGGAACATGAAGTATAATCACCTGGCGAAAATGGCCGCGAGCACGGGACTGGTACTGGGCTCCGGTTCACCCCGCCGTTTTCGACTCTTGACCGAAACGGGGATCGCCTTCGAACAAATCACACCTCAACTAGAAGAAATACAGCTGCCGGGAGAACCGCCCTACGACTACGCCCGAAGGCTGGCCGCGGACAAGGCCCGGTGGGTCTCCGAGCGGACCGACGGACCTAAGACGATCATCGGCTGTGACACCATTGTTGTCCTTGAAGACCGGGTTATGGAGAAACCGAAGAACGAATCGGAGGCCTTCAACACCCTTACGACCCTGGCCGGTCAGTGCCACACTGTCTGCACGGCCGTTGCCCTGGCGCGTCGCGGCAAAGTCATGGCCGAAGGCCGCGACCTGACCCGCGTTTATTTCAACCCCATCACCGCGGAACAGATCCGCCGGTACATCAAAACCGGCGAACCTATGGACAAGGCGGGAGCCTACGGGATACAGGGAATGGGGGCATTTTTAGTTGACAGAATTGAGGGTTTCCTTGATAATGTAGTCGGTTTACCGCGTCAACTTTTGAACGATCTGACCGGTCAGTTACTTGATTTGGATGAGGCGTCTTAGTTATTGCAAATGAATGAATTACGGGAAAAACTTGGCAAGCTTCTTGAGCTGGAAAGAAGGCGCCAGAATATTGACCTGGAGCAGATGGCGGCGGAGCTGAAAACTTCCGAAGAGAACCTCCAGGCAATCGAACGGGGCGATATTGACTCCCTGCCTTCGGAGCTGTATTTCAACCTCTTCGCAAAATCCTACTCGGAGGCCCTGGGTATCGACTACCCCGCCACCGTTGACGCCATCAAGGCCGACATCGGCCAACCCCTTGAATTGGACGAAACCGAGACATCGAAGAAGTCCGTTCCGGAATCCGAAACGATCGGTGAAACGACGGACGCCGCCGATGCGGAACCGGCCAACGGCGGTAGCCGCCAGGTCAAGAAACTGGTCTACCTGCTCGGCGGCATCGTGGTTATCTTCATTGTCTTCCTCGTGATTTACAAAATATTCTTTGCCACCGGAGAGTCAACCACGGCGCCGGAGCAGGCGGTTCAATCCGTACCCCTTGAGACGGTTTCCTCTTCCGATATCTCCCCCGCAGACTCCGATGATGCCGCGGCCTACAACTGGAATGTGCCCGCATACGAGGAACCCGGGGATCTGGTGCTGACGATGCAGTCCCGCAATCAAAGCTGGGCTGCGGTCACGGCCGACGGTGATACGGCCATCTACCGCACCCTGACACCGGGGCGCATTTACGAGGTTTCGGCGAAGTACCGGATGAGTGTTTCGGTGGGCGTACCGTCGGTGGTTGATATCAAGCTTAACGGTGAGCCGGTGGATTTGCGCCGGCCCAGCGGCCGCATCTACCAGGTGGATATTACGCAATTGAATGTTGATGAGATACTCGGGCGGGCCACGGCATCGAGCCAGGTGTCGCCAACGCCTCCTGCTCCCGTTCGCCGGCAAAATGCCGGGGAGGCTGAACCGGTCAACGTGTTGCCGGCGGCGACCGAGCAGTCGGCCGACACGGCAGGGTAATGCGAGGGTAGTGCTATGAGTCTGAAGTCATTTCTCGGTCAGATCAAGTTGCGCGGTCAGAAGAATCGTATGCAGACCGAAACGATGCAATTTCCCGGGGCCCTCGTCAAAAACCGGCATATCCTCGTCTGCCTGCCGGGAGGCTTGCGCGAATTGACATTGCTCAAGCAGTTCCTGCCGGACATCAAGAACCTTTTCAAGCCGGCCGAGATCACGCTCCTGGCCCTGCCGGGTGTAAAAGTGAACGACATGTATCCCCGCAAGGGGTTCCATATACTATCCCCGTCCACGGATCAAGTGACCTGGTCGGGTCTGCCCAAAAAGAGCTATATGAAGATGCTCCAGGATTACAGGTTCGACGTCCTGCTGGACCTTAACCTGCAGTCGTCCACTTTTACATCGAGTATCCTGCTCAGTTTCCCCGCGGCCATTCGCATCGGGCGGGGAAATCACCTGGGCGATCCGTACTACAATCTTGAGATCAAGACCAAGTACCTGCGCGATGAGCGGAACATTTACCGCTCACTATTACAGACCCTGGAGACACTCAAGTCGGCGACCGGTCGCGGATATGTCCCCAACAGCAATTAGACAGGAACCGGAGGAACGGTGTATTTAAAGTGCTTAGACATCCTGGGATTCAAGTCCTTTGCAAATAAAACGAAGGTTCAGTTTTCGAGCGGGATAACGGCTATTGTCGGCCCCAACGGCTGCGGCAAGACCAACATTCTCGACGCCCTCAGGTGGGTTCTCGGAGAGCAGAAGGTCACCCTGCTGCGCGGCAGCAAGATGGAAGAGGTGATATTCAACGGCACCCGCGACATGAAGCCCCTGGGCATGTCCGAGGTAACCCTGACCCTGGTCAACAATCGCGGCGTCCTGCCGATCGAGTACACCGAGGTCCAGGTAACCCGCCGGCTGTTCCGGAGCGGCGAAAGCGAGTACCTGCTGAACAAGGTTCCCTGTCGTCTTAAAGATATCCACGACCTGTTTTTCGATACCGGTGTCGGCGCCCATTCTTATTCGGTCATTCAGCATGACATGATCGACGCCGTCATTTCCGACAAAGCGGAAGAGCGGCGGCTTTTGTTCGAAGAAGCGGCGGGGATCACCAAGTACAAGCAGCGCAAACGGGCCGCGTTACGCAAACTCGAGGCTACCGAGCAGGATCTCCTGCGCCTGCGCGACATCTACGCCGAGGTGCAAACCCAGGTGCGCTCGCTCAACCGACAGCAGAAGAAGGCTCAGCGGTACCAGGATGTCGTCGAGGAAATCCGCAACTGGGAACTCTGCCTGAGCGCCACGCGGATACACCAGATCGATAACGAGAAACGCGAGATGCGGGCCGAGCAGGACTCGCTCTCAGACCGGAGGACCGAGCAGGAAACGAGTCTCAGTTCCCTCACCTCACAGCTCGAGGGCGACCGCAGAGAGCAACTCGACCTCGACCGTGACCTGACCGAGATTTCGAATGAGGTCTTTGAAGCGTCCGAGAAGGCACACTCACTTGAACGCGAGATATCCATCCTCGTGGAAAAGCGCTCCAACGCCAAGAATCTGATTGAGCGCAACCGCAACGACATCGAAGGCCTGAAATCACGGGCCGCCATCCTGAGGGAACAGGTCCTGCAACTCGAGCAGAACCTGGAGAAGGAACGCCGGGAACACGACGACCTGCAGACGAAGCTCATCGATGCGGAAAACGCCCAGGCCGAAGCCGACCGCAAGTTGCTGGCCTTCCGTTCGAATAAAAGCGAAGAAAACCAGAAGCTGATCGAACTCGAGGGCAGACTGTCCTCGGGCAAGACCGAAGATGATAATCTCCGGCGTCAGCAGACGGAACTGGAAGAAAACCGGACCGAATTGGAACGGCAGACCGAGATCAATCGCCAACAGAGCGGGCAACTTGGCGAGCAATTGCAGAAACTCGCCGGCGACATTGCCGGCCTGAACGATAAGCGCACTGCGGCCGAGAGCCGGCAGGGAGAAGTCAACCGCGAAATCGAACGGCTGATCGAACACGGCGAGGGACTTACCCTTGAAGCCTCCAACGTGACGGCGGCAATCGAAGCCTGCCAGGCCCGCAAGAACCTTCTGGAAGACATGATCGTCCACTACGAAGGCTACGAGTCGGGGGTGGTGTCGCTGATGGAGGTCAGAGAGCGCTGGCCCGGCATCGCCGGCACCGTGGCGGAAAAATTCGTTCCCGTGGAAGGCCTTGAGATCGCCGTCGAGGCCGCCCTCGGCAACATGGCCGGGTTCGTGATTTGCGACAATCGCAAGACGGCCGAAGACATTGTCGGCTATCTCAAGACCGAGAGTCTCGGGCGGGTGGGAATCCTCGTCCCCGACAGCGGCACTATCAACCCGGTAGTTAAACGCCCCGAAATCGATCGCCCCGAATTCGTCGGCTGGCTGGACGGTTTTGTTTCGACCGAAGAAAACCTGCGCCCCCTGATGCAGGCAGTGCTGGCGAGGACGGCGGTTTTTGACGCCAAGTCAGATCCGTCCGAAATCCTCGAACGTCTCCCCTACGGCTTCACGGCCGTCTCGACCGAAGGTATCCTCTACGGGAAAAACATGATAGCAGGCGGTTCCGACGACCAGTTCCCGCTTTTCCGCCGCCGCGAAAAGGTCGCCGAGCAGGAACAGCTGATCGAAGAACTGAACGAGAAGCTCACCGGCATCAACAATGAGAAAAGCATGACGACGGCGTCGCTGGCCGCGAACCGGGCGGAGTCGAGCAGTCTTGTCGGAGAGCTTGAGTCCCTCGCCGAAGGAATCGCCGGGGTGCAGAAAAACCGTGATGAGACGGACTATCAGCGGCGCACTCTCGAGAGCGAACTGGCCCGCATCGACAAGAGCCGCCGGGATATCAATGACCGCCTGGAAAAACTCCGCCACCGTCAGTACTCCCTGGGGCTTGATTGCACCGAATTGAGCACCCAGAAAGAACACCTCATTGCCGACATTACGCAGACGCAGACACACCTCGAACAACTGGAAACCGACGCCTCGGCAACCCTCGAACACGTTTCCAAACTGCAGATCGAGTCAGTCGAGTCCCGCTCTCAGGTGGAGCAGACGGAAAGCAAACTGTCGCATATTGGCGAACTACTACAGGAGATCGAAAACAGCAACACCGCCAAGAGCAGTGAGATC
>CAZVUZ010000102.1:0-12202 GCA_964630485.1 uncultured Ignavibacteriales bacterium
GCGCTTGAGTTGTAACGAAAGGATTCCACCCCAAGGGGATGGGGCACCGGTCGTACAGGGCGTAGTCGACCTGCGGGAAGTTCCCACCTCTAAAGAGGCGGGGCACCGGAACCCGGGAAGATCCCACCGCAAGCGGATGGGGCACCGAAGCGCAGGAGTCTACCACCCGGCACAAAAAAAGGCGTCCCCCAAAAGGGACGCCCTGAATAATCGCTAAGAACGAAAGCTTTATTCTTCAGCCTTCTTCTCGTCGACAGCCTTCACAGCCGTGGTGTCTACCTCGGCCGCCGTCGTGTCAACCTTCTCGGCCTTGGTATCGACCTTCGCGGCGGCCTTCTTCGCAGCCGCCTTGTTGGCCTTGGCCTTCTTGGTATCGATGATTTCTTCTTTGATGCGGGCCGACTTACCGGTCAGTTCGCGCAGGTAATAAAGGCGCTTACGACGAACCTGCCCGGCCCGGATACGCTCGATCCTGGCGATATTGGGTGAGTGCACAGGAAAGATCCTCTCGACACCGATGCCGGAGGAAATCTTGCGAACAGTGAAGGACTCGGCCGTACCACCGCCGCGACGACAGATGACGTCACCCTGGAAAACCTGGATCCTCTCCTTATCGCCTTCTTTGATCCTGTAATGTACGCGCACCGTATCGCCCGTCCGGAACACCGGGAGATCCTCCCGGATATATCGCTTTTCAATTTGGGCTATACGTTTCATTGTCCGTTCCTTTCTCTGGTCAATCTATATCAGCATTCTCATTTGCATCATCAACAATCTTCAATTCCTCATCGCTGAGGTCGGCCGTTGTCAGTAAATCCGGCCGGTTGGCGGCGCATTTCAAAATAGCCTGACGCCGCCGAAACTTCTCGATCTCGCGATGGTTGCCGGACATCAGCGTCTCCGGAACCGGGTGCCCGTCATAGTCCGCCGGGCGGGTATAGCAGGGCGCTCCCAAAAGTCCTTCCATATGCGAGTCTCCCAGGGCCGATTCGAAATTACCCATAAACCCCGGGATCAACCTCACGATGGCATCCACCATCACCGCCGCGGCGGGTTCACCTCCGGAGAGGATGTAGTCACCGATGGAGACTTCCTCGATGTCGAACAGCTCCAGAATGCGTTCGTCGACACCGAGGTAATGTCCACAGATGATCGTCAGCCTCTCGCACAGCGAATACTCGATCGCCAAATCCTGGCGAAACGGTGCGCCCGCGGCCGTGGTGAGCAAAATACGTCCGGCATTTTTGTCGCCGGTCTCGTCACCCCGACGCCGGTAACCCAGCGCCTGAAGGCACCTATCCAGCGGCTCGACCTTCATCACCATGCCGCCGCCGCCCCCGAAGGGCTGGTCGTCAACGGTGCGGTGACGATCGGTCGCGTAATCGCGAAGATCGATTATATCGATTTCAAAGAGCTTCTTCTCAAGGGCCTTGCCCGGCAACGACTGCCTTATCGACAGCGAAAAGTAATCCGGGAAAAGCGTTATTATTTCAAATTTCATTGGCCGTCCATTCGGCCTCAGTCTTCTCTTTTTTCAATCAACCCGGCAGTGTTGATTTCAATGCGCTTGTTTTCAACGTCAACACTCTCGACATACTGTCTGACCACCGGCACCTGCAATTTCTCGCCCGAGGTCAGGGTAACGATGTAAACATCGTTGGCCGGGTATTGCTCGACATCCGTCAGCGTCCCGATCCGTTGCCCGGTGTCCGCCTCAAAGACCTCACAATCAACGAGGTCGAAGATGAACCAGGTTCCCTCGGGCAGTTCGACCAGTTCGTCGCGCGGCACGGCCAGATCGCGATTGGTTAAGCGGGCGGCCCCTTCGGGCGTATCGACGCCTTCGAAGTGGAACACCGGCCGGCCCGACACGAATTGCGCCCCGGTCACGGTCATCTTCACCCAACCCTCGCGGTCCTTCACGAAGACCGCTTCCATCTCGGCAAAACGCTCGGGATAATCCGTCGCGGGGGTGACGAAAATATCGCCCTTGAGTCCCCGGGGACGGCCCAGCTTGCCGATGGTGATCAAGTCATCCGGGTAGTCCAACTATTCCAGTATCTCCAGAACGGCTCGTTTACCCTGACGGGCGGCCGCGGCCGACAGGAGGGTCCTGATAGACTTCGCGGTCTGTCCCTGTTTACCGATTACCTTACCTAAATCGCCCTGTGCTACCCGCAGTTCGTAAACCGTAGTTCGAGTTCCTTCAATCTCCGTTACATTGATCTGATCCGGATTATCAACCAGATGTCTGACGATGTTTTCAACAAAGTCCTTCATGGCGAAATTCCTTTCAGCTTTTCGGTTCCGGGACAGGAATCGTAACATAAGCAATACTCAGCAAGACCGCCGGAGCGGCCTCGGCAGGACAGGTTTCTGCATCAGGATTCCGGCGGGGCGTCCTCGGCAGCGCCATCGGCAGGCTTATCGTCGGCCTTCTCGGCGGACTCAGCTTCGGCTTCGGCGGCTTTCTTGGCCTCCGCTTCCTCAGCGGCCTTCTTCGCTTTCTCAGCGGCGATTCTCTTAGCCTCGGCCTCTTCCTCGACCTTCTTGGCTTTCGCTTCTTCCTCGATCTTGATTGCTGCCTTCTTCATCTTCCGAGTCTTCTTGGGGCGCTCCTTGATCGTCGTCTTCACGGTAATCTCGGAAACGTCTTCGCCCTTTTTCTGTTTCTCGTACTTCTCGATGAACCCAACCTGAGTCAGGAGCGAGCCAACCGTATCACTGGGAATAGCACCTTGATCCAGCCACTTGGTCAATTTGTCCTCGTGAAGCTTGATCTCAGCGGGTTTGGTAATCGGGTTATAGGTACCAAGTGTTTCCAGAAAACGGCCGTCACGGGCCCGACGCGAGTCTGCGGCCACGATGCGATAGAAAGCCTGTTTCTTGGCGCCCATTCTCCGAAGTCTTACATGAACTGCCAACCAATCCTCCGTTTCTTTAGTTCATCAAAGGCCAAAAGGCATCATACCCTTCGGCAGTCCTTTGAATTTCTTCTTACTCATATTTTGAAACATCTTCTGCATACCAAAAAACTGCTTGAGCAGCTGGTTGACGGATTGCACGGAATTCCCCGAACCGCGGGCGATGCGCTTCTTGCGCGAGCCGTCGATCATGGTCGGGTTGCGTCTCTCGTACACCGTCATCGACTTTATGATCGCCACCATACGTTCCATGGCGTTCTCGTCGATTTGTACATTCTTGAAGGCCTTCCCGACTCCCGGTATCATTCCCACCAGGGACTCGAGCGGCCCCATTTTCTTGAGCTGGGCCATCTGATCCAGGAAGTCCTCGAAATCGAACTGGGCCTTGAGCAGTTTCTCCTGCATCTCTTCGGCTTTTTCGACATCGATATTCTCCTGCGCCTTCTCGACCAGGGAAACAATGTCCCCCATCCCGAGAATGCGCGACGCCATGCGATCGGGATGGAACGGCTCGAGTTCACTGAGCTTCTCGCCCACTGAGGCCATTTTTATCGGGCAGCCGGTCACCGATCGAATCGAGAGCGCCGCACCACCACGGGCGTCACCATCAAGCTTGGAGAGAACCACGCCGGTAATATCCAGGCGCTTGTGGAACTCGTCGGCAACCTTCACGGCATCCTGGCCGGTCATGGCGTCGGCCACCAGGAGCACTTCCGACGGGCTTACGGCGGTTTTGATTTCTTCGAGTTCGACCATCAGCTCGTCGTCGACATGCAACCGACCGGCAGTATCAACAATCACCAGGTCAATAAAGTTCTTCTCGGCGTATTTTAACGCCTGGCGACAGATTTCCGGCGGCTTGGCGCCGGCCACGAAAAAATGTTCGACCGAGACCTGGTCGGCAAGGACCTTGAGCTGCTTGACGGCCGCCGGGCGATAGATATCGGCCGCCACGACCATCGCTTTCTTGTTCTTGCGTTTGGCCTGCAACGCCAGCTTGGCCGTCAGGGTGGTTTTGCCGGAGCCCTGTAAACCGCATACGAGATAGACGGTCGGGCTTTTGTCAATCGGGGCCAGGGGTTCGGCTTCACCGCCGAGCAGGTTCACCAGTTCGTCATGAACAATCTTGACCACCTGCTGGCCGGGATCTATCGACTCCAACACTTCGGCGCCGATAGCCTTCTCCTCAACCGCCTTGATGAAATCACGGGCGACCTTGTAGTTGACATCGGCTTCGAGAAGAGCCCGGCGGACCTCGCGCATGGAGTCACGGATATTCTTCTCCGAGAGCTTCCCGGCGCCGCGAAGCTTCTTCAGTACACCTTCGAGTTTGTCAGACAGACTGCCGAACAAAACGCAATAAATCCCAATAGCTAAAGGCCGGAAACCGGCCGTTCTTCACCTTTGCCGTCGGGATTATGTCAGGCCACGGGCCACGGACAAAATCCTTCCGGGCTGAAAACAAGCCTTCTAATATATGAAAAACGAGCCGCTTGGCAAGCGATTTGTCATGATCGGACGGAGCTCGGGGCCCGCAGGTAGAAGTGACATACCCAAGAGCTTAAACGATTGCACCCGTTGCTATTCCGCCCTGCGGACATCGCCCGGGGCAAGAACGTGGCAACCTCATTGGGTCATAGGCGAATTGTTGTTGTATTACCTTAGAATAACTATTAAGGTTAGAGTTCGGGGCACGACAAAGAGGAACATGGAACTCGACAACTACACCAAGCTGAAAAAGATCGCCATCATGGCGATGTTCTCAGACGACTTCTTGTTGGACAATTTGGTTCTCAAAGGCGGCAACGCCCTTGACATTGTGTACGGAATCGCCAATCGAGCTTCGCTCGACGTCGACTTTTCAATGGAGGGTGAATTCGCGGAATCCGACCTACCCACAATCGAGCGAAGAATCGAGGCTACGCTCACTCAAACCTTCCGAGAGAATGGATATCACATATTCGACTTCAAATTCGCTCAAAGACCAACCAAGCGTAGACCGGATCAAGACCGTTGCTGGGGCGGATATAAAGTGGAATTCAAGGTAATCGAATTGGAACTCGCCGAAAAGATCGACATAGAGGCACAACGACGACAGGCTCTCGTCTTAGGACCGCGACAACACAGAGTCTTATCTATTGATATTAGCAAATTCGAGTACTGCAAGACCGTCAATACGCGCGAGCTTGATGGTTTAACACTCTATGTCTATACACCTGAGCTAATAGTGATTGAGAAGCTCCGGGCTATCTGTCAGCAGATGCCTGAATACTCCAACCAAATGAGAATAAGTAGTGCATCACCACGTGCACGTGATTTCTTCGACATCTACACTACAGTAGAAGCATTCAACATCGATATCGCATCGGAGGATAACAACGCGCTTATCAGAAGTGTCTTTGAAGCTAAGAGAGTTCCTTTGTCGTTGTTGCTCAAAGTCACGGACTGGGAGGACTTTCATCAGCAGGACTTCTTCTCAGTGCAATCAACGGTCGTTCCTGGCACGGAATTGAAACCATTCAGTTTCTATTTCGAATATGTTGTCGCTTTATGCATGAGACTTGAGGCCTGCGGGATAGTATAGGCGCCAGTTCCGATCGTAGGATTTGTCCTTCATACCGTGAGCAAGGTAGAAATCAAAGGGTTGATCAATGTCCCGGAGCAAGTTGAGAGCGCGCAGATTGTACCCCCCGGCATGCTCCAAATAGAATCCGATGGTTTGGTGGTACGGATAGACGTAGTCGAGCTTTTTGAGTGTGGCAACAATTCGATTAATCGATGCCTTATCCCTGGCAAGTTGATAAGCCTGCAATACTTGCTCGACCCCACCAGCATAGGCAGGCCGAACAGCAATATCTATGAGCGTTCGTTCAATGTTAGTCACTCTAACGATGGCTTCGTCTTCGGACACTACTTCAGATACACCGAGATCACCAGTATTCTTACCGTTTAAGAGGCAAAGCCGATAACCGCCATACTCAGCGATATTCTTTGAGAGCCTCTGCGCACGATTAAACGCCATATCTATTCGTTCTTGACTGAGGTCTCCACCCTGGGATCGTTTCGGAGTCTGCTCGATATTGAAATACAGTGTCTTCGGAATTTGAACCGTTAGATTGTGCAAAAACATCGCCGAGTAATGACATGCGTACACTCGCGAATCAAGTGCCATAAGAACTTGCCAAAGAGGCGCTTCCCCCCAGGTAAAAAGAATTCTGCGACCATTTGGAAAGTCAAGCCGGTGCTCAATTAGCCGCGATTTCTCTCTCAGAAATCGTATGAACACCTCTCTTCCACAAGTGGAAGTCAATCTCCAAACATCCCTAAACTTATTGAGAACGTCTTTGAGATCAGCTCGCACAAAGGTCTTCTTGGGAAGACCATCGAAGTATGTCTCAATCTCCTGCTGAGCTATCTCTAGCCTGTCATCGACTGTAACCATCTTGCAGACCTCATCACGAAGGGTAGTTTAATAAACCCTACATATATCTCTGTATATATACTGGATCGGTCCCAATAACAACTACTTTATACTTCAAGATGCCGTATGTTAGTATATATACTAACATACGGTAGGTTACGTCATATCTTAAGTTGTTGAATAACAATACGGTATGTGAATACACCTTCGATGTCTATACTAGTATATATACTAGTATAGACACCCTTGTTCATTTCGAGTGGGAAGGTCTTTTGGAACTCGTTGCCTCAGGCCAAATAACGGCTGAGCCAGTCGTGGCGATGGCGGTCCATCTCGACATAACTGCCGTCCTTGTGGGCATGATGTCCCCCGCCCGCGAGCGTCACCAGCTCGTGTTCGATGCCGACCCGGGACAATTCGCGGGCCATTGCAACCGACTGATCAAGCGGAATAACTTTGTCTTCGGTGCCGTGCAAAAGCAGGATCGGAACCTCGCGGGGAAGCTTATCAGCAAAATACACGGCCGAACGCTCGGCGTATTCGGCCCGACGTTCATCAGGCGACAAGTCGATGAATCTCTCGTCAAGGAAGTTCGAGAAACGTTCGCTCTTTTCGACAAGATCGAAAACGTCGGTGATGGCGGCATGGACGATGGCACATTTGAAATCGCGGTGCAGGCGGAGGGCGCAATAGGTCGTCATGCCCCCCCGGCTGGCGCCCTCGATCCCCACGCGCGAGAGATCCGCCTGGGGAACGTGCTTCGCCACCTCCAGCAGGTTCAGGGAATCGGCGACATCACTGCAACCCCATTCCTCCTGCCCATCGCCGCCCATATTCCCCCGGTATTGCGTGGCCAGAACGACATAGCCCCACACCGCCGTGGAGGCGAGGATCAAATGCGCCCGCAATTCGTCAAGCGCGCCGCGATCACCGGTGCCGCCGCGATTCCAGAGCAATACGGGGAAGGTCCCCGCCTGCGTCGGGCGCGCGATGTATCCCTTGACGCGGCGGCCGTCGGAGAGATAGGTAATTTTCTCGACGATGGTTTTCTCGACCACTTCGCGGCTGTACATTTTCGCCACAACCGAAACCATGGGCTGGTTGAGAGTGACCTTTTCGATGTCAATAATCGGTGATGTTGTCATAGCAATGCGATTCGTGTGCGTTTAAGAAAACCGTGCGGCGACTAGGGTTTCTATTCGGTGGAGCTGACCACGAGATCAATCTCCGTGCCGTTCTCGACCTCGGTCCCCTCCGTCTCCGACTGTTCCAACACCGTTTCGGGCAGATAGGAATCATCAAGACGATAACTGATAACGCCCGGTTTGAGGAATTTATCATCGAGCCGCACCAGTGCCTCGCTGAGGGTCAGACCGCTGACTCTGGGCACGTAGGTAAAATCGGCCGAGCGGCCGCGGTTGACCATAAGCGCCACCTCCGACCCGATCATGACCTCGGTGCCGCCGGCAGGATACGAAAAAACCACGACTTTTTCGGGGAGAGTGTCGGAGAAAGCCCAGGCAATATCACCCAGCTCCAACCCGGCGGTTTCGATATCAAGGCGCGCCTGGCGGACCGAAAGACCGGCCACATAGGGAATCGTTACCTGCTTTTGTCCCTTGGAAATCACGAACTTGATCGTCCGGCCCTCTTTCACCTTGGTGCCGCCTATGGGGAACTGGCTGATAATCGTGCCCACCGGTCGCCCCGGCGAAAACTCTTCCGCCGCAACTTCGTATTTGAGATTCAGATCGACAAGCGTCAGGCGAGCCTCGACCATATCCTGCTCGGTGACATCCGGCAGGGTAAATTCCTCGCCGTGGCGAGTTACAGTCGGCATTACGACATCATCCACAATAACGTAAAGCACAAGGAGAATTGCCAGGGGCACTATCCCCCACAGGATGATCTTTCGTTTCAGGGATCCATAGGGCAACGGACCCGAGAGGAAACCGACATTCTGGCGTCGGCGCGCGCCGACGGATGGACCGTGTATTCGTGACATATTAGGATAAATTATATCGGGGGCGAATTGTCAAGACAAGTTTAAACTGGCCGCCGGCCGCCGCGATTTACAGCTTACGCTTAAGCCGGGCGCAGAAAGCTCCGTCCATCTTATCCATGGCCGGGTAGGTTTTGACGAAACCGCGTTCGGACACGAGGGCCTCATCGAAGAACTCCGAGGCCGAGTCCAGTTCGAACTCTTTGTGGCGCAGCAGGAATTCCTCCACAACCTGGTCGTTCTCATCGCGGATAATGGTGCATGTGGAGTACACCATGACTCCCCCCGGTTTAACCAGGCGGGCCGCCTTGTCGATCATACGGCTCTGGATTTTCGCAAGATTCTTAATGTCCTCCGGGGTCTTGGCCCAGCGCAGGTCGGAGTTCTTCCCGGCCGTCCCCCATCCCGTGCACGGCGGATCGAGCAACACCCGGTCGAACTGCCCGGTCTCAAAATCCATCATGTCGCTGGCAACGGGAGAAATGATCTTGACCCCCAGTCGCTGGGCGTTCTGAACCAGGGTTTCGAGGCGCGCGTGCGACTTATCCAGCGCCGTCACCCGGCCCCGGTTACGCATGCGAATGGCAATATACGTCGTTTTCCCGCCCGGGGCCGCCGTCAGGTCAATGACATTCGTGTTCGGACGGGGGTTGAGCAACCGCACCGGCAAACCGGCCGACTCATCCTGCACGAAGACCTTGCCGGTCTGGATCAATTCCGCCTCCAGCGGCAAACCGCCCTCTTCGATATGAATAAACTCGGGCAGGTATTTGCCGTAGGAAAACTCGACACCGTTGTCCTGAAGGATCCGGGCCACCTCATCCGGTTTCCCCTTGAGGTAGTTCACCCGATAGGTAACGTGGGGAGCCAGGTTGCTCGCGACGAGCATCTTCTCGGTGTCATCTAAACCGAATTCGCGAAGGCAGTACTCGACGAAGTAGTCGGGATAGCTGTAATAGTCACCGAGGTACTTCACCGGGTCATCCTCCCGGCTTACAAACCGCACCTTGCCGGGCTCACGGATACAGGCTCTCAGGACGGCATTCACCAGGTTGGCCCGGGGGCGGTCGGTCATGCGGTGCGCCAAATTCACCGATTCACTCACCGCCGCCGCATCGGGGATACGATCGGTGAAACGGATCTGGTAAAATCCCAGGCGGAGGATGTTCATCAGTTTGATGGGCAATTCCGTCGAGGGGCGGGCCAGGTAGAACTTGATTTCGTGGTCAAGGCGCCGGCGCATCTTGGTCGTGCCGTTGACCAACTGGAGAATGAAACGGTGGTCGATAGGCCGAAATCCGCGACCGGATATCACCGATCTGACGGCGTTGTCGGTCTGTTCCCCCTGCTCGATCAAAACCAGGGCCTCCAGAGCCGCCGCCCTTACCGGATCATACTTACGGGATGGTTTTTCTTTCTTACCGTCGTTCATAACAAATTACAGATCCAGGGCCGATACGATGCGGCCGTCACTCTCCTGCCGAAACATGTTTTTGCGGTGGAACGGCCATGACACGGTTACCTCGCCGGAATCGGCAAGCAACAGGTCAAAGACCTCGGTAGGGCGGACATACCCCCCGTCCCCGACTCCAAGCGTCATAGCCAAAAGGCCGCCATCGAGCTTAAGATCATAGACACAGGCACGCAGGTCAACTTGTTTTGTCCCCGACTTTCCTTCGCGCTCGACAATCACCTCGTCCTTACTCATAAACTCCTCGATCGCGGCCGCAATGTTGTCATGGCCCTCCAATCCCTCCGCAGGCAGCGTGTACAGGACGCGATTGAGCCCGGCCGACAGCGACTGCGATTTGCCGTAAACCAGTTGGGCCTCGTAGATTTCCAGCCCCGGGGGCAGAGACTTTTTGAGGGATTCCAGCATATATGGCATGAAAGGAGTATCGAGGGTGATATCGGCAAACTCCGACTCTGACGTAAACCCGAGCGGCAGCGGCGGACCGAACGAGAGTTTCATACTCGGATTATACCCCTGGCTGAAGGCTACCGGCAGGCGACCGCGACGGATCGACCGTTCCATCAACCGCATATTGTCCAGATGTGACATGTATCGCAGGCGCGCGCTCTTACCCCACTTGATGCGGAGGCGGTTTTTGGTCGGCGCGGCGGCGGTATTGCGGGAGGGCACTTTCTTCTTACCCCGCCCGAACTGCATCGAAGGTTGCGAGACATCCCCGGTCCTATTCGCGCTGACGAAGCGAGGCTCGAAGTCCTTTAACTGCCGGGCCGTTCGTTTGCGTTCCTGCATCAGGTGCTCGGTCGAGACGCCCTTGCGAATGTGGCCCCAGGGTAAATCGGCTTCAAAGGGTATCGGCTTCATACGCTCGGCGACGTCGATGCCGTGCTTTTCGAAGGCCGCGAACCAGTTGTCCGCATTGAAATCTTCGCTCCAGCCGTCGAACCTTCCGCCCTGCCGGAATACCGTTTCGATTACGTCGGCTATCTCGCGACTGCCCCGGCCGATGATGCCCTGGAGAACGGTCGACTCGGTCGTGTGGTATTTGAAATTCACCGACCGGACCCGGTTCTTGCGCTTGATGAGCTGTATCCTTCTCAGGACTTCGCCCTGGGGCACGATCTCGTCCCACTGGAAGGGCGTATGCGGTTTGGGCATGAACGGCGACAGGGTGACGTTGATGTTATTCTTACCGGAGTACTCGCGGCTGATCTGATAAATACGCTCAATGAGCGTCAGTATCCCCAGCAGGTCTTCCTCGGTTTCGGTCGGCAGCCCCACCATGAAATAGAGCTTTATTGTCGTCCAGCCCCGGTCGAAAGCGATGCGCACGGAGTCGAAGACGGCGGAATCGGGAAAGTCCTTCCGGATGAACAGCCGCAGGCGCTCGGTGCCGGCCTCGGGCGCCAGCGTCAGCCCGGACTTGCGCACCGTACTGGCGGCATCGAGCAGGGCGGGACCTATCGTACCCGGCCGCAGGGCCGGCAGTGATATCGAAATGCGGCGATCGGCCAGACGCCGGGCAAGGGTCGTGGCGAGACTGTCGATCTCCGGATAATCCGAAGACGAGAGCGACATCAGGGATACTGCCTGGTAGCCACTGGCCGTCAACTGGGTTTCAATCTGGTGCAGGATATCGGCCTGCGAGCGAACCCGTATCGGCCGATACATGGGACCGGCCTGGCAGAAACGGCAGCCCCGGGGACAGCCGCGCATTATCTCCACGCCCAGGTGATCGTGAACGGTATCGATCAGCGGCACAATCGGCTGGGAGGGATAAAACTCGGGTTTCAACTCCCGGCAAAGCCGCGCTTTAATCTCGGCCGGCGCAAAGGACTCCGTGGGGCGGTGCGCCTCATCGTAGAAAATCGGCACATAAAGCGACTCGACCCGCCGTACCAGTTGCTCCAGTTTCTCGGACCGAGGGCGGCCCTTTAGTTCATACAGGATGGAGAGGATCTCGGGCAAGCCCTCTTCCCCGTCACCGATGAAAATGCCGTCGATAAAGGGCGCAATCGGCTCGGGACTATATACTGCCGGCCCCCCGGCAAGAATAATCGGGTCATCGTCCGAACGGTCCTTCGAGCGCAGAGGGATCCCTGCCAGATCGAGCATGGCCAGGACGTTGGTAAAAACCAACTCGTAGGTCATTGTAAAACCGATGGCGTCGAATTCGCGGGCGGGGCGCGAGGTCTCCAGCGAGAACAGCGGTATGCCCTCGCGGCGCATTATTTCTTCGGCGTCGCGATCAATCGCAAAGGCGCGCTCGGCAAGAAAACGATCGTCGGAATTGACAATATGATAAAGGCTCTGTAGGCCCACATATGACTGGCCGAGTTCATATTTGTCGGGAAAAGCCAGGAGATACTTAAGGCGGTTTTGCG
>CAZVUZ010000103.1:0-12155 GCA_964630485.1 uncultured Ignavibacteriales bacterium
GTTGATTGCCTGTAACCAACTATACGCAGGAACCCGGACTTATGTCAAACGGTGAGTTGGAAGATAAGACAGGATTCAGGCACTCACGTCGTCTGGCACGCCGGTGATTTCGTATATCATCGGTGTGCTGAGTCCGGAGCTGCCACGTAATCAGGTGACTATGAATGAGTATTGGAGACGTCATGCCGGGGACACTGCGGGAGACCGGCTCAAAAGGACAGATCATTGCAGACAGCCGGCGGGATAATCGAATCATCCCGCCAGCTGTGTACATCGTCAGAGTGTCTCTATACTATTGCTCCCATTCCTCTTCAGAGGTTTCGGGGTCGAATTCAATGTCCTGGCAGTAGTCCTCATCACGATCGCTGGAACGAGATCCTGAGACTTCGAATTCGAAGTCGCAGTCAGTACAAACGTAGTAGTTTACTCCGTCCATGCTGTCCTGGAGGGCAATGTCTCTGCCGGCACAACGCGGGCAGGTTCTGGGTTTTCTTGACCGTTTCATTGAAACACCTTTCAATAGATTTACTTAGTCCCAATGTGGGTATTCAGTCATTGTGTGGTTCGTTATTCGTCTGTCGTCCAGTGCGATCGGACCGGAGGATACCCAGTGTCGCGAAGGTCGGCAGCGGTTTAATGAATTCCTGTCGCAGGCTGTATGTATAGGCTCCCTGATTGGGTATGAGGAGGATATCTCCCCTCTGAATATCCTCCCCGAAGTAGCTGTAGCCCCAGAGGTCGTGAGGCGTACAGAGAGACCCCGCCACCAGACACTCACGTTCCCTGACGTCAGGGCGAGAGAGGTTGATGACGGGGAAATAATCGGTTTCGAAGCGTTCCCAGCCGATCGCATTGGTACCGCCGTCGGTGATAACTACCTCCGAGGACTTCCGATCGACCACGGTCAGCAGGATGTGCATAGCATCGTTGCACAACCAGCGGCCGGGCTCGGTACAGATATTACACCGGACATCATCCGGTAGATATTGTGCGAACGCCTGCGCCAGGCGGGAGGCGAACTCTTCAATACTGCATGCCGGGCGTCGGTAGTGTTCGCGACCGTGCGAAAGGGGATCACCCAGGGCGGAGAGAATCATGCCGTGGGGTGTCGCCGCAGGCTGCAGCCACTCACCTTCCTCGGGCCAGAAGCCGCCACCGATGTCGATGAAGTCTATCTGTGCCCGGTGTCTTTCAGGGAGGTCGTGTAACACTGCGCCCAGGGTGGCGATAAAGGCAATCTGTGCCTCGGGGCTGAGGTTCCAGCTTATGTGAAACTGCAGACCCCGGAGCCTGACATTCCGGCAAGACTCCGCGCGCTCGAAGAACTCGTCCAGTTGCCCGGGGGGAAGACCGAATTCCCGCCATGTCCCGGATTTCTCGGGGGTGAGTCGCACCCCGGCAACAAGCTCGATCCTTCGCTTCGAAGCCATCTCATCAAGCATGGCGAGCTCGGAAAAGCTGTCGAGAAGAACCGTAACCTGTCGGGCGTGGTCCAGGGCAAGTGCAAGTTCCGTTGGCCGCTTTCCGGGACCACTGAACACGATGTCCTCGGCGCCGCACTCCAGGGCGAGTTGCAACTCCAAACCGCTGGACACATCCAGTCCCACTCCCTCACGGATCAGTGTTTTTGCAATGAGCGGGTGGCTGTTACTCTTCAGGGCGTAGTAAATCCTGATATTGCCGAAGGCGGATTCGAAACTCTCGCGAAACCGGCGTGCCTTGTGTGCGAGATTGTCGGTGTCAATAACGTATAATGGCGACCCCGCGGCCCGGGAAAGATTCAGAAAATGATCACGACGATCAAGGAATGACCGTACGAAGGCCTGGAGTTCCTTCTCGTCAAGTCTGGGGGGATGCTGGCCTGCCAGCTCAAGGGCGTGCAGGGTCAATGTCGGAGATTTCGTACTCATAGTAAGGTTCCATACTGATCTTGATATTATCCCGAAGATATTCCACTTGGGCAGTGACATCGTCATCTTCCGCGATTGAGAAAATCACGTGTCCTAGCAGCCAGGAGTCATAGTTCTCCGGCGGCATTACCACAACATGGCCCTCTCGCCGCTTGACAAAGATCTCCTTCACCCGGGTGTCGCTCTTTAGGGCACTCGTGTCAATCCCGGTCAGTACTCCGCTGTGGGGCGCGAACAGGCGAAAACCGATATTTTTCTGCCATTGATCAAATTGAGGAATGTCCTGGTTCCGGTCGGTGGCGAAGTCGAGAGCCAATCCGATAGTGTCGAGCCCGGAACATTTTTTCACCAGAGGCGGCAGGCAATCTCCGCCGATCCGGGGTGTCAATTCAAGGAACACCACCTCTTCACGGCTGATGACGAAATCCACCATGCAGAGGGCTCGTGACAGACCCAACGCCGTTGCCGCTTCGTATAGCAGTTCGCGCAGTGACTCGATAGGGAGCCATCCCGGAAGACGGGCCGGGACTTCATAGGCCAGGGTCGTCCCGAACGGCAATCCCTCGCCGCGATACTTCTTTGCCACTCGAATTATAGTGACCTCGGAGTCACGGACGATGAAATCAGCGCTGAATTCCCGGCCGAAAATGAACTCCTCCACCAGCACGGCCGGTTCGTTTTCTGGAGAGCCGGCGGTGCTCGCTTCTTCTGCGAACAGGGGAGAGCCTGATCTCAACCGCAGGCCCTCGCGTATAATTGCGAAAGCACGCGCGGCATCGTGACTGCTGTCACACCGAAACGTCAGTTCGCTGCCGCTGCCTGTCAGAGGTTTCAAGACCGCACCCCGGCAGAGTTTCTTGGTGAACCCGGCAGCCTGCAGGCCGTCGTGCACCAACTCGGAAATTGGACAGCGAACCCCGCATGCGGTCCACCGTTGTTTCGTCAGGAGCTTGTTTCGCGCAAGCCGCACCGATTCGGCTGACGGGAACCGTTGAGCAAAATGCATCGAAATCTCCGCCGCCAGAGTCAACCACTCGCAATCATAGCAGGCCACCCCGTTCAGGGATTGTCGATGTCGCCGAAGATGTGCGCTGATTGATTCCAGAGTACCGGCGGTGTCGAGTAAATCACATACAATCTCGGAGGCCTCGTTCGGCGGCGACTCGGCGGCGCATCCTCGTTGGACGCCATCGGTGACAAACAGCGCCCGGCCCGGAAACGACCGGTCGATATACGCTATGTAGTCCGGTGTCGTACCGACTACGAGAGTACGATTGTCAGACATTGGTCCCGCCGCGCATGTCCGGCTGCTGGTGATAGCCGGCAATGACGTGATTCACTGGAAAGAGACTTGCTCGATCCGTGCCATCAAGCACATAAAGAGGCATCGGAGTGAGGTGAAAGAGCGTCTTCCAGTTGAAATCACCACACAGGAAATCAACGCTTTCGAGGTGTTCCTGGCAGGCAGAACTGATATGGTGCATGTTGATAAGCTTGGCTATGCCGGGGAAATTCTCATTTGTCCCTCCTGCAAGCATAGTCAGCATACTGCTGTAAATGCTGCCTATATCGACAGCCGCCGCTTCGCCGTCAACCAGAACCGTAACAACTCGAAGCCAGTCCCTGTCGTGCAGCAGATGTACCAGCGACCTGAAGCTCTTCAGGAAACGCTCGTCGTCGAAATAAGACAACCGGCCGAACCTGCTCCGGTTCATCTGACACAGGACTTCGAAATCTTCCATACGGTTGAATCGCCACTCTACTCTATGCGTATCCCAGCCGGCGAGTTCCTTCCGGAGTCTCTTAGCCGACTTGTGGGAAAAAGCGGCCAGGTACTTTTGCGTATCGAAACCGTACTGCTCCGGTAGAAACAGGAAGCCAACTTCGTCGACGCGATCCAGCATGGAATTCCATTGCCCTTCTTTCCTGAGATAGCGGAGATGGTAGGGCCTCTCCAGGCTCGCAAGCATATCGTCAAGTATCCTGGAATCTGAAACGATTATTCGATTCTGCTCCAGCCAGGTTTTCCCTTCCCAGGTTTCTCCGGGGAAGTAATTGAATTGGCCGGTTTCCTCGTTCCAGCTGAGCGGCAGGAAACCGATCACTCGACCATCTTCTTCCGCTATCACGAAGTGTGGTCGATGTCGATACTGATCATGGAAGCAGGCACGCACTTCCCACAAGTCAGAGACGAGCTCCGTCGGCATGAGCTTCTTCCAGAGCGCCTTGCATTCTTCGATATCTCCTGCTGTACGTATACGATACATGGCTATCGCCTCAGGTTCACGTGCGTGGTGCAACCGGAACCGCCGAAGAACCGGGTCGCAAACTCCTCTACCGCCGTGGGGTCATAAGGCTTGCAGCTGAAGACGTCGAGATAAGTCGTGTTGCTGGCATTGGCGAAGTGGGCGGAAATCAGCGAAGTCTCAATCAACTGCGTCATGGAATAGCCCGCAACGCGCTCGTCCTCCCCGAAATTCACCACCACACAATCGCCGAAGCGCTTCATTTCGATCAGGTCGCAAAGTTCGTATACGAAGCGTCTGATCTCGCCGGCGTCACGGATTTTATCGGGACTGCAATCGCGAATGTCAAAACTGCATGCCAGCCCCCACGCGGCGGTAATTTCTTCGGCACTGAATGGGACCAGTTTCTCACTCGCCGCAATCCGGATTACGGCCTCGCTCGAGGCTTCCCTTGTGGGAAATGTAGATTTCACTTCACACGTCTCCATATTCTAAGAGCGTACGTTTGACGCCTGAGACTCCGGCGGAGACACCTCCCCACCGCGTATCAAGGCACTTTCGGGATTTTCTCTGGTTTATCGTTATCCGATCCGAGTCTCTTGCAAGACTCCCGGGATACGTGATTCAGGTCCTGACCTGAAGCCGTCTTCCCTAACGTCCGGGTGGTATCTCCTTAAACACCGAACATTTCTGGCGACAGATGAACGCTTTCACGTGCCTCGCTGCTCATCAGGCAGCGCCTCCTTAATAAAGCGCGAAAGGCTGGCTACGAAAGCGCTCCTCAGGGACATAAACGACTCGTCGACGTTGTGTTCTTCGGATGCCACACTGGCGAAGGAATAATATCCGGAAATAAATCCGGCGATGGCGCAGGCCAGACGCCGAAGCCGCACTTTGGATACCTGCTGCCGGATAGCCCCTTCAATCAGATCCTCGATGCAGTTCAGGTATTTCAGGAAAGGCGTCTCCAGCCCGTCATAACCCTCATTCAAAGCCAATTCAGCACTCCCCTGGTTATATAAAACGAAATCCTCCCAGCGATTGCTGAAAAACTCAATGTGGGCGTTAATCATGGCATCGAGTACGGTGTCGATCTCTTCAAGATTGGCACACTGATCAGACATCTTCTCGGTGAGTTCATCGAGAAGATCTTCGATAGTATGCCGAATCAAGTCGTCTTTGGCATCAAAATGGTAATAGAAACTGCCGCGACCAACATCGGCCCGCTCGGCAATCTCATCCACGGTCGTTGCCGACAAACCTTTCTCGGCCATAATAGACTTCGCGGCCGACATCAGCTTCCGGCGTGTTTTACCGAAACTTCGCTGTTGGCGCGTAGGCTTCTTGGGGCTTCCGTGCATACCATTTGTCTGCATTCCAAAGGTCCTCTTGTGACACTAGTGTCATTTTCGACACTATCGTCAGTTTCGACTTGAATGTCAACACGTTTTTTAGCTTTTTTGTTCCTTTTTTTTGGGGAAATAGCATTCTGGTGATTTTAGATGGAAATATTAAGAATCTTTGGGACAATCAGTTAGGCTGAGAGGGGGGCGGTGATCCTGTCAGCGACGGCGCGGGCCTGCTTGACGCAATCGTTCAGACCAATGCCGTGGTAGGCATTTCCCGCGACATAAAGGCCCGCGAAATGACCCAGCTCACGCTCAATATCGGACAATGTCCGGGCGTGGCCGATGACATACTGGGGAATACCCTTTTGCCAGCGGTAGATTTTTTTCATGGTAGGCTTTCCCAGCCGTCCCAGAATGCCCTTAAGATCGGCATGGACAATGTCAAAGAGCTGATCGTCGGGCAAAGCGGCGCTGGCATGATCGCCGTCGCCGCCGACCATGGTACGCAACTGCACCTCGCCCTCGGGAGCACGATCGGCGAAAATCGAGGAGGTCCAGATGGAACCGAGTATGGTGCGATTTTCCTTTTGCGGCACGAGGAACCCGAACCCGTCGAGCGGATGCCAGACGTCGCTCTTCTTGAACCCGAGGCAGACCACTGCAATGGGGGCATAGGGTATAGCCGATAGCGCCTTCGATAAATCCGGCGAGAGCGATGCGACCAAATCCATGGCATTAAACGACGGCGTGGCCATGACCACGTTTTTCGCACTCAGGCGCTGCCCCGACTGCATCACAACTTCGTAGCCGTCCACGGATTTGATCACCTGTGCCACCGCGGCGCTTCTGACAATGTCATCCCGGTACAATTGCTCGAGGCGCTCAATTAGTACATAAAGACCGCCGTGGAAACTTGTCAGCCAGCCCGAGGGTCCGGACGGGCCGCCGGATTTACCCCTGGCCTTGTTCTTCTTCTTGCGTGCGATCATGGCCTTGATCAGGGAGCCGTGCTCGGCCTCCATCTCGCGCATTATCGGAAAGCAGGAGGCCAATGACAGCCGGTCGGCGATGCCGCCGTAGATCCCGGACACCATCGGTTGGATAAGATAATCGGCGGCCTGGGTGCCCATGTGTCGCTTCGCGAAGGAATATATCGACTCATCGTCGGTATCGCGATTGGGCCGTGTGAACGGTTCTATGAGGATGCGCAGGCGGCCGGGCAGGCTGAGTACGCCGGAGGTCATGAACCTGACGGGGGAGAGAGGTATCTCCCGGAGCTTCGAGTCCCTGACAATAAATCTCTTCTGGACGCTCGGGTTGGCCCGCTCCAGCGAGTCGGTGAGTCCGAGTTCGTCACACAGTTCGAGAGTGAGTGGTTCGCGGTCGAGGAACCCATTGGGGCCCCAGTCGAGGCTGTAGCCGTCGATATGGTCGGTGCCGATGGTTCCCCCGAGTCGGTTGTCGGCCTCGAACAGGCGGACCGACATGGTCGGGTTCAGGCGGCGGAGGTAATGCAGGGCCGAGAGGCCGGAAATACCGCCCCCGATTATGACAGCATCATACTGCGGCATAGCTCTCGAAGGTTTCTTTTATCAGATTGGCCAGCATGGCGCCAAAACGCGCATCGTCGTTGAACATGGGCATCCGTTTCAGTCGTGCGCCCAGCTCGGCACCGAGGAGATCTTTCAACTCGATATCGATTTCGTAAAGAGTCTCGATGTGATCACTTACGAAACTGATAGGGACGAGAAAGAGATCGCCAAGGCGCTCCGTCAGGAGGCGGCGGGTTTCCTCGATGGTGTCGGGGCCGACCCAGGTCACCGGTCCGGAGCGGCTTTGAAAAGAGACGAAGTACTCGCGGCCGTCGGCGGCGAGGCGGGCCGTTTCCCGCACCTGGTCGACATAGGGGTCGCCCTCATCGACGAACTTCTGCGGAATCGAGTGCGCGGAGAACAGCAGGGTATTCTCCGGCGGGCAGTTGTCGCGGATGTAGACCCGCATGAGTTCGATGTAGTCCGGGTGGCGGTGGAAGTCGGAGATCTTTAACACCGTAGCGTCGGAAACACCTTCGAGGGCTTCATCCGCCACCAAAAATGAAGATCCCGTTGTCGCCTTGCTGTATTGCGGATAGAGCGGGCAGAGGATAATCTTGCGGTATCCGTCGGCCAACGCCTCGCTGACGGCCTTCGGGATTGAAGGCTCCGAGTAGCGCATACCGAGATAGACACTGAACTCATCGAAGTGGTCAGAAAGTCCGTCGGCGACGTGTTTCGCCTGCCTGCCGGTCCATTTCAAAAGCGGCGAGCCGCCCCCGATGAGGTCATAGTGGGCCTGGACTTTCTTCGAGCGTAATTTCGAAATCATACGCGCAAACGGTTTCTGGAACAGCCTGCCGCCGGGCAGTCGGATAATGGCCCGGTCGCTGAATATATTGAAAAGGTACCCGGGGATCTCGGCCGTGCTTGACGGGCCTCCCATGTTGAGCAAAATGGCGCAGGCTTTCTTTTCACTCATGGCGCGGCCTCATATTGTCCTCGAGAAGTTGGGTCCCGAGCGCTTCGGATCTTTAGGCAGGTAGGTGTCGAACGTCATAGCTATATTGCGGACGAAGGTCCGTCCGGGCGGCGTTACCGCCATGCCGTTGTCGTGACAGAACAGCAATTCGTCATCGACGAATTCGCTCAGACGGCTGTGTTCCTCGGCGAAGTAACTTTGGTACTCTATGTCAAAACGTTCGGATACGGCCTTGAAAGAGACCTCGAAATTGCACATGAGGGATTCGATAACGTAATTGCGTATCAGGTCGTCCGGCTTCAGCCGGAGGCCGCGATAGGTAGCCAGAGAACCACCGGCAATTGTTTTTGAGTAATCCCCGACCGACGATATGTTCTGGAAAAACGAGTCGTCGATGTATCCAATAGAAGACATGCCCAGCCCGACCATATCCGGCGTGCTCTGTACCGTATAGCCCATGAAATTACGATGCAACCGGCCGTCCTTCTGAGCCTTCGTCAATTCATCCTCGGGTAAGGCGAAGTGGTCCATGCCGATCTGTCTGTAGCCGGCGGCGGTCAGTCTCTCGAGAGCCATGGCGAAGAGCCCGAATTTGGTGTTAAGATCGGGAAGATCCTCCTTGGGGAGTTTCATCTGGTGAGCCATCCGCTGGGGTAAAAAGGCAAACGAGTAGAGAGCTATCCGGTCGGGTCTCAGGCGCACGACCTCGTCAATGGTGTGTGCGAACTTGTCGATTCGCTGGCGCGGCAGGCCGTATATGAGGTCGAAATTCACTCCCTCAAAACCGAGCCGGCGCACATGTTCGAGTTTGGCGGTAACGAGATCGGTTGGCTGTATCCGGCCGATTGCTTTCTGCACCTCGGGGTCGAGATCCTGCACGCCGAAGGATATGCGATTGAAGCCGCGTTCGTGCAGGAATGTCAGTTGTTCGTCGGTGGTGACGCGAGGGTCCACCTCCATCGACTTCTCGCAATTCGGCGTGAACTCGAAGCGATCACCGATCCTGTCGAACAAAGATGACAATTCGTCAATAGTAAGGTACGTCGGCGTCCCGCCGCCCAGGTGAAGCTGGCCGACCCGTCGGCGCGGCGCGAGCAGGTCGCTAACGCGATCTATTTCGGTGTGCAACGCCTTGAGGTAGGTGGTGACGGCGTCGCGCTCTTTCACGACACAGGTATTGCAACCGCAGTAGTAACAGCGACGGCGGCAAAACGGTATGTGCAGGTAAAGCGAAAGCGGGTCGGTTTCATTGGCGCTTGCCGCCCGCAGGGAGTCTTCATAATCTTTCGGCCCCACGTCCTCGGTCCAGTTGGGGGCGGTCGGATAGCTGGTGTAGCGCGGTCCCGGGCGGTCGTATTTTTTCAACAACTCCACCGAAACGGATTTCTTTGGCGAGCTTAGAGGCATACCGGGACCTTGTGGCTGCGAACCGTTTCGACCATGGCCTCGACGGCATCGATGGGGGTTTCAGGCTGGATACCGTGGCCGAGATTGAAGATGAACCTCTCCGGGGCCGCCACGGCGTCGAGTACCCGGCGCGTCTCGGCGGCAACCTCGGCCGGGGATCCATAAAGAGCCGACGGATTCAGATTGCCCTGAATGGCCTTGTCCGGGATCTGTTCGAAGGCCGACGCAAGATCCATGCGGAAATCGACCCCGATCACCTCGCAGTCGATATCGCGCATCAGGTGGGCATAGGGGGCCAGGTTGTTGACGAAGAGTATTCGGGGGATCGAGGATCCTTTCAGGGATGCAAAGATACGGTTCAGGTACGGAATTGACCAGCGTTGATAATCCGGCCCGGAGAGGATGCCGCCCCAGCTGTCGAAAACCTGGACGGCGTCGCAACCGGCTTCGGCCTGCGCCGCGAGGTAGCGGGCGGAGGTGTCGGCCAGGCGTTCGAAGAGACGCTCGGCGGCTTTAGGGTGTTCATGGATAAAGCGTTTCGCTTTGTTGAAGGTCTTTGAGCCGCCGCCTTCGATGAGATAGCAGGCCAGGGTTATCGGCGAACCGATGAAACCGATCAGCGGCTTCTCTGGTATCTCGCGTTTGATGAGACGGATGGCGTCGTATACGAAGGGCAGGTCCTTCTCGACGTCGCAGTCCTGGAGCCGGGCGATATCGTCGGGGCTGTCGAAGGGATTATCCAGCCGGGGGCCGCCCTCGGCGAAATCGAAGGTGACGCCCATGGGCTCGAGCATGGTCAGGATGTCCGAGAACAGTATGGCGGCGTCGAAATCGAAACGCACCAGTGGTTGGCGGACGACCTCGAGTATTAACTCCGGAGTGCGGCAGAGTTCGGAAAACGAAACCCTTTCGCGCACGGCCCTGTATTCGGGTAAAAAGCGTCCCGCCTGCCGCATCATCCACTGGGGGATGCGACCGCTGTTGTGGCCGTAGCAGGCCCGGATGAAACGACTTTCGCTCATGTCTGTGCCCATTCGTGCGCCTCCTCTTTAAGTAAGTCCGCCAGGCTTTCGGCTGCCTCGGCGAGCATTTCCTCGGTATGGGCCGTGGACAAAAAGCAAACCTCGTAACCCGAGGGCGGCAGGTAAAGGCCCCGATCGAGTACCCGGGGATGCATGCGGTTGTAGTGCCCGATGCCGTCGGGGTCGATCTCATGCGCGGCCCGTGGCAGGTCGCGTTGGAAGGTGATCCAGAAAATACTGCCCACGCCGGCGATATTGACACTGCTGTGGTCGAGCCGGCTCATGATATCCGAGACAAAACGGCGGTTGCGCTCTTCGAGAGTGGCATGAACCTGTTCGTCGGCCAGGAGTTTCACCGTTGCCAGCCCGGCCGCCATCGCCACCGGATTGCCCGAAAGGGTCCCGGCCTGGTACACGGAACCGAGTGGCGCCAGTTTCTCCATGATATCGCGCGGTCCGGCCAGGGCACCCACGGGCATGCCGCCGCCGATTATTTTACCGTAGGTGATGAGATCGGGCATGATGCCGTAGTAACCGGCGGCACCCTCGAAACCGATACGAAAGCCCGTGATCACTTCGTCGAGAATCAGCAGCACCCCGTGTTGCTCGGTCAGGGCGCGAAGGAGCCGCATATATTCGGGACGCTGGACCAGAAGGCCGTTGTTGGCGGGGATACCTTCGATAATAACCGCCGCAAGGTCCTTGCCTCGCTCGTTGAAGAATCCTTCCAGAGCCTCCTCGTCATTGAGCGGCAACACCGCCGTGTTTTTTACCACATCCGGCGGCACACCGTCTGAGGAAGGATGCCCGAAAGTTGCCAGGCCCGATCCGGCCTGTACCAGGAGCGAGTCGACATGGCCGTGATAACAGCCGGCGAATTTCAGTATAAGGTTCTTGCCGGTCACGCCGCGGGCCAGCCTTATGGCCGACATGACGGCTTCGGTGCCGGAAGAGACGAAGCGAATTTGTTCGATGGGCTCGATGCGGCTGACCAGGAACTCGGCCAGTTCCAGTTCGACTTCGGTGCACGCGCCGTAGGTCATTCCGCGCGCGGCCTGTTTTTGTACGGCCGAGACGACATCCGGGTGCGCATGACCGAGAATCAATGGTCCCCAGGAACAGCAGAAGTCGAGGTAGGTGTTGCCGCCGACGTCGAAAAGGAAGGGTCCCTGGGCGCGGTCAATAAAACGTGGTTCACCGCCGACAGCGCCGAAGGCGCGTACCGGTGAGCTGACCCCGGCCGGCATAACCCGGCAAGCGCGATGATAAAGTTGTCTTGACGAAGGAGAATTTGCCATGAAAGTGCCGTCCCCTGATTAATCTGCCCTGAGGATACCGGTCCGGGATGCGCGAACGCTATCCTACGTGGCGCCGGCCCTTGAAAATCTCAGAGATTATTGGTTTTTGATCGGCCGACTGGCCAAGGATCCCCGCGAGATCCCGCAGTGGCTCGAATGAGGCCTTGGCAATGAGCTTGGAAACGAGTTGTTCCAGGCCGGAGCGCTGGTCTTCGGTTAACTCCACGCCGTTCTTGTCATAGAATTTCTGCAGAGCCTCACGCGCCATGTTCTGGGTTACCGCCACGCCCTGCTGGAAAACGGGCCTCAGGTCCTTTTCGACCGTGCCCGAGTAGAAATGGTCAACATCCTCGCGGACAATGCGATTGGCCTCGCCGGCCGCGACGAACTTTTTGCGGAGATTCTGCTG
>CAZVUZ010000104.1:0-12043 GCA_964630485.1 uncultured Ignavibacteriales bacterium
CATGACCTCTTTTCATTTAGATGGAAAAGCCTTATGCTTAATAACGAACGAAATCAATAATCTAATGTTTTTCAAATAATTTGCTCTTAAAATGAATAGGTTGGATTAAGAAGAAGGAATTATTTATGCAATATCGAGACTATTACCAGGCGTTAGGTGTCAGCAAAAATGCCAGCCAGGACGAAATCAAGAAGGCTTACCGAAATTTAGCTCGGAAGTATCATCCGGATGTAAACCCTGACGATCCAAATGCAGAAGAAAAATTCAAGAGAGGTAGTTCAGGCCTGCCGACCCGACACCAAACCAGGCCAGCAAGATGAGGACCCCAACCGCCACTAGTGAGAGAAAAACGTTCATAAACCACCGTCTTCCTTATGCATGAATACCTGTCACAACTCGTCTTTTTCCGGTTCGCTATCCCCGTTCGGGGGGTTGGCTGTTGACAATCGCTCGACCAGCTTGGCGTGGCGCCGCTTGTCGGCCTCCACCCGGAGATCCGCGATAGCCTTCAGACAACGCGCATAACTATCGAATGCCATCAGCGTCAGACCGTCAATCCGGCCCTCAAAAGCCAGGAGTTCCGGATACAGGGTCGTGTCCTTAAGCTCTTCCGCCAGAGTCTCCCTAATAACGCCCTTAAGCAAATAGACAAAACCCACCGCCTGGGCCGGTGAAAACTCCTGCACCGTCCTGATTTTGATGATACTGTCAAGGGATCGATCGATGGCCTGTTCGTCGGCCTCGCCAAGGAGTAAATCGAAAAGGACCTCGGTCTCCTGGGTGATGTTATGCCCCACAGGATTACCGAACCGATCGCGGGTATCTTTGAGGAACTTGGTCGTATCGGCCGGGTAGGTTTCCATGATGCGGCGACGCCACCCCGCAACCACTTCGGCCTTCTTTTGCACCAGGAGGTCTTCGAGCATACTACCCTCACACCGGCCCATATACTGAATTAATTGTAGTTTACCGGCCCGCCCAGATAGTTAAATCTTTCACAAAGTCGGTAGTCTTTCGCATTACAAGTTATGCGTTTACGCCCGCGAGTCAACAGTTATTTTGTGAAATAAGTAACTTTGCAAGGTTGGCAAATGATCTTCGGAAGGCCACCAATATGATCCTAATCAATTATAGGATAATCACTAACGACTCACCTGCAGACACCGCACCCATCGGCCGACCGGCAGCAAGTTGTGCCCAATGCGCACGGCTCAAGAAGTCTCGGCGAAGGCAAGGTTACCATCGCAGATTGACCATTTCCTGAAAGACGACCCGGATATCCTCGCCTGCCAACAGAACCAAACGAAAAGGCCGCCGGGATCGAAACCCCGACGGCCTTTTTATAGATCGTGCTGTCTTGTCAGACGGTCTTACACGCAACCGGTCGGCTTGGCCAGGCCGGCAACTTTGCAGGCGCCCTTGGCCGGGCCGGACGGGAACAGCTCATAAACCTTCTTCAGCGGGAAGCCGGTCTCTTTGCAGAGCTTGCGGATCATGGGAGCGATACCAAACTTGAGATAGTAATCTCTCAGGTAGTGGACCAGCTTCCAGTGCTCTTCGCTGAGGTCATCCACGCCTTCGGTGGTGGCCAGGGCTTTGGCAATGTCTTCGTTCCATTCTTCCGGTTCCATCATGAAACCATCTTCATCGACCTCAATCTTCAGGTCACCGTGTTCAAAAATCGCCATTTGTTACCTCCAATAGTAACTTAGTATTTCAGTCAGTCAGTTATTTGCTCTGGTTCAACACGTAACTTAATGCATCTCGATGTAGCCGCAGGGGCAGTTTTCCGCACATTTTTTACAACCGTTGCAGAAATCCAGCTTGAACTTGTAGTCGGGACCGCCGGCGGTTGGGCCACCTCTCTCAAGAGGCTTGACCACGGCGCTGTCCTGACACAGGCTCCAGCACGTGCCGCAGTCGAAGCAGAGACCACAACTCATGCACCGTTTGGATTCCTTGATAGCATCTTCCTCGGTGAGAGCCGCCTTGATTTCGGCGGTAAGGCTCTTGAGGCGCTCTTCAACCTCGATCTCGGTTGCTTTGGCCGGTTCCGAACCCTCGTAGTACGTGTGCGCCATCTTTTCCAACCGCATGATTTCGGCCTTGGACTCGGCAGCCGGAGATTCGCCGGTAACCTTTTCGTGGATGGACTCGGCGGCCCGGCGGCCGTGGAAGATAGCATCAATCACGAGGCCGAGATTCACGTTGTCACCACCACAATAGGTGTTGTCTTCCGGGGTCTGGAACTTATCGTCGACCTTGAACCAGTCTTTGCCCTCGATAAAGGACTCAAAACCGGTGAAATCAGGCTGTTGGCTGATAGCGGCGATGAGGGTGCTGCAGTCAAGGTCAAAGGTGTCACCCTCGATCGGTACCGGCCGGCGACGACCGGAACTGTCGGGCTCGCCCAGTTCCATGCGCTGGCATTTCATGCCGGTGGCCTTGTCACCGTCTTTATAAATCTCGATCGGCGCGGCCAGAAATTCTATTTTGACACCTTCCTCCTCGGCGCCGATGATTTCCTCGTCGATGGCCGGCATCTCGGTCTTGGTCCGACGGTACAGGATGGTGGCGTTGGCGCCGAGCCGACGGGCCACGCGGGCGGCATCGATAGCGGTGTCACCCCCGCCGATCACGACGACATTGTCGCCGACATCGACAGATTCACCCATATTCACCTTGTGGAGGAAATCGGTGCCGGTGAAAACATTCGGCGCGTCCTCGCCCTCAACGCGAAGCATCAGGCCCTTGTGAGCGCCGAGGCCGATGAAAATGGCCTTGTAGTCGTTTTGCAAATCGCCGTAGGGAATGTCCTTGCCGACCATGGTGTTGAGCTTGAGCTCCACGCCCATGTCGAGGATACGCTGGATCTCACCGTCAAGGATGTCCTGGGGCAGGCGATAGTCGGGAATCCCGTAGCGGAGCATGCCGCCGGATTTTGGGAAAGCCTCGAAAACCGTCACGGGGTAACCCCGGCGGGCGAGGTGGTAGGCGCAGGACAGGCCCGCCGGACCGCTGCCGATCACGGCCACCTTCTCCGCCCTCTTCTCATCACTAAGCATCGGCGGCGTCAGTTTCTTCTCCAGGCCGAAATCGCCAATATAGCGCTCGACGTTGTTGATACCAACCGCGCCGTCTTTGCCCTTCCGATTGCAGGCCGTCTCGCAGGGATGCGGACAGACCCGACCGCACACGGACATGAAGGGGGTTGTCTGAGCAAAAATATTCCACGCCTCCGTGAAAGCCTGCTCATAAGATTTCCCGAGATCCTCGGCCTTTGAGATGGTCATCAGCATTGGCCGAATATGGTTGTGGTTCGGGCAACCCTCCGCTCCGCAGGGAGCGCGTTTGGGCACAAGCTTTGGTCTTAGCGGCGACGTCTCCATTCCGGAACTGCCGGAGGACGCCCCTCTCAGACCTCTCTTCTTCTTCTTGACTACCTTAGCCATGTTGCCACTTTCCTGTTGAAGTTCATTATGCCGCCGATTTAGTGGCCGCGCTGGCATCTACAGTCAATCGCTTTCACTTATCCAACAGCCTTGTTCTCTGTTAAATGTTCTTGCTTTCTTTAATCCGCGTCGCCGGCTTCCGAACGAGTGCGGCGATGCCGTCAAATCACATCCGCACCTCCGGCCACCATCAGAGCCTGCGGCATCGAATCACTGCCGCCGTCCCCATTTTGGCCATCGGGAAGGCCCGGTTCGACGCCGGTATGTGATCGGCCATACTTCGCGGCCGCCGCCACGAAGCGCGGCGCCCAGTCAGGGGCACCATCGGCATGAATATGTATATAAGAGCCTACCGTCGAATTAAACAACAGGCCGTCGCGGCCGTTACCGAGACCGACACCGGTGCTCACCTTCAGGCAACTCCCTTCCCCCGAAAACTCTTTCGGCCCGGTGTAATGGAATTCGTGTCCCCGAATCAGCGTACCAGGCTCAAAGAACGGATTGTCGCCGTCAGCTTCGAACTCGGCATAACCATGACCGACCGGCTTGCGTTTCATGGTAAGATCCACCGGGAAAATACCAGCCATCGGATACACAGTGCCTTCGTGTTCAAGTGATCTCGAAAGATAGATCAAACCGCCGCACTCGGCATAAACGGGCATGCCACTCTCGGCGGCCCGTCTGACCGAATCCATCATCGGCCGGTTTTTCACCAGAAGCTCGGCCTGGGTTTCGGGAAAACCTCCCCCTATGTACAGGCCGTCGAGATCCCCCGGCAAACCTTTGTCCGCCATTGAATCCAGGGCGACCAGTTCGGCCCCCTCAGCCTCAAGGGCCTCGAGGTTTTCGGGATAGTAAAACGTAAACACCGAATCCCGGAAATACCCAATACGGGCCCGAGCTGTCGGCGCCGGTTTCTTCTCACCATCCGGGATCTCAATCCCTACTACACTCTTCGCCAGTTCCAAAATGCGGTCCACGTCAAGGTGATTGGCGGCTAATTCCTGCAACGTTGTCACCAGTTTGCCGTCGGAGGTGTACTCCGCAGGTGTAACAAGCCCCAGGTGACGACCCGGGATAACGCTGCCCGTGACCGCCAGCTTCGGGATAACCCCCAACACCGGCCGGTCGCAATAACGCTCGATGGCCTGGCTGGCCACTTTTTCGTGCCTGGCGCCGGCCACGCGATTGAGAATTATACCGCCGATGCGAAGCTGCGGATCAAAGCTTATGCACCCGTGTACAAGAGCCGCCAGAGTGCGTGTAGCCTTGGTGGCATCCACCACCAGCACCACCGGAGCACCCAGCAACTTCGCAAGAGATGCCGTGCTATGCGTGCCGTCGACGTCCTTACCGTCGAAAATACCGCGATTGCCTTCAATCAGGGCCAGATTCGTCCCCCCGGCATGGCGCGCGAAGCGGCGTTTGACGGCCTCTTCCCCAACCATAAAGGTGTCGAGGTTACGACAGGTGCTGCCGGATATTTCGGTTAACCAGGCAGCATCGATATAATCCGGTCCCTTCTTAAAAACGGACATAGCCAGCCCCTTCTGGCGGCAAGCCGCCAGAAGGCTCAGACTGGCTATAGTTTTCCCCGAATCACCGGCCAGGCCGGCAATCAAAAGTCGCGGTATGCGAGAAACCATATTAAAACCCGAGGCGCCGGGTACTAATCGTTCGCAGCGCCCTCTCTGTGAGGAAGCTCGATGAAACTGCCTCCGAAATATGTATAAACACATCTCCCGGAGTTGATCAGCTGCTTAATAGCTTCCTTACAGAGTTTCTTATCCACTTCGTCACCAAAGACTTCTTTCATGGCCTTGGTAAGATCCATGGGTTTTAGCTTCTTCTGTCCGGTAGCATCTTTAACCATGTTGAACATGGCTTCTGCTACTTCGTCAACGGTCTTAGCCAAAATAACACCTCTTAGAAGGTTAAATGAGTCGAACGCTTAAACGTCAGACCGGCATGTTTAAAGTCGTCGATATGCGCCTTCTCAAATTCAAGGCCGGACATCTTGAAGAACTTGGGCCAGCCGATGCGGTTGATCCACTCTCCCATACGTTCGTACTTGTTGGCGTTCTCGGCCCACAGTTCGACGATACTCCTGATCGCCGTAGTAACTTCCGGCCAGCGCGGCGGATTGTTCGGGATGAACGGAATCGCCAGCTTCGAGAACATCGGTTCGGTGCGGGCATTGGAAACCTTGCCGCCGAGCCAGATCGAAACACCATCGTTAAGCGGATCGTTCAGCGGCATCGCCGGACAAACCGTGTAACAGTTGGCGCAGAACATGCAACGCTCTTCAAGGACCTCGACGGACGGGTTGCCGTTAACCGTGGCCGGCCGAATGGCCGCCGTCGGGCAGGAGGAGCTGACGTTCGGGATTTCACAAACCTTGCGCAGGTTCTCGTGATCGATCCGCGGGGGACGACGGTGCACACCGAGGATAGCGATATCCGAGCAATGCACGGCGCCGCACATATTCAGGCAGCACGCCAAAGCAATACGCAGTTTGCCCGGCAACTTCATTTCCGAGAAATACTCGAAAAGATCGTCCATAACACACTTGACCAGACCGGAGGCGTCGGTGGCCGCCGAATGGCAGTGTACCCAGCCCTGGGTGTGGACGATACTGGTGATGGAATTGCCGATACCCCCAATAGGGTGACCGATAGCGGCCAGGTCGGCGATAAGCGGATCAACCTTGTCCTTATCGGAAAGCAGGAACTCGACATTGTGGCGACTCGTGAAACGGAAATATCCGTCACAGTATTTGTCGGCCAGATCGCAGTAGTTGCGGATCTTGTCGATGGCAATCAGACGCCCCGATGCGGCGCGCACGGTGAAAAGCTCGGCTCCGGTCTCGGAGACGTGTACCATGACGCCCGGCTTGAGAACCTCGTGGTACTTCCACTTGCCGTAGTTTTCTTTTATTATCGGTGGCAAGAATTGTTCGTAATGTGGCGGGCCAAAATCTGTCCGCCGTTCTTGTACATCTGCCATAACCAACCTCTATAATTTAATACGTTTTTTCGCTCTCAAAGGACCCTTTAGCCCTCTTCTTCCTCTTCGCCGTCCTCTTCGAAGTAGTCCTCATAGAAGACATAGGGGTTTTCACGCGGGTGGGCAACCATTTCGGCACACGGCTCCACACCGATCTCATCGAGGAAGTTCCCCATACCGACACGCTGGATGAACTCACCGACGCGCTCGCGGTTCTTACCCTCTTCGGCCCAGAGATCCCAGATCCTGTCAATAAGGTCTTTGATCTCGGTATAGGGCGGTTCAATCTTCTGGAAGGGAACGAGCACCGACGAAAGCAAAGCGCCTTCAATGATCGGAGCCTTCGCACCGATAAGCAGGGTCGCGCCACGGTCCTTGCCGGGCCTCAGGGCCTTCGGCATGACGTTGATGCAGTGCATGCAGCGAACACAGAAGCTGTTATCGATATGAAGTTCCTTGCCGTCGAACTCCATGCACTTGCCGGGGCAGTTGTTGACTACGTCAGAATTGATGTCCATGCCGCGGTCGGCATATTCGCGAACCGCATCCTGGTCGACCTGAATAGCGTCACGCCAGGTGCCGATGATCGACAGGTCACTGCGGGCAATCGAAGCAACACAGTCATTCGGGCAACCGGACATCTTGAATTTGAACTTGTACGGGAAGGCCGGACGGTGCAGTTCGTCCTGGTAATGCATCGTCAGCTCATGCGTGAGAGCCATCGTGTCGTAGCAGGCCCATTCACAGCGAGCCATACCGCAGCAGCAGCTCGGGGTTCTGAGGTCGGAACCGGAACCGCCTATATCGAAGTCGATCTTGGCCAGGTCGGCGAAGGTCGGCTCCAGCTGATCGGTCGTGGTACCGAGCAAAATGATGTCGCCGGTGGAACCGTGCATGTTCGTTAAACCGGAACCGCGCTTCTCCCAGATGTCACAGATCTTGCGCAGGGCGTCGGTCTTGTAAAACCATCCCGCCGGCTGATTGATACGCATCGTATGGAAGTGGGATATGCCGGGGTACTCTTCAGGAAGGTCACTGTAACGGCCAATTACGCCGCCGCCGTAACCCATAACACCGACAATGCCACCATGCTTCCAGTGACCGATTTTCTCGTTGTACGATTGCTCCAACTGCCCCAAAAGGTCCGCGCACATCGGACCCCGTTTGGCCGCAGTTTTGATCTCCTTTACAAAACTTGGCCATGGCCCCTTTTCGAGCTCGTCAAGTTTTGGAGTCTTCGGAAGTTGGTCTGCCATAGTCTCTCCTTATCTCAGGTACCGGATGATAAGTATTTAAGAATCTTAATAATTTTCTTCTACAACGACAAGTACGTGGGCCCGCCGACTACCCCCGGCAATGTCACCATTCTTATACCTAATGATGTACCGTCGGCCGTCTCCCGTTTCTAGCCATGTTAAAAATTTCACTTTATCAATCAATTATTTAACTAATTCCCCGGTTTGAGTCAAGCAGAAAATGTGAAAAATTTCATTATCTTCACTCGTCGCACAAGCTCCCGATACGACCCGAAAACTGCCCAAACGTCTTCGTAAATAACTTCGGTACAATACCTTAGGCTCAACAAGGTGAAGATTGTGAGTTGGTTCGCGAACCGGAAGAGAATGACCATATTGCATTGAAGTTGCCCAATTCTTGACCTTGAACGACAATCTGGCTGCTTCCGCCCCCAAATAGCCCCAAAATAGAAAAGCCCCCCTTCTTCAGGGAGGCTTTTCCATCAGTTGAAAACCGAATCCGCGACTTACATTCCCTTGTACGGATTGAATCCGACCCCTTCAATCGTCTCAAGGAAATCGTCAAAGATCTTCGGTATTTTATGATAATCGGAGATAGCCAACTCGTGGAGCTCGACACGCTCCTCTTCGAGCACCAACTGGGTCAGCTTCTCCCGCACATTGTCCATGCGGGTATTGGCTAACTCGCTGCCGCGCACGAAGTGACACTGGTAATCATCACCCTTCTTACAGCCGAACAGGATCACGCCGTCAAAACCACTCGCCAGGGCATCGCTGACCCACACCGTGTTCATCGAACCGAGACACCTCAGCGGGATAATACGGGCCATGGAGTTGTACTTGAGATGGTGCATTCCGGCCATGTCGAGAGCCGGCATGGCGTCGTTCTCACACACGAAGCACAGGATACGCGGTTTTTCGTCGAACTCATCAGGGATATCGATCGACTTAATCATCGACGAGATCATGTTAATGCTGAAATCCTTGAAGGAGATGATTCTCTCCGGGCAGGCTCCCAGGCAGATACCACACCGACGACAGCGGAACGGATTGGGCTGAGGCGTACCCTTATCGTCTTCATCGAGCGTCCCGAACGGGCATTCCTCGGTACAGCGTTTACACTGCGTGCAGCGCTGGAGGAAGAAGTCCGGGAAACTTATATCACCCGCCCGCGGATGGACGGCTTTGCCAACACCAACGGCCTCGACCGCCTGAATGGCCTTAAGGGCCGCACCATGGGCGTCATTGGCGCAGGTGGCCATATCCATGGGGGCGCGCACCGGACCGGCAACATAAATGCCCGTGCGGCGCGTTTCATACGGGAAGCAGATGAAATGCGAATCCGGGAAACCGTACTTGAGCGTCGGCAGATCGGTACCCTGACGATACGTCAGGTTGAGGATCTTGGCGCCGGCTTCGGCGGACGCGGCGGCCTTCTTGCCGTCGTCGGTCTCGCCCTTGCCCTCGCCCTCGGCGGGTGCTTCACCCTCGACCGGTTCGGGGGCATCTTCAACCTTGGTGGTCGGCACCATGCCGGTGGCCAACACGACCATATCGGCCTCGATGAGAATATCTTCTCCGAGCAGGGTGTCGGTGACTTCGATTGTGACCTTGCCGTCGTCGGTCTTTTTGACTTCGCCGATTTCGCCCTTGGTCATGAAGATGCCGTCATCGTTCTGCGCGTGGGCATAGAACATCTCGTACTGGGCAGGTGAGCGCACATCCTTATAAATTATGTACACCTTGGAATTGGGGTACTTCTCGCGGATGTACATGGCCTGCTTGAGCGACACACGGCAGCACACGGCCGAGCAATACGGCAGGTGATCCTGGTCGCGCGAGCCGGCGCATTGGATAAAGGCCACACTCTCGGGCTCTTTGCCGTCCGAGAGACGCTTGATCTCGCCCGCCTTGTACATTTCTTCCACCTGGATATTGGTCACGACGTCGGGCGTCAGACCGTAACCAAGATGGCCGAGTTTATTGGGATCGTAGGCTCTCCAGCCTGTTGCCTGGACGATCGACCCGATTGTAATCTGACCGCCGCCGTTGCCGTTTTCGAGGGTAACCTCGAACTGGCCCGGCTGGCCCGCGGTGCGCGCGACCGTAGTCGATTTGTAGACGGTTATATTCTCGTGGCTCTCTACTTCTGCGGCCAGCTTTTCATATCCCGAATCTTCAAGCTCCGTATACGGCGGGTGTTTCGGAAAAACTTTGGCGAATTTGGTCGCCCAGCCACCGAGTTCGGCCTGCTTTTCGACCAACACGACTTTGTAGCCGGCGTCGGCCGCGGCCTTGGCCGAGGTCATTCCGGTGATGCCACCGCCGATGACCATGATGTCTTTGCTGGTTTCCTCGATATGCGGCTCGGCCGGTTCGCTTGCGCGCAACTTGGCGCAGCTCATGCGAATCACATCCTCGGCCAGCATCTGCGTATCTTCATCGTTGGGTTCGTGGCACCAGGCCACCTGTTCGCGCATATTGGCGCGGTCGACGAGGACCTTCTCGCCGAACTGGAACATTTCCGGGAAAACGCGGAACGAGCAGGCCGCCAGACTTACGCGGTCGAGCCCTTCGCTCTCGATATCGGCCCGGATCATGTCCACGCCCGCCTGGGTGCACAGGGCATCGCAGGTCTTGGCCACCACGGCCTTGGATTCGGTCGCGATTTCTATCAGCTTGTCAACATCGATCGACTTCGCAATGTCACAGCCTTTACAGATATAGCATCCAACTTTCGTTTCCATGACGCTACCTCCTTCTCGCGATGTTTACAGCTTTGAGGGCCGCGCCCGTGCCTTCCTGAACCGAACCCGAAACATCGATCGGCCGGGCCGCAACGCCTACCGCCACGAGGCCGTTGTCGCCGTCGGGGGCCACGAATCCGAAATCGTCCAGAATCGTGTCCAGCGGGGGCATTTTGTCGACGTTGTTGGGCACCATGCCGGTTGCCAGAACGGCCATATCGACTTCCGTTCTCGTCATTTCGCCGGTCAGGGTGTTTTCGGCTTCGAGGATGACATTGCCGGAATCCGGGACCTCGGTAATGCGGGCGACTTTGCCGCGGTGGAAATGGATTTTCTCGTCCCCTTGGCGGGCAACGTAGAAATCCTCCCAGCGGCCGGGGGAACGGACATCGATGTAGAACATGTGGACTTCCGCCTCCGGGTATTGCTCGCGGATATAGGTGGCCTGTTTCATCGAGGCCATACAGCAAATCGTCGAGCAATAGGGCAGGTGGTTCTCATCGCGGGAACCGGCGCATTGCACGAAACCGATCTTCGTAATTTCTTTTTTATCCGAGGGACGCTGGATCTTGCCGCCGGTGGGGCCGTTGTCCGAGGCCAGGCGTTCCATGATGACGTTGGTGATCACGTTCGGGATCTTGCCGAAACCGAGGTTCTCGATTTTGGTGGCGTCATAGGGTTTCCAGCCGGTGGCCCAGACTATTGCGCCGACTTTGGCGGTGATGGTCCGGGGTTCCATGTCGAGGTCGATGGCGCCATATTCACAGGCGTCGGCGCATTTTTTCATCCGCTCGTCTTTGGCGAAAGCCGGATCAACGACGTAGCGCATCGGGTAGGCCATGACATGCGGCAGATAGATCGCCTTGTTCTTGTCGAGGCCGTAGTTGAAGTCATTGTCGCGTTCGATTTCGCAGACCTTTTCGCATTCGCCGCAACCGGTGCACTTCTCGTTGACAAAGCGCGGGGAAAGCTTGATAGTGACTTCGAAATCGCCGGGTTTACCGGTGACTTTTTCGACCTCGGCCAGGGTCAGGACGCGGATATTCTGGTTACCGCGGATGCGCCGGAGGTTGATTTCGATGCCGCAGGTCGGCGGACACAGTTTGGGAAAATACTGGAAAGAGGACGCCACCCGCCCGCCGAGCGTGGGTTTTTGTTCCACGAGGATCACCTGCCGGTTGATCTCGGCGGTTTCGATGGCAGTTGTCATTCCGGCTATGCCGCCGCCGACCACGAGGGTTTCGGCAGTAATCTGGCTTTCAACCGGTTCGAACAGAGCCATACACTTCTCCTTAATCTATGTACCCAACTATAAGTGGGTCAGTCTCTTTTAGCTATCGAGTCGTGCATAGATTGTGAAAATTATAACAATCTAAGGTGATATATAATGGCGGGACAAAGTCTTGTCAAGCGCTTTTGCTTATATAGAGGCTGAAAAAGTTGTGGGATGGCCGTCGCGGAGTTGCCACAGGAGTATGTCGCGTTGCATCTTTGATCGTTATCGGAGTACGCTGGAAACCGTACCGATCTTCGTTAGGACAAGTATAATACATTGAGATTACGCCCCTTCATTCTCTCAATT
>CAZVUZ010000105.1:0-9830 GCA_964630485.1 uncultured Ignavibacteriales bacterium
ATAGGCAAAGCTGTACGTCGACCCGATCAGGTTGGGGAAAACCGTCCCCTCTTCGGGGATCCGCGACTGGTAGTCATCGTCATCACATCCCCACATGGCTCCGACAACCGCCAGGGCCAGAATTATCGCCAGTATGGACTTTTTCAAATCATCTCCTCCGGGTCTGGAATTTTCGTGCGCCGGGATACACTGTATATATCCGACTTGATGATATACAATCCGACGAATGGTGTCAACTATGTGTTCAACCGGCCACGAACTAATACAGCGGCAACCCTTTTTGTGAAGCGGCTTGCAATCCGTCGGCCGCTGTTCAAAAGTTGCACAGGGCTAACCGGTTGCCCGGCATGGACATTATCTTTTACACCGGCCGGGGCACAGGCGTTGCATTAACCCGAAGCATGGAATGTTATTTTGGATCCCAGGAACTGCCCGAAGAGAACCAGCTGTCCAAATCAGCCGTGGTTTCCTTCAATATCCCGGAAATCGGGATTACCTTCAAAGCGCCTTTCAACGGTGTTGACGGCGACCACTCCGATTTTGCCTCGCTTTTGGCCCTCCTGGAGTTTATCGACTCCAACCAGAAGTATTTCGGCAAGCACACCTACGAGATTTTCGGCACCAATATCAACATCGTCAATGCCGTGAACCGCAGGGATGATGTAGCGGACAAATTCAGCCCTCTTCTTGAGCGGGCGCTGGACTATCGCAAGAAGTACCGTTTCTCCATCGACTGGATTCCCTCGAACGACAACCCCGCCTACGATTCGCTTTTTGATTGACGATTGACCGGGCCGGCCGTTATACTCCCTGAGTATGATGACTCCCAAAGAACTGATCGACACCGTCTCGGCCGGGAAGTTCGCCTCGGCCTATTACTTCTTCGGACCGGAAGATTTCCGCGTTGCCGAGGCCGAGAAATTTATCGCCCACAAATTCCTACCCGACCTGCAAATCAAGACCAATTACGGCCGCATCGACGGCCGCAAAACGCGCCTTGGGGAGCTTGTCGCCGAGCTTTCCTCCCTGCCCATGCTCGGCGAGAGGCAGGTCATAGTCATCAATTCCTTCCAGAGCTACAAGCCCAAAGAGGTCGACCGGGTTCTTTCCATGATCCCCAACAGCGACCCCACCCGGGTGGTGATTTTCACCTCGCCGTCGCCAAAGACGCCCCGCAAGGACTCGGCCTTTTACAAGAAGGTCACCAAGGCGGTGGCCTCGGTGGAGTTCGGCCGCCTGGCCGCGAACCAGATCGCCGGTCGGGTAAAGAGCAAGCTGTCCCGGGCCGGTATCGAGATCGAACGCGACGCCCTGACGATGCTGGCCGGGTTGCTCTGCGGCAATTGCGGCGCGATGGAGACCGAAGTCGCCAAGTTGATCGACTTCAAGGGGACGGGCACGACGGTGACGGTTGACGACATCAAACAGGTTTCCTCCGGCTATGAGGTTTTCAGCGTCTTTGCCCTCGCGGATGAAATCGTCGAGGGCCGCACCGGCACGGTGCTGAAAATGATTCGCAAATTCATTTCCGAGGGCCAGAGCCCCCCCGGCATAACCAGTCTTCTGCAGGGACATTTCCTGTCGTTGTACCTGGTCAAGAACGGCAAACAGCCGATGGGACGACGCAATATGCCATGGCTTATGAACCGTTTTCGAACCCAGGGCGCCCGCTATGACAATAACGAGCTGGAACGGATAATAACGACCATCGCCGAGGCCGATATCGGCTTCCGGCGGCAGGAGCTCAAGCCAACTGCGGCGCTGGAAATGCTGGCGCTGAAAATTGCGCGTATTAAAAGCTGAATGGGCAAAGAAATTCGGGAAGAAAAGCAGGCTCAGCCGGTAGCTACGGGTGAGGCCAAATCGGTCGAACGAAAATTGATCGAGATGGCCCAGAACGGCGACCAAAAGGCATTCGGGAAACTCATCCGAATGCACCAGCGCCGGCTGTTTCGCTATATTTACGGCCTGCTGGGATCCTTTGACGCCACTGAAGATATTGTGCAAGAGGCATTTGTGAAAGCTTACGGGGCCATCAAGACATTTCGAACCGAGTACGCCTTCTATCCCTGGCTATCGACCATCGCCCGCAACCTTGCCTATAACCAGATCAGCCGCGAGGAAAAGAAGGAATCGCTCGACAAGCTTCAGGACAAAGGTTACGATCCGGAATCAACGGAACTCGGCCCCCTCGATAAACTTTTGGACGATGAGGGCAAGCGCCGCTTCTACCAGGCCCTCAAGGCCCTGCCGGTCAAGTACCGGACGGTGTTCGTCCTGCGACATATGGAGGACATGCCCTATACACAAATCGCCAGTTATTTGAAAATTCCTCCGGGGACGGTGGACTCGCGCCTGCACCGAGCCCGGCAAATGTTGATGGAGAGTCTGAAGGACTTGCTTTGATCCGGCGCCAATCGCCGGTGGATAGATAAAGGAAAATGGAGCACTCGTTTTACAGGGACAAGTTGTCGGCCTTCCATGACGGTCAGTTGACTGCGGAAGAACAGCGCATGCTTCAGGAGCATATAGATTCCTGCCCGGAATGCCGGAAGGCGCTTGAGGAATACGAGAGGCTCGATGCCCTGATTGACCGTCACGCCGACCTGGACGATAGCGATTACTGGGAAAAATCCGCCCGGAAGATCGAGAAGCAGCTTGGTTTCGAGACCACGACCGAGGTCACCGATGTGCGCCGGAGCTGGAAGGGACTGGGCTGGAAAATCGCGGCGGTGGCGGCCTCGGTGGCGGTCCTGACGTTTATCGGTCTGCACCAGGACGAGCTGTATCAATCGGCGACACCAGAGGCACCGGCGAGAATGAAGGCTCCGGCTGTGCACAGCATGGATGATGAGTATGTGCTCACGGAGGACAATCTCTCAACGGCATCCCTGACCGAGGAAGAACCCGCCGATCACATGGACGATGAGGCGGCAACGGTATCCTCCGATGCGGCTGATGAACCCCGCCGGGATCAAATCGTAGCAGAATCCGTTGAGCACAAGGTCGCCCAACCCGAAGCGGCACCAGCGACTCCACCCGAAGTCCCTAAGGAAAGTGATCTCGAAGGAACGGTCGAGATGGATGACGTCAAAGATGTCCCGGTGAAACGCGAGACAATCGCCGCGCCGTCAGTAGCCATTCCGGCCCCGGCTCGCGAGAAATCGAAGGCCGCAGCAGCCAAACCCAAAGCCGCCGCCGATTCCGTCTTGACACTCGGAACCGAGGCCATCTCATTTGACGCCGGGGCGGTTACCGGAGCCGTTCAAAAACCTGCCGGGGAAACTGCGGCCGACATGCTATTCATGGATGTTGCTCCGACTCAGGACAAGGATGAAGAAAGCTCCGCCGAGCGGTCGCTTGCGGACTGGCGGCAAATCCGGGACTCGCTCTCGCGTGTTGAACCGCGCCTGAACTTCCCCTCACTCCGGGAGTCCGCCTTACAGCAGGCGGCGGTGAAGGGGCGGTCCAATCTTGCCGCTGCCGAGCCCGACCCCGAGGCCGAGAAAAAGCTGGTGGAAGCATATTACCGAATCGCCCTGCTCACCCCCGAGAAGACCGAACGTGACCGATCGACTGCCTGGCTACGCGGCTATCGCGACAAGGCCGACGCATCGTTTAAGAAACTAGCGGACAACTACCTGGAAGAAATAGAGAAACTGCCGGACATAGAGTCCGACGAAAATTGACCTAACTTTAGCGGGTCTTATCCGTATACTACAACCAGATAGATGCGGACTGAATGTGCAAGAAAGGACCCGAGATGGATAAACGACTGTACCGATCACCCGAGAGCAAGGTCTTTGGCGGCGTCTGCGGCGGCCTCGGTGAGTACCTGGATGTGGATCCGGTAATCATCAGAGTCGTCACTGTACTTCTGGCCTTTGCCACTTTCCCCACCGGGGTAGCCATCCTGGCCTATATCGTGGCATGGATCATCGTTCCCCGCCGTGATTTCGTAGTCGAGGCGACGGAGAAGCCCCAGCATGAATCATCGACGAAAAAGTACCTGCCGGGCCTGATCCTGATTCTCATCGGCGTCGCTTTGCTGGTCCGCGAGCAATGGTACTGGTTTGACTGGGGTGATTTCTGGCCGGTCTTCCTGATTGCTTTTGGCATTATTTTCATATTCCGCGGCCGCCGCAAAAAGAGTCGTGAAGAAGTCGCCGCGGCCGCAGCGACCGAGAATAATCTTGGACACGAGAACGGAGGACCTGTCTCATGACACCGGCGAGATTCAGATGGGGTATTATCTTCGTCACGGTTGGTCTGCTCCTGCTCCTGCGCAACCTGGGCGTGTTCAATGACAATTTCTGGCTCGATCTGCTGGTCTACTCTCCGGTGTTGCTGATAGCCATCGGTATCGAGAAGATATTTTCCAAAACTCGGTTTAAGATTATTTCCTACCTGACTTCGGTGGCTCTCCTGGCGGTGGCCCTGGGGATAGCCTTTTACAGCGGCACCGGCGGCGTTGAGGGAAGTTTCTTCTCGAAAACAAACTACCGCATCGAGTTCGACCCCTCGGTCGATATGATCTCTGCCGATCTTGATCTTGGCAGCACCGATCTGACCATTCGCGACAGCGGCGACGACCTGGTTTACGGCCGCTTCAGCCGTTTTACTCGCAAGCCCCGCATAACGTACAGTATCGAAGACAATCAGGCCTTGCTGGATTTCAAGAGCCGGCGGGGAAGCTATCTCGGCGGCGCTATAACAATCGACACCGACGAGGACCAGGACTGGTATGTTCGATTCTCAGATCGCATTCCCCTCGACCTGAGTTGCGAAAGTGACGGCTCCGATATCCACCTCAATCTCTCAACGACACCGCTGAGACACCTGGCCTTGAATGTGGAAGATGCCGACGTATACCTGATGCTCGGGGATCTCGAACCAGAGGTACGTATCGAGGTCGAAGGCATAGATACCAGACTGCGCCTGAGGGTCCCGGAGACAATCGGTCTGCGCATCACCGCCGGTGAATACGGCGACTATCTCGAGAGGATCGGCCTGATCGACATGGACGGCCTTTACCTTACCGAGGGGTACGACTCCACCACCACTAAGGTGGAAATGGAAGTTGATGATGATTTATCATCTTTTTCGATAGACTTTTTCTAGCCTGATGCAGGCATAGTATTCTCCTTGTTGGGGCACCCGGCGGTGCCCCTTTTCTTTTGCTCCCGGCGCAAGGTCAATAAAATCATTGCCGAAGGCCACTTTATAACCTTCATTGGAAGCCGTAAGCACGAATAACGAACGAGGTAAACCATTGATCAGATTTCTGTCCATTGCTGTCGCTCTAATTCTCCTCATGGGGGCCTGCACACAGAAAACGGAGATTGACCCGGCCGAGCGCACGGAACTGCGGATCGGCACCGACGCCACCTATCCCCCGTTCGAAACCGTCGATCCCGAGACCGGCGAACCGACCGGGTTCGACATCGAACTGATCACGAAGGTCTGCGAGCATAACGGCTGGAAGCCGGAGTTCATTGTCACGCCCTTCGACGGCATCATCCCCGGCCTTACCAGCCGCAAATACGATGTGGTGATCTCGGCCATGACTATTACCGAGAGACGGGCGGCGGTCATCGATTTTTCCGACCCGTACTATCTCGCCGGACAGACCATCGCGGTTCCGCTCGATGACAGCAGTATCGCCGGGATCACGGATCTCGTTGGCAAACGGGTCGGGGTCCAGCTCGGCACGACCGGGGAGATCATGGCCAAGGGCATTGACGGCCTGCAGGTGTATTCGTTCGACAATATCGGGGCGGCGTTTATAGATATGGACAATGGCAACCTCGACGCCGTCCTCAACGACTTTCCCACCACGCAGTCATATATCACGCGGCACCACACTGCCAGGACAGTGGGTGAGTTGCTCTCGACAGAGCACTATGGCATCGCGGTGCGGCGGGGTAACGATGCACTTCGGGGACAGATCAACAAGGCCCTGGCGGAGATACGTGCGAGCGGCGAGTATGACAGTCTGCATGTCAAATGGTTCGGCACGGCACCGGTGGCGGAGCCGCCGACTGACAGCACGGCAATGGTCGAGTAAAGTGGATCCCTTGGCATGACGGGCGGCCGAAGGCGGGTCTTGACAAGGAAGGCCGGTTCGAAGACAGGCCTGCCTGACAAAGGCGTGATGAAACAACCCACGACGGAAGACAGCGGGGCCTCAACCAGCGATCCCGGGAGAACGCTTCTCTGGATTGGCCTCACTTACTTTCTTGTCTTGGGCTTGGTCCAGGCGGCGTCCTTATACCCGGGCGGAAGGGTCTGGGGATTCAACTGGTTGGCGTATTTCCCCGGCATGGTTCGGTGGGGAATGCTGATTTTCGCCGGGGGGCTCGGCGCTATCGTTATCTGGCTGTATCGCGCCAATCGTGACGGCTCAGACAAAGGGCATGAAACGAACACCCTGAACAACACCGGTTACTATGTTTTCGCCGGCTGTACCATTCTCGTGTACTCAATTCTCTTCATCGTAATTCGGGCTCGGGCTCACTTTTTGGGTGACGGTTACGGGCTTCTGGGACTGCTCGGAGACGATAGCCCCATCATGCTCCAGGTACGCGAAATGGGCGAATCGCTGTTCCACATCTGGGCGAAAGGTCTGTTCTCCACAGCAGGCGAAGATGCTGCCCTGCTAAGCTATCAGATAGTATCGATTGCGAGTGGCGTCGTCATGGTGACCGTTGTCCTTTTCTACGGCGCACGCCTTTTCAACACCTGGCATAAGCGGGTCCCTTTTGTTTTCGGTTTGCTTTCCGGCGGCTACATGCTCATGTATTTTGGATATGTCGAAAACTACTCGCTCCTCGCCGTTTCTGTCATGGCATTTGTGTTGCACGGCCTGCTCATCGCCCGGGGAAAGGTCCGCCGACTTACCATTCTGCCTTTTTTCCTCGTCGCAGTGTTCATGCACTTCGAGGGGCTGGTTCTGGTACCGGCCACTATATATATCCTGACAGCCGGGACCTGCCTCGGCAAGTCACTCGGGAAGCTGAAAGCAAAGACAACAATCTATCTCGGCATTGTCCTGCTGGCCGCCCTGATTGTCCCCGCTGTGTATCTCTATTACACCTCGTATGCTATCCGCTTCGCGCTCGTCCCTCCGGTTGCCGATCGCTTCACTGCCGGCGGATACACCTTGATGTCCGCAGATCACCTGCTGGACTTCGTTAATCTCCTGTTCGTGCTCTTCCCGGGCATATTGATACCGGCGATAGTGATATTCCATTCACGAACCTCGTTCCGCGAAAAGAGATCGGAGGTACTATTCCTGCTGGTACTGCTGGCATCCTCGTCGTTGGCCGCTTTTGTCATCGACCCGAAACTCGGCATGCCTCGTGACTGGGACCTTTTCACTTTTCTCGGTATCGCCCTTACTACCACAGGATACTATCTCATGCTGACGCGTTGCACGACGCGGACTCTATACGCAACCGCGTCGACTCTTGCAATCGCGCTGAGTCTCATGATTCTCATCCCGCGCGCAGGGGCCCAGGCGACACCCGAAATCGCAGTAAGGCACTTCAGAAAATATACCCGAACTGATCCGGCCAAAAACCGATACGCCGCTCCAATCCTGAAGAGCTTTTACTTAGACAGGGGCGACAGCACCGCCGCCAAGCAGGTCTCTGAAGAGTGGCGGCAGAGATTTCCTGAGACGCTCCTTCTGCATGAAGCCCAACGCCTGCTGGACGAAGGCCGAGTCGCGGAGGCTATAGATACCAACCTCGCCATTCTCGACATTGCCCCGAATTTCTGGAACGCCTACCTTTGCCTATCGAGATGTCTGGCCGACGAAAACGACTTTGACAGCGCCGTTGTCCTTTTGGAGATAGCTAGAGGGATGGTACCCTATTCTCCGATCATAATGACCGATATGGGGTATTACTACTTCCGACTCGGTCATTTCAGGAAAGCAGAATCACTGTGGAAAAAGGCATTACACAACGGACCCCACCTGACCCAGCCACCGCAAATGCTGCTTTCCCTTTACAAGCGCCAGGGAAACATGGACGCATATAAAGAGACGCTCCTGAAGGCGGGGGAATCACCTCATGCCGACGCCGCTCTGCTCCAACAGCTGGGGCGTTTATACATGGCGAAGGGACAGGTGCGCGACGCCGTCGGGGCTTTCCGTCGAGCGATAGACAAGGGATTGGATGACGAAGCTGTAAATGCGGTGATCTCCAGATATCCCCAACTCGAACCGTATCTGACACCCGAAGACACGACGGCCCGTGTACCTTTCTGATATCAGTCTATATCCGACTCCACATTATCCCACCCCTCCTTCGGCGGGCAGGCGGCAACGGGCGGGCCACCAGGCTCTCACAACCCGACGCAGACGGGGGCGTTTGCCGCCCAACAAAATCCCGACAACTTCACCGCAAACAAAGCCTATGGTACCCTTGGTAAAGGACGGTACTATGTCTACGAGCAAAAAACAGATTGCCACCAACCGACCTAACACCAAAAAATCTACCGGACCCACATCATCCCCTGGTCCACACTGCAAAAACCCTGCAAATCTTAACATCCAAACATGAAAATACGCAAAACGAACCCATTTCAGCGCCAAACTTGAAAATACGAGAAACGAACCCATTTCAGATAGTAAGTCAGGAGCCCTGCCCTGTGCTCCTGACACTTTGTTCTGAGCCGTCAGGAATCCCTTCCTGACGGCATCCGGCTCCGGCACTCCGTGGGCTCGCCCCGGGTTTCCGCGAGGTCAACAGAGACATCGACGTCGTTGTGAAACCGGCTTGCCGGTCCTGCGAAGGCAGGAATCCAGACAACGGAAGGGCGATCGGCCGGTCGCCGCTACAAAGATATGCCGGATCGCGGAATCCGGCTTGCCGAAGAACAACATTTCCACTACCTTGACGCCCTGTTACGAATCGATACCGACAGGACACGTATAAATGAAATCACATCTCGACTGCATACCCTGCTTCTTCTCCCAGGCCCTGCGCGCCGCCCGCATCGCCACCGATGACGAACGAACCATCAAGGAGATCCTCGACCGTGTCGGCGCCAAACTCAAAGACATCTCCCTCGAAAGCACCCCGCCGCAAACAGCCCTGCACATATATGGCGTCGTGAATGAAATGACCGGCAACAACGACCCCTACCGCGACCTAAAGCACCAGAGCACGCAGGCGGCTCTCAAGCTTTACCCCGATCTCGTGAAGCGTGTTGAGGCATCGGACGATCCGCTCCTGACCGCGATCCGCCTCGCCATCGCCGGGAATATCATCGACTTCGCCATTTTCCAGCAGGTGGATCTGGAATCAACAATCGAGAAGACACTGACCCAGGACTTCGCGGTATTCGATTATGACGAATTCAAGCGCTCGCTCAAAAAGACGCACAGCGTCCTGTACATCGGGGACAATGCCGGAGAGTCGGTTTTCGACCGCATCCTCATCGAGCAACTCGGCAAACCGGTTACCTATGCCGTCCGGGGCGCCCCCGCGATCAATGATGTTACCTATGATGACGCCATCGAGGCCGGCCTGGACAGAGTCGCCACCATTGTCGACAGCGGCACCCCGGCGCCGGGATGCACCCTCGAGCATTGCACACCGGAATTCGTGCGGATGTTTGACGAGGCGGAGATGATTGTTGCCAAGGGGCAGGGGAATTTCGAGGCCCTTTCCGATGTTTCGCGGGAGGTGTATTACCTCTTTTTGGCCAAGTGTCAAATGGTGGCCCGGGAGCTTGGTGTGGAGCGGGGCTCGTTGATTTTCAGTAGGTCATCGTCAAAGGCATAGGTCGGTCGGTAAACGATCCCACCCCAAGGGGAT
>CAZVUZ010000105.1:9930-11982 GCA_964630485.1 uncultured Ignavibacteriales bacterium
AAGTGTTATAATTGATGTGACGGTTTCATCCGATAACAGGAAGTAAGACGAGTACCGAGAAGACGACAGGGATGAGTCGTCGAACTCGCCTTCATATCTCAAACCCGGAAACGGCAGAGTGACTTATGCGCGAAGACAGGCAAATAGCTATTAACGGTAATGCCCTGACGGTGCTCAAACGGCGCTACCTGGCCAGGGATGACCGGGGTCGGCCGGTAGAGACACCGCGGGAGCTTTTCGTGCGCGTGGCCCGCTTCATCGCCGGCGCCGACACCAATTATGGCGCCGATGATGCGCAGGTGGAGGGGACGGCCTCGGACTTTTTCGACGCCATGGCCTCGCTGAAATTTCTGCCAAATTCCCCGACCCTGATGAATGCCGGGCGTCCTCTCGGCCAGCTCTCCGCCTGCTTCGTATTACCGGTCGGCGATTCCATGGAGGAGATTTTCGAGACGAACAAAAACGCCGCTCTCATTCACAAATCAGGCGGCGGCACGGGTTTCTCTTTTTCGCGTCTTCGCCCGCGCAATTCGGTGGTGGCCTCGACCCGGGGAGTGGCATCGGGGCCGGTATCGTTCATGAAAGTGTTCAACAGCTCGACCGAGGCGGTCAAGCAGGGCGGCACTCGGCGCGGCGCTAATATGGGTATCCTGCGCGTCGACCATCCCGACATTTTGGAGTTCATTACCTGCAAAGACGACACCTCGGAAATCACCAATTTCAATATCTCGGTCGGTGTCACGGACACCTTCATGGACGCCCTGAGTAACGACACCTCCTACCCGCTGTTCAATCCTCACACCGGCGCCAACCATGTTGTCGACGGCAAGGAGGTATCTTTGTCGGCGGCTGAAGTATTCGACCTCATCGTCGACCGCGCCTGGCGCACCGGCGAGCCGGGAATAGTGTTCCTCGACCGCATGGACCGGGCCAACCCGACCTATCCATCCGAGACTATCGAGGCCACCAATCCCTGCGGCGAACAGCCGCTTCCCCCCTATGACTCGTGCAATCTGGGATCGATAAATCTGGGCCAGTTCGTTTCCCTGCCCCTTCCCGACGACTACACCAACAGCGATCCCTCACGCGCCGTAGACTGGGACGCTCTCGGCGCCACGGTTCGGACCGGGGTGCATTTCCTGGACAATGTCATCGATCAAAACCGCTATCCGCTGGAGGCAATCTCGGCGCAAACCCGTAAGAACCGCCGCATCGGCCTCGGTATCATGGGCTGGGCCGACATGCTGGTCAAATTGCGCGTGCCCTACAATGCAGAACAAGGCTTTGAACTCGGCGAGAAGGTCATGGCTTTCGTGGAAAGCGAGGCCCGCAAGCACTCCTCGGAGCTGGCCAAGACGCGTGGGCGTTTTCCCAACTGGGAGAACTCCGCCTATGCGCGCGACAATATCGCCATGCGCAACGCCACCGTAACGACCATCGCCCCCACCGGAACTATATCGATAATAGCCGGCTGTTCCTCCGGGATCGAGCCCTATTACGCCGTGGCTTTCGAGCGCAATGTCATGGACGGCACCCGGCTGGTGGAGACCAATCCCCTCTTTGAGCAGGCAGCCCGCCGCGAGGGGTTCCACAGCGACGAACTGATGAAAAAGGTGGCCTCGCGCCGTTCGCTCGAGGACATCAAGGAAGTCCCCGACGAGATCAAGGCCGTCTTCCTCACCGCCGCCGACATTACGCCAGAGGAACACATCCGCATGCAGGCTGTTTTTCAGAAACACTGCGATTCATCGGTGTCGAAGACAATCAACTTCCCTGAGTCGGCCTCCCGTGATGATGTGCGAAAGGCCTTCACCCGGGCCTACGCCGCGGGATGTAAGGGCGTAACCATATATCGCGACAACTCCCGCCCCAATCAGGTCTTGGCCACTTCCGGCGCGTCAAAACCGAAGGCGGCACCGGTGGTCGATATCGAAAAGCGGCCCGATACCCTGACGGGCCTGACCGAAAAAATCCGCACCGGCTACGGCAATCTCTATGTCACCGTAAATGTCCGCGACGGCAGACCGTTCGAGGTTTTCGCCCAGATAGGCA
>CAZVUZ010000106.1:0-11952 GCA_964630485.1 uncultured Ignavibacteriales bacterium
CGGATAGGACATGTTAGGCCCGACCAGGGATACCATCTCGAGGCTGTAGGGGGTATCGCCACCGCGGACGGTGATCGGGAATGACACGGTTTGCAAAGCTTCAACCGTTTGATTGGTACCACAATTGATCTCCAGGCCAGACTCGGCGATTACCATATGGGTCACCTCGTGGATGATATCCAGGAGTAACTGACCGTAACCACCGGCGATCCCCAGCGGCTGGCCGTTTATACTGACAACCGGCTCGAAGGACAACAGATCCCCGATATCACCGCCCGAGAACCAGAGATCGGCAATCACTCCGCTTCCCGGGGGCGTCTTTGATCCGAAAAAAGTCACGGCGCCGAACATTACGGAGTCCGGGTTCCCGGTGCCCCCATCAAACGAGAAACCCACAAAGCCGTCAAAGATATTGGTGCCAGCAATCCTACCGGCCCGAGTCACTGAGTCCGGGTGTATTATCCCACCTGTACAGTAATACAGAAACGGTACCTGGATCCCGGTGCAGGTGTCCTCATTGTACAGGTACAGGGAAACACGGAATACCCCGTCGCCAAAGTAGTCGGCATAGGTATTGCCAATTCGTACCGTGTCCGGAGCGTCGGCCAACACAGCAACGGCAATCAGCGATAATGAGCCGATCAATAACAGGGTAAACACTGCGGTTCTGGCTAGAAAGCGCATGGTCTCCTCCTTCGAATGTGCCTTGCTTGATAAAAATAGATCGTTCTATGGTCAATATAGCGGCGGGGTTACGGTGATGCAAGGCCTTTTGGGTCCGGGTAGGACACCAACTTGGCGGAAAGTAGCTGAAGGCATCTGTCACTCGGAGTATGGTGTGACTGATTATGTTCTCTTTCACACAAAGCGGGCGGCGCGATAAACGCGCCGCCCACCGATGCCACGCGTGGGATGCGGGGTCACCACGGTGACTGCTGCGCGGAGGTACACTTGACGGAGATACACGGGGTCCGGTAGAGTGGCTACCGGGCTTCTCCGACAACCGCTTACAACATACTCCTCTAATCGTTTAGCCGCCGAAGGGAGGGGCATGGCCATCGATCCCCAGTGCGATACGGACCCGAAGGTCCGCCGACGCCATTTCCCTCCGTATTCGACGGCTGTTTTGACCCAACACGCAGGTATCAAACAGGCCATAAATGGCTCTTGAACAAATCACTACAATAGGTGATCCGTCGCCGACAGGGTCCCGGCTTCGGCCCGGTAGCCGCCGCTCGACACACCCAGGTTGTCCCCGTCCGGGACTAACTCGCATCGCCTTTGTCGCCCATCAGTTCCAGCTTCTTAAGCCGCGCCGTAATGGCGCCGCGTTTGCGCTTCAGCGCCCGGGCAATCTCGGATTGATCCCTGCCGGCATGAAACATCTCCACCAACTGACGCTCCTCATCCCGCGTCCAGGGTTCGAAGGCGCGTGGGTGTGCCTTGCGAAGCTCACTAAGATTCGTGATCCGTCCGGCGTGGGCCGTGATTTGGATAGTCCCCTCGACATTGATCGTCTTATCAGGACTCACCATCTCGGCTATTATCTCCTTGGCAATCTTCGCCGTAACCATGATGTCCGAAAGCGTCAGCCGCGAATCACTGAGCAAAATCTGGTAATACGACAACCCTCGCGAGATCATCTCCAGGATGTCGTTAATTGTGACATCCGTATCTCTGATGACGATCGACTTTTCCATCGACTTCCCCCGTGGTATATTAGTGCGCTCGTGTAATTATAAAACAGGCCGGTGACAAAACGTGTCAGTAAAAATTCGGCAAAATGAAAATGTGATAATGGCCGATGACCCGTGCCAATGAGATTGAGAGTCTATTCTCGGGATTTATTGCCGAACGGACGAAACCGTAGCGGCCCCGGTTTGTTTCCGAGAGTAGTGTCAACACCGTTCACAATGTGAGGAAAAGTGATTTTCGGAGCCCACGAATCGATAGCCGGTGGCCTGGACCTGGCGGTATGGCGGGGCCACAAAGCCACCTGCGACACCATCCAAATCTTCAATAAGTCCAATAACCAGTGGCGGGCCAAAAAGATAGGTGTAAAAGAAGTCGAGAACTTCTTCGCCGCCATTGAGGAGACCGGGGTAACCGTCTCCGTCTCGCATACCAGCTACCTGATCAACATCGCCTCCCCCAAGCCCGATTTGCGGGAAAAGTCATACCTGTCGCTCAAGGATGAAATGGAACGCTGCCGACTTCTAAAGATACCCAATCTGATCCTGCATCCCGGTTCTCATGTCGGCTCGGGCGAAGAAACCGGGCTTCGGACCATCGTGGAAAGTCTAAATCGTTTATTCGATGACCTGGTCGACAACGATGTCACGCTTCTTCTGGAGTCCACCGCCGGGCAGGGCTCCAACCTCGGCCACACGTTCGAGCAACTGGCCTCGCTAATCGACGGCGTCGAGGACAAGGAACACATCGGCGTCTGCCTCGACACCTGCCACGTTTTCGCGGCCGGGTATTCGCTGGTCGATTCGGAAGATTATCGCCGAACTATGCAATCTTTCGATGACACCGTCGGCCTGAACCGCCTCGGGATCACCCACATGAACGACTCCAAACGCGAGCTCGGGAGCCGCATCGACCGCCACGAGCATATCGGTGAGGGTCATATCGGGCTGGATGGTTTTCGCAATATTGTCAATGACAAGCGTCTGGAAAAGGTCCCGCTCATACTCGAGACGCCCAAGGATGAGGACCTGACCGAGGATATTGAGAACCTCAGGAGATTACGCGGGTTGATCCGGGGTTGATTCGCCGCGGATCGCTACGATTTGCTTCCTTCCCGGACGGCAACATCCCGCTTGCTATCCCCAATTGTTTTGCCTACAATTACCGGGTATGAAACTAGGAATAATAGGTACGCCGCAATGCGGCAAGACGACCGTATTTAATGCCGCCGCGGGCCAGCAGGCGGCCGTGGGCGACTACAGCCAGGCAATTCACCGGGCTATCATCAAGGTACCGGACGAACGCGTGGACAAGCTGGCTGAAATCGCTCAACCGGAGAAGAAAGTTTACGCCGAGATCGAATTCATCGACGCCCCGGGTTTCACCGGCGAGGGCAAGAACACCTCGGGTCTCAAGGTCACCAATGACCTGCGCGACGTGGATGCCCTGATCATGGTGATTGAAGCTTTTTCCTCCGACGCCAACCCGGCGCTTTACATCGGCAACCTGACCGACGAGATGATTCTCGCCGACCAGACGATTGTCGAGAAGAACATAGACAGCAAAAGCCGCAAGATGAAACTTACCGGCGACAAATCCCTCGAAGCGGAGATAAAGCTTCTCAAACGCTGTCTGGTTATTCTCGAGGATGAAAAGCCGCTGTTTCATTTGAGTTTCGATGAGGGCGAAGAGCGGCTCCTGAGAAACTACCAGTTTCTTTCGCTCAAGCCGAATCTCATTGTTTTGAACATTTCCGAGGACGATCTCCCGCGACAGCAGGAGATTTTCGAGGAATACGCCCATCTAGTGGATCCCGGCAAGCGCGAAGTCGAAACCATGTGCGGGAAAGTGCAGATGGAACTGGCTTCGCTCGATCCCGAAGAGCGGCAGGCTTTTCTCGAAGAGATGGGGGTCTCCTCCAGCGCCATGGACAAGATTATTCGCAAGTCTTATGCGCTTCTGGGTCTCATATCGTTTTTGACGACCGGCAAGGACGAGGTCCGCGCCTGGACTATTCGCAAAGGGACCACCGCCCAGAAGGCGGCCGGAGCCGTTCACAGCGATATCGAGCGAGGCTTTATCCGGGCCGAGGTGACGCGCTACGAAGACCTGCTCGAGTTCAAGACCCCGGCGGCGCTAAAGGCGGCCGGGAAGATCCGACTCGAGGGCAAGGATTACGTCGTCCAGGACGGCGACGAAATCCTGTTTCGCTTCAACGTCTAGGCCATCGGGGGAACAAGACCCGTGACCGCGGGTGTTTTAGATGAAAACGGCAATGCCGATAACATCAGGGTGATGTTTTCTTCTCCATAAACATGGACGCTTATTATGGCTACTGCGACAAAAGACAAAGATAACGGCGAGTCCGCCGGAACCAAAACATTCTCGATCCTGCCGCTCAAGGGCACTATCGTTTATCCCTACCTGGTCGTCCCGCTCATGATCCAGGATCCGGAGCAGGCGCGACTTCTCGATGACGCTCTCATGCGCGGGGTGCGCATCGGTCTCTTCCTGCAAAAGGACGCCCGGGTGGAGAAACCAGGGCCCGATGATCTCTTCGAAACCGGCTGTACGGGCAATATTCTCAAAATGCTTCGTTTCCCGGACGGCACGGTCCGTTTTCTCATCCAGGGACTCTCGCGCTGCCGCGTCAGCAAATTCACCTCGACCGCGCCGTACCTCATGGCCGAACTCGAGGAGCTCGAGGAAACGAGCAGCTCAACGGTGAAGGCCGAGGCCATGCACCGCAATCTGCTTGAGCGTATCAAGCAACTGACCGAGCTGGCTCCGTATTTGACCGAGGAATTCCACGTCTCGGCCATCAATCAGGACAGCCCCTCCAAGCTGACCGATTTCGTCGCTTCGAGTCTTAACATATCCATCGATGACAAGCAGGAACTCCTGGAGGAACTGAATGTCTACCGCCGGATGGAAAAGCTCTATGTGGCCCTCAATAAGGAAATTGAGGTCCTGGAACTTTCGAAGAAGATCCAGGCGCAGGCAGCCACCGAGCTGGGCAAATCACAGCGCGACTACATCCTCCGCGAACAACTCAAGGCGATCCGGAAGGAACTCGGCGATGTCGATGACAAGGGCGAGGTCGACGAATTCGAAAAGAAAATAGACGCGGCCCGCATGCCCGATTATGCCGAGCAGGTCGCCCGCAAGGAGCTCGATCGCCTTTCGCACATGGCTACCTCGTCGGCGGAGTACACCGTCACCAGGACCTATCTCGACTGGTTGGTGGCCCTGCCGTGGGAAATCACCACGGTCGACAAGCTCGACCTGAAAGTCGCCAAGAAGGTTCTCGACGAAGACCATCACGACCTCGAGAAGGTCAAGGATCGTATCCTTGAACACCTGGCCGTCCGCAAGCTCAAATCCGACGTCCGCGGCCCCATCATCTGCTTCGTGGGTCCTCCCGGAGTGGGTAAAACTTCGCTGGGCAAATCGATTGCCCGGGCGATGGGGCGCAAATTCGGACGGGTGTCGCTCGGTGGCATGCGCGACGAGGCCGAAATCCGCGGTCACCGGCGGACCTACATCGGCGCCATGCCGGGTCGTATTATCCAGATGATCAAGCGCTGCGGCAGTAACAATCCGATAATCATGCTCGACGAGGTCGACAAGCTCGGGTCCGATTTCCGCGGCGACCCGGCCTCGGCGCTCCTGGAAGTGCTCGATCCCGAGCAGAATGACTCGTTCTCCGATCACTACCTCGAACTTGCCTTCGACCTGTCGCGCATCATGTTCATTACCACGGCCAACTGGCTCGAACCGATACCGGCCGTGTTGCGCGACCGCATGGAGGTCATCCGCCTGCCCGGATATACCGATATCGAAAAACTGGCCATCGCCAAACTACACTTGATACCCAAGCAACTCGAAAATCATGGCCTGTCGGCGGCCAAACTCCATATTACCGACAACGCCATCAAGACCATCATCGACGGCTACACCCGCGAGGCTGGATTGAGAAATCTCGAACGTGAAATAGCCGCCACCGCCCGCAAAGCGGCCCGCCGTGTAGCCGGCGGCTACAAGAAGAAGATCAGTATCGACGCCAAAGACATCCCGAAACTGCTCGGTCCGAAAAAATTCGTGCGCGAGGTGCTGACCCGCAGGGGCCAGGTCGGGGTGGTACCGGGACTGGCCTATACCTCGGTCGGCGGCGAAATTCTCTTTATTGAAGCGACCTCAATGAAAGGTAAGAAGGATCTCACCCTGACCGGTCACCTCGGCGAGGTGATGAAGGAGTCGGCCCTGGCGGCACATTCTTTCCTGCGCTCGAACGGCGCCGAACTGGGTATACTCCCGGAGGATTTCCAGAACCACGAGATACATATTCACGTACCGTCGGGGGCCACACCGAAGGACGGACCTTCGGCAGGCATTGCCATGCTCGTGGCGCTGGCTTCGATTTTCACCGGCCGGGCCATCAAACCCTGCGTCGCTATGACCGGTGAGATCACTCTGCGCGGCCAGCTCCTGCCCATCGGCGGCCTCAAGGAAAAACTGCTGGCGGCTTACCGGGCCGGCGTCGAAACCGTCATCCTGCCAGAAGATAACCGTAAGGATACCATTGATCAGCCGAGCGAGATAAAAAAGGGTCTCAAACTGAAGTTCTTCTCCGAGGCTCTCCCGGCGATCAAGTTCGCTCTCGAAAGCGAGGCCAATGGCAGGAACCGCAAGGGCAAAAAGACCGGCAGTTGCCGGAGGTAGGACACAGGATCACCATATGAAGATTATCACCGCCGAGCAGATGCGCCGCGTGGATCGCGAGACTATCGGTAATCACGGCATTACCGGTCCCGAGCTGATGGAGAACGCCGGCCGCGGCATCGCCGAGCGGATTATTTCCACGGCGTTGCCCGTTCCCCAGGGTAAGAAAGTGGCGGTTTTCTGCGGCAAGGGTAACAACGGGGGCGACGGCTTTGTCGTCGGCCGGTACCTGCACAAAGCCGGAGCGGTCGTCGCGGTTTACCATATGGGACCGGCGGAGATGCTGTCGGACGACGCCCGCCTCAACTACGACCGCGCCGTCAAACTCGGCATGGATCTGTATGAAATTTCGTATATCGAGGATTTGCCGGAGGAATTGCCGTGCGACCTCGTAGTCGACGCCCTCTTCGGCACCGGTTTTTCCGGCGCCCCACGGGGGCTGTCCGGCGAACTCATTGAGTACATAAACGACCTCGAGGCCCGGGTGGTCGCAGTCGATATGCCGTCGGGGCTCAGTGCCGACGACGGTCAGTTTGAGGGGGCGGTGGTGCAGGCGGACTATTCGTTCACTCTGGCCCTGCCGAAATTCGGACTCTACGTCTCCCCCGGTCGCGAACTGGCCGGCGCCGTCGAGACGGTTCCGATCGGAGTCCCCGAAGAAGTCGTGGATGCATTTGATTTCAAGGTGGATCTCATCACCGGGGAAATGGTCGCGGATATGATCCCCGAACGTATTGCCGACGGCCACAAAGGGGACTTCGGCAAACTCCTCCTGGTCGCCGGTTCGACCGGACTTACCGGCGCCGCCGCGCTGGCGGCAAAGAGCGCTCTTCGCTGCGGTTGCGGATTGGCCAAAATTGGCTGTCCGGCCTCGGTGCTACCGATTATCGCAACCCTGGTCATGGAAGCCACCTCGCACCCGTTGCCGGACGTGGCCAAAAAGGGCGCCCTCGCCCTCAGGGCACTCGGTGCAGTGCGACAACTCATGGCCGAACATGACGCCGTGGCCATTGGTCCCGGCTTGGGACAGCACCGTGAGACCGCCGAACTGGTTCGACGCCTCATTACCGATCTTGACCGCCCGGCCGTGATCGACGCCGACGGTCTCAATGCCATCGCCGCCAACGTGGAACTCCTCAAGGAAATCACTCTGCCAATAGTGCTGACTCCTCATCCGGGTGAGTTCCGGCGCATGACCGGCGACGGTCGCGTGCCAACCGAGATCCATGCGCGCATAAGCGCGGCGGTTAGCTTCGCCACGGAATACGGTGTGGTTCTGGTCCTCAAGGGCAGTCCGACGCTGGTGGCCTGTCCCGACGGTTCCTGCTATCTCAACCCCACCGGAAACGACGGCATGGCCACGGGCGGGTCGGGTGATGTCCTCACCGGCGTCATTGGCGCGTTCCTCGCCCAGGGAGTATCTGCGGAGGAGGCGGCCGTAAGCGCGGTTTACATTCACGGTCTCGCCGGAGACTTCGCCGCCGATCAATTCACCGGACGCGGTATGGTCGCCGGTGACATGCTCAACTTTCTCCCGGACGTCTTCGAATCCCTGGATATCTGAAGATCACCCGAACATATTTCAGGCACTCCGTCCCTCAGCCCGGAGCGTTTTCCCCAAAAAAAAAACGGGCGTTCGCAGAAACGCCCGTTTTAAGGCCGGTTGTAGAATCCTGCCTATTTCAGATTCATCGAGAGAATCTTTATCTCGGTCATATCCTCGATCGAATAACGCACTCCCTCGCGACCCATGCCTGAGTTTTTCATCCCCCCGTAGGGCTGATGGTCGGCGCGATAGGTCGGGATGTCGTTGACGACCACACCGCCGCACTCGATGTGTTTGAAGGCGTAGAAAACATCCTTCATTCGGTTGGTGAAGATCCCCGCCTGCAAACCGTATTCGGAGTCGTTAATTTCATCGACGACCTGCTTGAAATCACGATACTTCCTGATCACCGCCAGTGGCGCGAAGGCCTCTTTGGAGCAGACATCCATCGAACTTTTGACATCCGTCAGGACCGTGGGTTGCATGAGGTTGTTACGGGCCTTGCCGCCGGTTAGAATTTTGGCGCCGCTTTCGACAGCCTCGCGCACGGTCTCGAGGGTGTTCCTGACGGCCTCTTCGGAGACCATGGTGCCGATGTCGGTTTTGGGATTGAGGGGGTCGCCAACTTTGAGGGTTGCCACTTTGGTCTTGAACATATTGAGGAACTTGTCATAGACCCGGTGGTGGACATAGATTCGCTGGACGGATATGCAGGACTGTCCGGCCGAGGCGAAGGCGCCGTAGAGAAGCCGGGTGGCAGCCCAGTCAAGGTCGGCGTCATCGGCGACGGCCACACCGGCGTTGCCGCCGAGTTCCAGGACCACTTCCTTCTGTCCCGAGTGCGCCTTGATCCACCAGCCCACCTCGGAGGAACCCGTGAAAGTTATGAGTTTCACCCGCGGATCCTCCAGGAGCGGCGCCGAGGCCTTTGATGAGCCCGGCAGGACCGACACAGCGCCTTTGGGGTGATCGGTTTTGTCGATCAACTCGGCCAGCATGAGTGCCATCACCGGCGTTTTCGTGGCCGGTTTGAGAACGATGGTGTTGCCCGAGGCAATGGCCGGCCCGATCTTGTGGGCCACGAGGTTGAGCGGGAAATTGAACGGCGAGATGCCGGCGATAACGCCGCGCGGAAAGCGCCGGACCAGCCCGAGGCGTTCCTCGGAACCGGGGCTCCAGTCGAGGTCGATAATCTCGCCGCCGATCCGTTTGGCCTCCTCGGCGGCGGTGCGGAACACGCCGATGGAGCGCATTACCTCGCCCCGCGAGTCCTTGAGCGCCTTGCCCAGTTCCATGGACATCATGGTGGCAAACTTGTCGAGATTTTTCTCCAGGCCGGCGGCAATGGCCAGGCAGGTCTCTTCCCTTTTGTAGGCCGGCAGATCGCGTGTGATCCTGAAGGTCTCGTCGGCGATCTTTATTGCTTTGGTATAGTCTTCGCTGTTCGCGGCGGCGACGGTAGCCGCCAGGGAACCGTCATACGGCGACTCCACCCGTATCCGGTCGGCGCCGTCCACCCATTTGCCGCCCAGGTACATTTTATACTTCTTGGCCATAGTCTACTCCTGTATGTACCGTCCGGGCCGTCCCCCTCTTCGGAGACGCGCCGTCTGCCCGTTATACCGGGCAGACAAGTTGGCCGAGACGTTTAGTCAGTTTAACATTCTCAGTATAGTCCACCGGACAGTCGATAACCACCGGCTTTTTGCTGCGCAGGGCTTTTTTTAGAACTTGCTGAAGATCATCGCCCTTCTCGACTTTAACACCAACCGCACCAAAGGAGCGGGCCAGCTTCACCCAGTCGGGATTGCCGAAACGGGTACCGAAAGCATGGCCGAACTTCTTCTCCTGATGCCATTCGATGAGACCGAAGGTGCCATCCGACCAGATCAGGTTGACGGTCGGCGTTCCCAGCCTCACGGCCGTCTCGAGTTCCTGAACGTTCATCAGGAAGCCGCCGTCACCCGACACTGTCAGCACTTTCCGGTCGGGGTAAACCAGTTTCGCAGCGATCCCGCCGGGTAGAGCGATGCCCATGGAGGCGAAGCCGTTCGAGATGAGGCAGGTATTGGGTTCGTGCACGATGAACATGCGCGACACCCAGAGCTTGTGAGCGCCCACATCCGAGATGAGGATATCGTCCTTTCCCAGAACCTGCCGAATGTCGTGCAGAATTTTCTGCGGTTTGAAGGGGAAGGCGGCGCTTTCGTCGTGTTCGTGCAAATCGGTCAGGATGCTTCGGCGGTGCTTCGCCGCGAAGCGGCCCGCGCCCTTCGGGACCATGTCACCGATGCGCTCATTAAGCTCCCATAACGTCGAGGCGATATCGCCAACCAGTTCCACTTCCGGGTGATACCAGGCATCCACCTCGGCGGCATCGAAATCGATATGAATTATCTTTTTGCCGCCGTCCGAGTTCCAGTGACGGGGGGCATATTCGACAATATCATAGCCGATGGCCACGATCAGGTCGGCCTCCTCGAGGGCGCAGGCGACATGATCACGGGACTGCAAGCCAATGGTGAAAAGGTTGTTTTCGTATTCGTACCCGGCCACCCCTTTGGACATGAAGGTATTGCATACGGCCATGCCGGTTTTCTCGAGGAAGATTCGCAGTTGCCGGGTGGCCCGCTTACGCACGGCGCCGTTGCCGGCCAGGATGAGAGGCTTCTTCGCCTGCCCCATGAGTTCCAGGGCCATGTTCACGGCCTTGTAGTCGGGAGCCGGGCGGCGCACTTTGCGAACTTCGAAGTACTCCGGTTTAAGACATTCTTCCCGGGCGACATTCTCGGGAAACTCCAGGTGGGTGGCGCCGGGTTTTTCGGCCTCGGCAACTTTGAAGGCCTTGCGCACGGCCTCGGTGACGACATCGGGTCGGCCGATGCTGGTGTTCCACTTGGTAATCGGCCGCAGCATCGATACGATATCGACATACTGGTGCGACTCCTTGTGCATGCTCAGAGTGTCGGCCTGGCCCGTGATGGCCACCAAAGGCGACCGGTCGAGGTAGGCATCGGCAACTGGCGTCACCAGGTTCGTCGCACCGGGTCCGAGCGTGGCCAGGCACACCCCGGCCTTTCCCGTCAGCCGGCCATAAACGTCGGCCATGAACCCCGCCCCCTGTTCGTGACGCGTGAGAACGAACTTGATCGAAGATTTCCTGACGGCTTCGAGAAAGTCAATATTCTCCTCACCCGGAACCCCGAAAATGTACTCCACTCCCTCGTTCTCGAGAGCCTGGACAAATACCTCGGACGCTGTTACCACGCTGAGTCTTCCCTTACCATAAATTTGTGCTGAGCCGCGTATCTCTCTGATTATAAGAGCATTAGTAACCATCGGCAAGCCTTTCATCGACCTGCCCGGGTCGCCATGCATTATACGGACCTGCGACAGCGGTGTTGGAAACCTCCCACAGGGTATGGGGTATTGAGCAGATTTGGGGCATATCTTACCTTCTCCGGGCAGTCACGAGCCGCTCCTTCGGCGTCCTCCGGCGCGGTAGTCGACGCCATAACACTCTCTGAAACAATCGGTTAATTCGGAGGGCGCTAACCTTTGGAGAAAAGGTCTCCGCTTGGCACAGGTTTTACAATTGCTCCAGCTAGAAATGAGGGTTTAACACATGCAGAAGTTCAGAATTAGAGACCGGTCCGGTCTGACATTGCTTGAGGTGCTAATCGCCATAATTATCCTCAGCATGTCACTGCTGTTACTGCTCAACATGGCCATGGTAGCCATGGACGGCAACGACTGGTCGAATAATACCACCGTGGCCACGCAGCTACTGCAGGAGAAGCTAGAGCAGCTCAGGACCAGCCACAGCCCGACCGGTGGGAGCGACACCATCTCCGACTACGCTCGAGCGTGGACCGTCAGCAGTCCCGCCAATCACCTCCGGCGGGTGGACATCAGGGTCACCTGGGAAGACATTAGAAACCGGGTGAAGGTCGACTCCATGACGGCCTACATCAAAACCGATTCAGTGTAGG
>CAZVUZ010000107.1:0-11885 GCA_964630485.1 uncultured Ignavibacteriales bacterium
ACAGCCCCCGACATAGTTATGCCGGCAAGGATGAAGAACTCGCCGTAGCGATCGGAAACGTGATCGAGGATTCCCCCGAAGACAGTTCCGATATTCCCCGCGCGAGCGGTGGAGCCGTCGAGCATATCGGTGAAGGAGGTAGCCAGAATCCCCACCACGCCCCAGAGCATCATTCCCTTCCAGAAAAATATGCCCGTCATTATGGAACAGGCCAGGGACGCACCCGTGAGAAAATTGGGACTGAGTCCCATCTTGAGGCAGGCCCGGCCAAGAACTAACGACGACTGCTCATAGAATTGCCGCTTGCGCTCGTTGATGGTCGGCTCCGAAGTCTTTGTATCCAGGTTGGCCATGTCCGAATATACTGTCCTCAAATATCGCCGTCAACTGACATTCGAGGAGATTTCGGTCAATCGGTGACGGGCATTACAAGATTGACTTTGGTCGCCTGGTAGAAGATATTCGAGCAATGTTTATCGATTATGTGGAAATAGATGTTTCTGCCGGCAACGGCGGCCATGGCTGTGTATCTTTCCGAACCGAGAAGTACATCCCCAAGGGCGGCCCGGACGGCGGCGACGGCGGCCGAGGCGGCAACGTGGTGGCGCTGGCCGACCCCAACCTGACGACCCTGCTGGACTTTCGCTACCGGCGCCATTACAAGGCGGAAAACGGCCGTACCGGCGAGGGCTCCCTCAAGACGGGCAGATCAGGCAAAGACGTCGTTTTCCGGGTCCCGGTCGGTACGATTATCAAGGACCTGGATAGCGGCCGGTCACTGGCGGATCTGGACAAACCCGGCGCCGAGATGATAGTGGCCCGAGGGGGACGACCGGGCCACGGTAACGCATACTTCAAGTCGTCCACCAACCAGGCGCCGCGGGAGGCACAGGACGGTCACCCCGGAGAAGGCTTCAGGCTCTCGCTGGAGTTGAAACTGCTGGCCGATGTCGGCCTGGTGGGACATCCGAATGCCGGCAAATCGACTATCCTGGCGACCTTTTCGGCGGCCCGGCCCAAAATCGCCGATTACCCCTTTACCACCCTGACGCCGAACCTGGGCATTGTCAAGCTTCGCGAGTACAAGTCCTGTGTCATGGCCGACATTCCCGGCCTTATCGAGGGCGCTTCCGACGGCAAAGGGCTGGGGCACCAGTTTCTTAAGCACATTCAGCGTACCCGTCTGATCGTCTACGTGATAGATCTCAACGACATCGATATTGAGACGACCCTCCGGGAGTTGCAGGCAGAACTGGCCAGTTTCGACCCCGCTCTGCTCGAACGCCCGTCGCTGGTGGCGGTGACGAAAATCGATACCGTCAGCGAAAGTGATCTAAAAGCGTTTTCCAGCGAGCTTCCGAGTGATTATATTTACCTTTCGGCCGTGGCTAACATGGGTACCGAGGGATTTTTACTTCAAATAGAGCGAGCCCTTGACGAACAGCGATCTTAATACACGATTGGTTGATGCTATAACCCTGCTGTCCGTTTCCGGCGTGGGGCGAGGCCGTTACCGCAGGTTGATCGAGACCTTCGGAACGCCTTCGTCCGTGTTCGCCGCTGATCCGGGACGGATCGAGGCCGTCAACGGAATCTCCCGGGCCCTGGCCAACGAGATCAGGTCGCAAAGCGATCGGGAAAAGGCCCGGTCCATAGCCGCCCGGATTATTCAGCTTGGCTGGCAGGTGCTTTTCTGGGGCGATGCCGATTACCCTCAGGCCATGGCCAATATTGCCGATGCCCCGCCCATCCTGTTCCGTATGGGAGATGCACCCGAAGAAGACGAGAGGATGATAGCCGTCGTCGGTACGCGTCATCCAACGGAGAAGGGTCGTTTATTTGCCAGAAATCTGGCGGCGGCGCTGGCCCGGGCAGGTATTACGGTTGTCTCGGGAATGGCCGAAGGCATCGACTCCGTGGCGCATCAGGGCGCTCTTGAGGCGGGCGGCAAAACCGTCGCTGTCTGGGGAAGTTCGCTGGACATTGTCTACCCGGCGAGCAACCGCAATCTGGCGGGTCAAATAATGACCCAGGGAGCGCTGTACTCGGAATATTTCCCGGGCACCAGGCCGGACCGAGCGTATTTCCCGGAACGAAATCGGATTATCTCCGGTTTGTCTCAGGGGGTAGTGGTAATCGAGGCCGGGCGCAAATCCGGTGCTTTGATAACGGCTCGTTTCGCCCTGGACCAGGGCCGGGAGCTTTTTGCCGTTCCCGGCGCCCCCGATGCCGCTATGAGCGAGGGATGCCTTCAGCTCATCAAGCACGGTGCGCGCCTGATAACCTCGCTGGATGATATCTTCGAGGAATTGCCCTTGCTAAAGGGCGAGGTCGTGGCGCGGAAGTTCACCCGGATGCCGGACCTGACGGATTCTGAAAAGGAGCTTGCCGGGCTGTTTGCCGCCGGTCCCCTGCAAATCGATGAGCTTTCGAGAACGTTGGGGCAACCGGTATCGCATGTGATGGAATTGCTCTTGGCTATGGAATTGAAAGGAGTTGTACGCGAGCTTTCCGGTAAACGGTACGCGCTCGCTGAATAATAGATATGGTCAGCCAGACGGTAGAGATAGTCAACAAACTTGGAATGCACGCCCGACCGTCGGCGATGCTCGTCTCGACAGCATCGCAGTTCGCCTCGGCCATTTACCTGACCAAGGGGACCCTTCGCGTCAATGGTAAGTCGATCATGGGAGTCATGATGCTGGCGGCTGAAAAGGGGGCCACCGTCAAGGTGGAGGCTGATGGTGAGGATGAAGAAGCCGCCCTCGCGGCCGTGGTAAAAATCATCCTATCCGGGTTTGGTGAAGAGATTTAATATTTCCTTGCCTTTGCCCCGACAACTCCATTACTTAGTGCCACGTTTTAACTTAGCATTCGAAGCCGGGTCTTCGATTTCAGGGGATAGATGTTATTGTGACTGGGCGACGGAAAATCATCAAGGGCATTCCCATCTCGAGCGGTATTGTTCTGGGCCGCGCCAGTGTAGTTATGCCTGGCGACATCCGGGTCCCCGAGATGGCCATCCCGCACGCCCGTCTGCAGTCCGAGGCCGATGCCCTGGAGGAGGCGGTCGAGCTTACCGTCGAGGAATTGCGCAACCTGCAGCAGTCGGCCGGCGCCAAAATAGGCGGCCCGGTAACCAAGATCTTTGACGCCCAGCTGCTCATTGCCAGCGACTACGAATTCCTAAAAAACGTCAAGAATCAGATTTTCTCCACCCGGCGCAATGCCGGTTTCGTTTACAACGATATGGTGCGCCGAACGGTAGCACCTCTCAAACGGTCCAACGAAGCCTACATGCGCCAAACAGCCGTCGATATTGAGGCGGTCGCCGGTCGCGTGCTGTCGCACCTGACGGGGTCGGAGGAACCGGAACTGCGCTTCCCGCCCAATACTATTCTCGTGGGAAAGAACTTCTCTCCCGGTGACATCCTCACCTACCGACAGCGCAAGATTCTCGGATTTGTCGTGGCCGAGGGCGGCGCCGACTCGCACATGGCCCTGATCGCCCGTTCCCTCATGCTGCCCGTGGTGCTGGCCGGTGATGCCTGGCGGCAGGTCCCCAACAACAGTCGCCTGATAATGGATGGAACAACCGGCGAAGTCGTCGTCCACCCCACCGATGATGACTGGAGTGAATACCAGCGAAGACGACGCCGGCAGGGCCCCGCTCTCATAACCCGGATCAAGAGGCTGCCACACATCCCGCCCCTGACAAAGGACGGCGTCGAGGTTCCGGTAGCGGCCAATCTGTCGTTGCCCGGCCCGGTGGACGACATCCTGGCCGAGAATAACATCCCGGTCGGTCTGTACCGCACCGAGTTCCTGTATCTGGCCGAGGGCAGTTTCCCCGACGAGGAGTCGCAGTACCGGTACTACTCCAATATTGCCGCCAAGTTCAGGAAACAATCGGTGGTACTCAGGACCTTCGACCTGGGGTACGACAAGATGACCGACGACAGCCTCTGGCCCCAGGAGAACAACCCGGCCCTGGGCTGGCGCGGTATCCGGGCTATGCTGGAGATGACCGACGTTTTCAAGATGCAGATAAGGGCTATCCTGCGGGCCTCGGTCCACGGCCATCTCAAAATCATGCTCCCCATGATTTCCGAGCTGTCGGAGTTGGAACGGGCGAAGAAGCTAATCTCCCAGGCCAAGCTGAGTCTGCGCCGCAGAAAACAGGCATTCAAAGAAGACATTGAGATCGGTATAATGGTCGAGGTGCCGTCGGCGGCCCTGGTGGCGGAGACACTCGCCGCGAAGGTGGATTTTCTCTCCATCGGCACCAATGACCTGACGCAATACACAATGGCGGCCGATCGCATGAACAACAGGGTCGCGGAGCTGTACAACCCGTACCATCCGTCGGTTCTGAATTTGATCTACAAAACTGTTTCGGCAGGGAAGAAATTTGGCAAGCCGGTTTCGATTTGCGGTGAACTGGCCGGCGATATGATGACTTTGCCGCTTTTTATAGGAATGGAAGTTGACCAGCTGTCGATGACTCCTAATCGCATCGTCGACCTGTGTCGCACGGTAAAAAAGATAGATTCTCGGTTGGTAAAACACCTGGTCGAGCCGGTCCTGGCGGCCGGTTCCAAACGGGCCGTTAAGCATGTCCTGGAAAACTACCGAAGTGAACTCGAGAAAAAGAAATTGTGAGGATTGGGTAAATTGGATTTTTCGGTTTTAGATGACGTCGCACAGATTCGGGGCGGTGATCCCGAAAATATGTATAACAAAATCTTCGACCTGCCCGAGCAGATGGCCGATGCCCTCAAGATAGCCCAGAGGTGGCAGGTCAATGTCGAAGATTTTTCCGAGGTAAAGAACATCGTCGTGACGGGTATGGGCGGATCGGCCATTGCCGGTGACCTTGCGCGATCCTACCTTTCGTCGAAGCTCCTCATCCCCTTCGAGATTGTCAGGAACTACAACTTGCCGGAATACGTCGATGACGAAACCCTGGTGGTGGCCTCGTCGTACAGCGGCAATACCGAAGAGACCATCTCCGCGGTCGAGGACGCTCTGTCCCGCAAGGCCATGGTGGCGGCCATCAGTACCGGCGGGTTGCTGGGGGACATCTGCAAGATAAACGAGATCCCCATGGCCGTCATACCGGAGGGCATACAGCCCCGGGCAGCCATCGGCTACTCCTTCATTCCGCTGATGATGTTCTTCGAAAAAATCAACCTTGTCAAGAATGTCCGCGATGAGATCACCAAGGTAATTGCCGGCATGCAGACCTACCGCGAGGTTTATATCGAGGATAACCCGATCGAGCACAATCCGGCAAAGAAACTGGCGACGAAGATATTCGGCAAAGTCCCGATCATTTACGGTGGTCCCACCCTGACCGACACCGTGGCGGTGCGAATCAAGGGCCAGATCTGCGAGAACAGCAAAAACCTGAGCTTCGCCAACCAGTTCCCCGAGTTCAACCATAACGAACTGGTCGGCTGGTACCCAACCGTGGAGCCCTTCCAGGATTACCTGATCGTGATCATGTTGCGCGATGCCGAGGATCACCCGCAGATTCGCAAGAGAATGAACGTTGTCCGGGAAATGATCGAACCGCTCGAGATCGAGGTAATCGATATTCACTCCAAGGGTACCACCCGGCTGGAGCGTATGTTCAGCCTGGTCCAACTGGGTGACTTTATGTCCTATTACCTGGCCATACTCAACGAAGTGGATCCGACCCCGGTCGAGGTTATAGATATGCTCAAAGAAGAGCTGACCGAGGACAACCCGAGCCTGTAGGCAATAAAGTGAGCGAGTCTTGATAACCAAGGACACCAGGATTGAAGAACTCATCCACGCCGCCCCCGGCGTGGTGGGTTTTCTCATTCAACACGGGCTCCCCTGTGTTGTCTGCGGTGAGCCCTTCTGGGGCACCCTGGAAGAACTGGCCCACCAGAAGAACTGGACCGACCAACAAATCAGCGACCTCGTGGACGAATTCAATCGCGAACACCCTTAGGTGGCCCCCCCGGGCACCCAATCCTCTTTAAAAACTCAAAAAAAACTACTCAAACCGGCGGTTTGACGTATATTGGGACAAATAGAGGTTATCCCGATAATGAAAATCAGCTAATCAACATCATTTCGTGTCTGGTCCGATCCCCAGGGATCCCGGACATCATCTGAACGGCAATAGCCGTCTCGAGCCCATATGTTTGTGGCGGTTTCCGTCGATTAATCCCGGGACATAAGGAAACTCATCATGTCGCGCAGAATGTTGGTTAGTACCAGGAATCTATCCATATCATATCTTTTTCACGAGGTCCTCACCGACCTGTCCTTTTCGGTTTCCGGCGGGGAGGTCGTCGCGATTGTCGGCGCTAACGGCTGTGGTAAGTCAACTTTGCTTAAGACGCTGTTGCATACCTCCTTAAAAGATCGGCCCTTCTTCATCGACAACGATATTACGGTCAGTGGCGCTATCAATTTCGGCCGCGATGTAGTCGTGAGCTATCTTCCGCAACACCTTCGAAATGAGGTGACCCCGGGTTGCCGGTTGGCGCCGTCGTCACCTGCCGCCTACGGACTCGAGGCCCGGCTACGGAGTAGTTTCGGATTGGAGAAGACATTGCGGGAGACGGACAGGATGTCCGACGGCGAGTTGCAGAAAGCCGCCACAATCGAAACGCTGGCGGCCGATGCCGACCTTTACCTGCTCGACGAGCCGACGAATTACCTCGACATTGGCGGTCTCACGGCCTTCGAGGACTACCTGGACGTTGTTCGCGCCAGGGGCCGGGGCATCCTCCTGGTAACCCATGACCGCACCCTGACCGACAACCTGGCCGATCGCACGATCTACCTGTCCGTCAACGGCATCTACCAGACTGTCGGCGGCTTTGAGCAGGCGTGGTCGGTGCAGGCTGAGGACTTCCGCGCAAGGCAACATCAGGCGGCGCAAATCAGGCGCAAGATCGGTGATCTTCAGGAGGATATGCGGCGCAAGGCGGCCTGGGCGGATAAGAAGGAAAAGCAGAAGACCGGGGCCAAAGGCGCCAAAGCCCATATCGGTCGCCTGGCCAAAAAACTCGCGGCACGATCGAAAACAGCCGCTCTCAAGGCCGATCGCGAAATCGAGAAACTCAAACAGACCAAACCATTCATACCTAAAACCATTAATCTGCGTTTTCCCCCGTACACAGTCCGACACCGAACCGTCTTTGATATGAGGAAATTGGCCTTCGACTATGCCGCCGGCACGGCATCAGAGAGTACCGACCCGGAAACGCCTCTGCTCAGAGAAATCACTCTTTCAGCCTCCACCCGGGACAAAATCTGCCTCATGGGCGCCAATGGCACCGGTAAGTCGACCATCCTGAAACTAATCCTGGGGCAACTCAAACCTCACCACGGCAGTTATTCACTGAACGAAAGTGTCTCTCGACGATATTTACCGCAGGGGCTGGTCGGCTTTTTCGAAAACAGAGTTCTGCTCGAGAACTTCCGCTCCTGCGGCCAGGATGAAACAACCGTGAGACGCTATCTGGGGGCAGCGTTGATCCGCAAGGAAAAACCAGAATCAGATTTGGGGCAATTTTCGTATGGTGAGCTGATGAGGGCCGCCGTGGTAAAGTGCATCCTCGAACGAGCAGAATTCATGATTCTGGACGAACCAACATCCCACCTGGATATCGAGTCAATTGAGGTTCTGGAACATCTGTTGAACGACTTCCCGGGAGGCTACATCATCGTCAGCCACGACCGCACTTTCGTGGAAAACGTCTCCGGTCGGCTTCTTTCCCTCGAAGACGGCCGCTTGCGGCTGGTATGACCGAAGTTGTGAGCGCCTGACTGCTCAACCGTTACTGTTCCAAATTCGGACTTTTTGCCTGCGGGTTTACCAGGATGGCCACCCGGCGTCTATTTTTCTCTTTGAACCTGCGTGGTTTTTAGTATCTTAGGTTGATGGGGCCTGTATCGCTTAGAGTGACGCAGTCGATGAACCCACCGCGAGAGGAAAACAGTCTAGCACGGCAAAAAACACCATGTCCTGAGGTTCTCAATAATCAACAACGGAGGATGTTTTGCGTAAGTATGCAGAGAGGTATTTGCTAACGCTGCTCCTGATCCTGACAGTGCCTGCGGTATGTCTGGCCGGTCAATCCGTCCAGCTCGGCACTGCGCCCGGAGGGATCACAGTTCTGAATGAGAGGGATGACGGCCTGACACTCAAAATGTCCGTCGGCGCTCTTGAATTCAACAGTATCTTCACCAAGGGTGGCGATTTCACCCTGCTGACCGCTGGTCAGTTCACTCAATCACAGCGCCTGGGAGAGCCGGCGGTGCCCATGGCCACCCGCTTGATCGCCATTCCCGTGGGCTGCGAACTCAGACTCAATGTAATCAGCAGTGAAATCGAGGAAATTTCGCTGACCGACCTGGGCATCACCGAACTGCTCATGCCGGCACAGCCCTCGCTTTCAAAGTCTGAAGATCCCATGACGGTTCCTTTTTACTATGAGGAGTCTTCATATCAGCAGGACGATTTCTACGCGTTGCCGCTGGCCGAAACCGGCGTTGCGGGGACGATGCGCGGTCTTCGCCTGGCATTGGTATCGTTCTCGCCCGTGGAGTACAACCCGGTCCAGAACAAACTGCGCGTACACAAGGAAATTACCGTCGAAATCGAATTCGACCATGCCGACTGGGGTGAAACGGCGGATAACTTCGCCAAAACCTATTCGCCCTATTTTGAGCCGGTCTATGACCAGATCCTGAACTACTCGTCTGATTTCACCGGCGTGCGGGATGATCTGACGAAGTACCCGGTCAAGTACGTGATTATCTCGGACAGGATGTTCGAGACCGAGCTCCAGCCCTTCATCGAATGGAAGACCCAGAAGGGTTTTGAAGTCGTAACGGCTTACACAGACGTTATCGGGACCACGACGACCGCTATAAAAGCTTATATTCAGGGCCTTTATAATGCCGCGACACCTCCGGATGATCCGGCCCCGTCATTTGTGCTATTGGTCGGAGATGTCGGTCAAATACCGTCGTTTTCGGGTTCGGCCGGCTCGCATATCACCGATCTTCGGTACTGCGAGTTTACCGGTGATGATTTCCCGGAGATTTACTACGGCCGCTTCTCGGCCCAGACCACTTCTCAGTTGACTCCCCAGATTGATAAGACCATTGAGTACGAACGGTACGAGATGCCCGATCCGAGCTATCTGGAGAACATCACGCTCGTTTCCGGCGTGGACGGTACCTATGCCGCGACGCACGGCAACGGTCAGATCAATTATGGCACAGACTACTATTTCAACGTCGCTCACGGTATCGATCCCAATGTCTGGTTGTATCCGGCCTCTGATGCCAGCGGCGCCGCCGCGGATATTATCCAGACCATCAGTGACGGTATCGGCTTATACAACTACACCGCCCATTGCAGCCATGCCGGTCACGCCGACCCATCCTTCACCACCAGCGATATCCCCGGCCTGACCAACTACCACATGTATTTGTTGGGCATTGGCAACTGCTGTCAGTCCAACACCTTTGGGGATAGTGGCTCGGACTGCTTTGGCGAAGCCTTCCTGAAAGCGGTTGACAAAGGTGGTATCGGTTATATCGGTGGTTCCAATTCCACCTACTGGGACGAAGACTATTACTGGGGCGTCGGTTATGGCCCGGTTGTCGGCTCCGGCCCGACCTACGAACAGACCACCCAGGGTGCCTACGACGGCGTCTTCCACGATCACGGCGAGTCCGAAACTGACTATTATGTTTGCAACAGCGCCATTATCTTCGCCGGCAACCTTGGTGTCAGCGCCAGTACCAGCAGCCGGAAACAGTATTACTGGGAGATATATCACCTTATGGGTGATCCTTCCGTAATGACCTACCTCGGCGTGCCTGCGGAGAACGCAGTGGTATACGACCCGACCGTGCTGATGACCGCCACCGACATCACGATCGAAGCCGATCCCGGCTCGCATATCGGCATAAGCGTTGACGGCGTGTTGCAGGGCTCAGGGCATGTCGATGCTTCGGGCTCGGCCACTATTCCGCTGGTCGGATTCGCCGAACCTTGCGAAGCCCAGGTGGTGATTACCGCCCAGAACCGGATTCCGCATATCGGCACCCTTCAGGTAATCACTCCTTCCGGCCCCTATGTCGTTTACAATACCTGCGACATCGATGATGCCGCCGGAAACGGCAACGGGTTGATCGAGCCGACCGAGACAGTTGTCCTTGGCGTCGGTCTCAAAAACGTCGGCCCGGACACGGCCTACAGTGTCATCGCCGACATTACCACTGCCGATCCATACGTTACAATCACCGACGGTACCGAAGACTACGGAACAATCGATCCTGATAACGGCACCGGTTATTCCGCCACGTCCTTCACCATCACGGTGTCGGGTGACATTCCGGACGGCCACCGTATCAGCTTCGATCTCGAAGTAAACGGCACCAACCGGGCCACCTGGTATGGCAGCTTCAATGTCACCGCGCATGCACCGGTGGTTGAATTCGTCTCGGTGAGCATCAATGACGCTTCCGGCGACAACAACGGTATTCTCGATCCCGGGGAAACGGCGTTGCTCACCATGACCCTGTCCAACTCCGGCAGTGGTCAGGCCTTCACGGTCGATGCTTACATATCGGAGACTGACGATCAGGTTTCCATCGACGATGACTACGGCTTCTTCGGCCTCATCGACTCCATTGGCGGGACGGCTTCCAACGGTTCCGACACGTACGAGATCACGGCCCTTGAATCTTGCCCATTGGGTTATGCCGTACCTATCACCGTCGATGTGAGCGGCGACAACGGCTACACGAATACCCTGTATTTCAATATTACCGTGGGCGACCGCGTCGTGTTCTTCCTTGACGATTTCGCCCTGGATCTCGGCTGGACCGGCCTCGGCGGATCCGCCGAGTGGCAGATGGGCTCACCTTCAGGAGCCGGCGGTGACCCCTCGGCCGATCATACCGAAACTGCCGACAACCAGGTGCTCGGCAACGACCTGGGAAGCTCGGGTCAGTACAACAGCGGTATTTCCGGTACCCAGTGGGTATCTTCACCATTGATCGACTGCGGCACCATGAGCGGCGTCATCATGACCTACTATCACTGGCTGGGCATGGAATCGGCCAGCTACGATCACGCCTATCTCGAGGTTTTCGACGGCGCCGACTGGGTGCAACTCTATGCCAACCCATCGTCGAGCTTCCAGGAATCCGAGTGGATTGAGGAAGTCTACGACCTTTCGGCCGTGGCCGACAGCAACCCCAATTTCCAGATTCGCTTCGGTCTCGGTTCGACCGATGGTTCCGGGCAATATAGCGGCTGGAATATCGACGATATCCAGTTGCGCGGGTATGGCCGCATCGGTCTGCCCCAGATGGAGATGGACGAGGCTGAGCTTTCCGACTCGCTGCAACCGAACGCGTCATCGGCCAAGACCGTGACCGTGCGTAACGTCGGTGAAGGCACCCTGCGGGTATGGTTCACCTCGGAAGACACCTGGCTGAATTTCTCGACCGATATGCAGGTCCTCTTCCCCACCGAGGAACTGGCCTTCCCGGTCACGATTGACGCCGCCGGTCTCGCGTGCGGCACCCATACCGGCAGCCTGAACTATACTTCCAACGATGCCGGCACGCCATCGGGCTCTGTCCCCGTTCTGCTGCATATTTACGCCCCGGCGATTGACATTGCCGAGGAAAGCATCAATACCAGTATGGAAAGCGGTCAACAGCATGTCCACCCCCTGACCATCAGCAACAACGGTCCGGGGGAATTGACCTTCCAGGTCGGCTGTACCATGTACGAGGGCAGCAAGGCCCCGGAGAATCTCGTTGCAGCGGCACCGGCCGTGTCCAGCGTCGATCCCATCGGTTATCGG
>CAZVUZ010000108.1:0-11885 GCA_964630485.1 uncultured Ignavibacteriales bacterium
AATCAGCACGGCCCCACCACAGGCCATACAACATATACTTGAAAAAGTCTACACGTGGCGCTTCAGCCCCTATCGAAAAGGTCGCATCCGTTACTGTTTCGATGTAACCAGGCACCGGCTGAAAGTTGATACGCTGGGACTTGAACCAACCGAGGTACAGGATGCCGATCAGATCCCGGTCGAAAAAATCTGGAACGTACAGTCCCTCAAGGACAAGTACGTGCGACTCAGGAGACTGTAGGCGGCCGCAAGGCCCTGTCCTATCGGGAGACTGTTTATGACTAATGCCCGTTCAATTTCTATTGCAACTATCTGCGTCCTCTTCCTGACGGCAGGCAGCGCTATCGCCAGGATATCGGCTTCCGGGGCCGCAGCGAAACTCGACAGCCTGCAAAACGACTACGCCGCCGCTGTCGCCGGCGACAGCGCGACGGCCGAGTTCACCAGGCTTGCCGGGCTTTTCGAACGCCTTGAAGCCGATATCGACACCGCCGGCATGCGCGACAACCTGACGAATGTCATCGATCGGTCGCGCTACCAGAGAGCCTGGTGCTATTTCAGGGTTGGCGAGGCCGAGGCCAACGTGAGATCCCTCGACAGAGCCCGGCTGGTCTTTGACTCTCTGAAGCGCGAGAGCACGGATCCCGACGTCAAAAAGTACGGCATCTATATGCAGGGCGAATCCGGCCTCTGGCAGGGATTGTTCACCAAGTGGCAGGAAATGTACGAGCCGCCTTTCTCCATTGAGGATATTCAGCCCTCTCTCGATTATCTGGAGAGATCGGCCGCCCTCTTCAAGAGCGCAGCCGAAGACGACAAAACCCCTGACAGGATACGTTTCGCGGCAGCCTCTCGACAGGGGGACATCGGCTACGAGCGGGCAAAAATGTTCCAGGCCCTTGATGACACGATCAAGACACTGGAGGCCTTCGGCACCTGCCTTTACGAAAGCCGACCCTACCCCCCGGGCAGCAATTCCGGCGTCTCCGGACGGATCAGCGGCTATAATGAAACCATGCGCTGTCTGTGGCAGATATTCAGCGAAGAACAGCCCGGTGATTGTGAACAGACTGCCGCCGCATCGGGAGTTTACGATGTCGCCGGCGAAAGACTGTTTCGCGAAGCCAATTTCTCTCACCAGCAGGCACTCGACGACGCCTCACTGTGGACGGCTACGGGCCTCGACTGGCTGGGTCTTGTCAGGCCACTAGGCGGTGTTACCAGTGAGATTGCGCTATTCGAGACGTTTCTCGGCCGGGATTATCATGAGCACGATATGCGCCTGCAGGCTCTTCGTGAAGATGCTCAGCGCCGTGTGGACCTGGAGCGCAAGAACATCACCGCCGCTAATGCGGGTGACTTCCTCAGATCCGGAAGCGATAAATACCGGGTGAATCAGGCCATCGCCAACGCCAAGTATCTCATCCGCCGGGCAGCCTCGCGGATTACCTATTGGGGAAGGCGCCCTTATCTGAACAAGGCCGGAGCCTTTCTGGATTACGCCAACACTCTGGCGAACAGACCCAATTTTCCCAACTCCGGCCCCACCGGACATGAAATAAATTTCTATCGTCAGATAGCCCGCTTCATGGCGACCTCCAGGTTCGAGTCCCACCTCGAAAAAGCCCGGGAGTTCGATGCCGTGGCACTTAATCTCGCCTCCATCGGGTATGGCTTCGAACTCGAGGCTCGCTACGTCCGAGCCATCTGCCTCTACGAAGCCTGGAGCCGCTACCGGGTGGCCGGCAGTGATGACGAGAGAAGGCGAGCCGAGACTTTGCTGACCCAGGCCCGCGATATCTTCACCGATCTCGTCCATTCCCAGCAAAGCGTACGCGCCCTCTATCGCCTGGCGGAGATTTACCGCATACAAGACGAAGACTCCCTGGCCGCCGCCACGTGCTACAACACCGTTATTGAGAGAACCCGTGATTGCCCGGCTCTGGCGTTCTTTGTCAGTGATTGCGAGGCCGCCAAGACCCTTTTACCCGAAAATGGCGGTGCAAGCGCGAATTTGACCGGCCTGAATTACCAGGGGGTGACCTGTCCCGATTACCTCGTAGAGGGGGAAAATGTCTACTGGGAAGGCCTGTCGGATGACCAGGGGGCGATGGTTGTCTTCGCCCGGGAAAGTCGCCAGCTCCTGACCCAGTACGCCCTCCCCAAGAAAAACATCTACCCCACCGACAGAGTGCTTGCAGGTTCCGTGTTGCTTGATGACTGCTTCACGGGCGACACACCTTTCACGGCCCAGGTACCCGATGTTATCAGACTTAACCCAGTCTGGGATCTTGATGTTCTCGTCCTTCGCGAAGACGGCTCGAGAGCGGTCAAAGACTCACAGATTGAGATCGCCGTCTCCAGACAAGATACCATTCCTTACACTTTCGTCGAGAACCGATTCACCAAAACCAATATCCCCCTCGGCACCAATGTCAGGGTCATCTTCACCCTCGACGATTATTACCCCGAGGTAAAGGATTACCTGAGCAAGGACCTCAGCGGGTGGCGCGTGATTGACACTGTCGTCCTGACACCGCTCACAGGTGAGTATGCTTCGCAGGAGAACTACGGCGTGGGCGATATCAAACATCTCTATCGCCCCATCGACAAAAACGTCGTCGTGCATGCCAACGACTTCTTCCCCTCCGGAAATCCGGTTGAGAAAATCAGGGGCGACCGGCGCTTTCGGGACGGCGTCAAGGTCAATAATGACCTGACCCTTTGTGCGCATTCCGACGGTGGCCTGTACGCCTATCTGAGGGGCTCCGGCGAACATACCAGCTTCGGCTCGAGGCTGATCTCCCCCGAAGGCGTGGCGGTTTCGAAGGACACTCTCAGATATGTCTATGTCGCGGACTTCGAAGCCAATCATGTTGTGGTCTTTGACAAAGAAGGCAACTTTATCGACTCGTTGTTTACAAAGGGAAGAAACACCGGCACGGTCGGCACGCCCGAGCTTGCCGGACATCTGGTTCTCCCGACACGAGTGGCGATAGAAACCGACAGGGAAGGTCTGACTTATGATGGGCAAATCGTCCATCGTTCCGACCGGATCCTCGTCGCCGACCACAACGGCCTGCATCGCTTCGATATGCTCGGGTACTACCTTGATACGCCCGTCAAAAAGTCGAACGACTGGCCGGCCGCCGGCTACCTCTCGGGCTTCGAAGTCATCGGTTACGGGCTTGACAGCCGCATCGTGATCGGCAACCGCCAGAGCGGCAAACTCGTAAGTTTCAAACGATAAAAGAATTAATCATCAAGGGGCCGGTCATCCGATCGGCCTTTTTTTTTGACTTCCCTGATCTGCGAGTGTTGGCCTTGTCCGGCCTCAAACATTCATCAAGATCAGTGCTATCGCCGTCAGCGATACCGCCACCCATTCACGATTCGTCAGGTGCTCCCGAAACACCGTAACTCCCACAATACTGATGATCAGTATACTGCCGGCGCCATAGGCCGGGAACGCCACCGCGGCCGGTATGCTATTGAGAGCCAGGATCAGGAAGAACGAAGAAAACAGGTTGGGAACCCCCACGGCGACACCCGTGATAATATCCCGCCGCCGTATCGGTAACCTTTTGCGCCATGTCGTGGCCAGGCTGAAGAGCAGGGCTACCGTGAAGGTCACAAAAAGGAAAACGGATTTGTAATCAGAAATGGCATACTTCTGAAAGAGCTTATTGCTGAACTCGGCGGTTCCGCCAAACAAAAACAGCAGGATCAGGGCGGGCCGCAGGGCTTTCCGAATATCTCGATTCACCGGCCAGTTGACCAGCGCAATTGACGATACCGCAAGGATGATTCCCGCCCATTGCAGGCCCGTGGGAAGTTCCTTCCATAACACCAGCGACAGCGACAGCGGCACGAGAATCCCCAATTTGGCGAAACTCCCGGACAGGCCGACGCCGTAGTCCCGGACACTGAGCTGATAGTAGATGAATGCCAGAAAGAAAACGACCCCGGCAGCGAGGCCGATGAGCACGGCCCAGATCAGACTTGCCTGCGGCGACAGCATGACGCCGGAACCGGCGATGGCTTCGGTTATCTCGCCGAGCCCCTTCCCCCATTCGATCCCGGGTGCATGCGGCAAATCGGCCGCGGCAATCATGACCGCGCCAACAGCACTCGCCGTGAGATAATTGGCGCTCGTCACGGCATAGCGATTCATTCCCGCGGTTTCGCTGTACTTGAATATCAGCGCTATGGAGGCGCTGCACAGGGTTGCCAGGATCAGATAGATCACGACCGGAAGCTGCCTGAATCAGCCGAACTTGTTAACCGAGCCTCACTCAGGAACGTTTCCTTCGACTTCCGCCGTCACGCCGCGGCGGTCTCGATTTTGGCCGTGGTCGGCGTTCGGCGCTGCTCGGGGAGGGTTTTGGAGTCTCCGGTTGCGGCGGCGGGGCGTGCAGCGATTTCTGGTAATAGTCATCGATAAGCATGGCGACCAAGTCCAGTTCCTGCTCACTGCCCTTGAGGCCGTTGGCGAGTGGGACAAAGCGCTGCATGCGCTCGATCTGCAGTTTATCGCGGCTTCGGAGACTCGCTTCCAGCAGAGCGGTCACGCGCTGGGCCACGATAGTCTCGACATCCTCGTCGCTCGGCATGGGCCTTTCGACCATCTCGATATCGTAGCGTTTGGCGATGCGCTTGAGTTCACTTTGCTCGGTGGCCGTGACCAGCGAGAGGACCTCGCCACCCGCACCGGCGCGACCCGTTCGCCCGGCCCGGTGGATGTAGCTCTCGTGATCTTCCGGCGGCTCGTAAAGGATTACATGCGAAAGATGCGAAATATCTATGCCCCGAGCCGCGACATCGGTGGCAATCAGGAACCTGAGTTCGCCTTTGCGCAGTCTTGTAAGGACCCGATCGCGCGCATTCTGAGTCAGGTCGGCACTGAGTTCGTCGGCGTTATAACCAAAACGCCAGAGGACGGTAGCGACATAATGCACATTGACCTTGGTGTTGCAGAAAATTATTGCCGAACCGGGATTCTCCATTTCGATGATGCGCACCAGACAGCGGTCCTTCTCCATACCCGGGACGAGATAGAACACATGACCGGCCCGCGCGACATGGATATGGTCGCGACTGAGACTCAGGAACTCCGGCTGGCGCAGGAACTCCCCGGCCAGGCGCATGACATGACTGGGAAATGTCGCCGAGAACATATAGGCATTGATATCCCTGCGCGGCAGGTATCTCTGGACCTCCTTCATATCGGGATAGAAGCCCATCGACATCATCCGGTCGGCTTCGTCGAAGACCAGGATCTGCAGGTCTTTCAGGGTGAGATTGCCGCGGAGGAGATGGTCAAGAACGCGCCCGGGGGTTCCGATCACGACATGGGCACCCTTCTCAAAAGCGTCCACCTGGGGCTTGTAGCCGACGCCGCCGTAGACAGCCACGGTGTGGACGCCGGTCTTTCCGGCCAGGAGGGCGGCATCGGAAGCCACCTGTTGCGCCAGCTCACGCGTTGGAACCAGCACCAGCGCCTGGCAGGTCGCCCGCGAGGATTGAACGCGCTCGAGGATTGGAAGCATGAAAGCTCCCGTCTTGCCACTGCCGGTACGCGACTGAATCATCAAATCGCGGCAGGCCAATATGTACGGAATCGTCTTGGCCTGAACCGCCATCAATTTTGTCCACTTGGCTCGCGCCACGGCCTCCCGCGACAGCTCCGACAGATCGTCCAGGCCTATCTCGGGCAGGGCATTGTCCGGCTCAATTATCAAAGACGATTGCTCCTCCTCCATTTCCGTTTCCTCGATGGGAGCATCCAAATCTTTAGTCTGATCCTGGTCCTCAAAACTCATTGCTAATCACCAATCCTTCGAACAAATTAATGTGGGCGATGTTTCTCACCGCTGCAACCAACCTACAAAATACAACGGCTCGGACCGATAGTACAGAGCAATTTTACCAATATCGCTTTTCGCAACATGTTTCCGCGATTTTCCCGGCCTAATTGCGTCCCGATCAAATCTGACCTTGACAATCGGGCCGATTCGGCCGACTTTGGGAATCAGGTTTCGGTTGGAGTACAGAATACAGGCCAGCCTCATTCTTACCTCTCTGAGACTTAAATGAGTTTGCAGTTTCTAATCAAGGAGGTACAGTTGAAGGTATTGACGACAGGTGTTGTCTGTGTGGCATTCTTGATGCTGCTCGTGGCCGGTTGTGCTCAGCAGCAGGTCGCCAAAGAAGGCGACCAGGTGAAAGTCCATTATGCCGGTACTCTGGAAGACGGCAGCGAGTTCGACTCATCAGCCGGCGGCGAGCCGATGGAGTTCATCGTGGGCAGCGGCCAGGTTATCCCGGGTTTTGACGCCGGTATTACCGGCATGGCCGTCGGTGAGAAAAAAACCATCATCATCGCCCCCGAGGACGCTTATGGGCAAATCAGACCGGAGATGGTCATGAACGTCCCCGCGGCCTCGTTCCCGGAAGACATCACTCCCGAGGTGGGCCTGAAACTCACCATGCAGCGTCCGGACGGCATGCCTATGCCGATTACCATCGTTGGCATGGAAGGTGACAGCGTCACTATCGACGCCAACCACGAGCTGGCTGGAAAGACCCTGACCTTCGAGGTGGAACTGGTCGAAATCATTGCGCCGTCGTAAACCGACGCCATCCAGATAGATAATACGGGCGGAGGCACCCTGACTGCCTCCGCCTGTCATTTTCACGGTCGGCCCTAATGGTGCCACGATCCTTCGCGCGGAGATGTCACCGCGGTTTATTCGTCTTTGCATCCGTACCAAATCATCTTATCTTGTCACAAACGACGATCTTGAGACAGAGGACAGCATGAGTGATTCCCATATAGCCTCGATTGCCCGAGAACTCGAAATACAGAACAAACAGGTAGCGGCCACGGTGGCGCTTCTCGACGAAGACGCCACGGTGCCTTTCATCGCCCGATATCGGAAAGAGGCCACCGGTAGCCTCGATGAGGTTGCTATCACGGCCATTCGAGACCGCCTGGCTCAATTGCGAGAACTGGACAAACGCCGCGAAGCCATAATCAAATCCCTCACCGAACGTGATTTGCTGACCGATGAGTTGCAGGAGAAAATCGAAGCCGCCGCAACCATGGCCGTGCTCGAGGATATATACCTTCCCTTCCGCCCGAAGCGGCGGACACGGGCAACTATCGCCCGCGAACGGGGACTCGAGCCCCTGGCCGACCTGCTTTTCGCCCAGGAGAATATAAATCCCGAAGAGGAAGCCGAGGCATTCATCGATCCCGAGAAGGAAGTCGCCACGGCCGACGATGCCCTTTCCGGCGCCCGCGACATAATCGCCGAATGGATCAACGAGGACAGCGACGCCCGCAGCCGCATGCGCGATCTATACGCCCGCGAGGCAACAATCAGTTCCCGGGTGCTCAAGGGCAAAGAGACCGAAGGCGCCAAGTTCTCCGATTACTTCGACTGGGAAGAACCACTCAGGACAGCCCCCTCGCACCGTGTTCTCGCCATGCGGCGCGGTGAAGCCGAAGGCATCCTGCGCATGGAAGTCGTCCCCGAGGAGGACCGGGCGCTGGCTATCCTCGAAGACATTTTTGTCATCGGCGCCAACCAGGCATCCCGACAGGTCCAGATGGCCCTGGAGGACGGATACAAGCGCTTGCTGGCGCCGGCCATGGAAACCGAGCAACGCGCCGAGTCGCGCCAGCGCGCCGATGCCGAAGCTATCACAGTTTTCGCCGCCAATCTGCGCGAACTGCTCATGACCTCCCCCCTCGGCGGCAAACGCGTCCTCGCCATCGATCCCGGCTTTCGTACCGGCTGCAAAGTTGTATGCCTCGACCGGCAGGGTAAACTCGAGCATTCGACGGTCATTCAGCCCCACGCCTCGGAGAACGAGCGCCGTGACGCCGCCGTCAATATCAAGGGACTCTGCGAACGTTTCAAAATCAACGTCATCGCCATTGGCAACGGCACCGCCGGCCGCGAAACCGAGACTTTCGTAAGGGAAATCGGTTTGCCGGATCATGTTCAGGTCGAGATGGTCAACGAAGCCGGCGCCTCAGTCTATTCCGCTTCAGAGGTCGCCCGGGAAGAGTTCCCCGACCATGACCTAACCGTGCGCGGAGCGGTATCGATCGGCCGGCGTCTGATGGATCCGCTCGCGGAGCTGGTCAAGATCGATCCCAAATCAATCGGCGTCGGACAGTACCAGCACGACGTCGACCAGGGAGAACTTCGAGTCGGTCTCGACGACACCGTCGTCAGTTGCGTCAACGCCGTCGGGGTTGAGGTCAACACCGCCAGCAAGCAGCTCCTGACCTATGTCTCCGGGCTCAGTCCCAACCTGGCTAAGAATATCGTAACCTACCGCGATGACAACGGCCCCTTCAAATCCCGCAAAGCGCTGTCGAAAGTCTCGCGACTGGGACCCAAGGCTTTCGAACAGGCGGCCGGATTCCTGAGGATCTCAAACGCGAAAAACCCGCTCGACGCCAGCGCCGTCCACCCTGAAAGTTATCCGATTGTCGAAGCCATGGCCGACGATCTGGGCTGCACGGTCGAGGACCTGATGAAAAGCGAAGACCTGAGACACAAAATCAAGCTCGATAATTATGTCAGCGACCGCGTGGGCCTGCCTACCCTGTACGATATCATGGATGAACTGGCCAAGCCGGGGCGCGACCCCAGGGCCGAGTTCGAGTCCTTCAGCTTTGATGATGCCGTCCGGACGATGGACGATCTCGAGGTCGGTATGACCCTTCCCGGCATCGTCACCAATGTCACCAACTTCGGCGCTTTCGTCGATATCGGCGTGCACCAGGACGGTCTCGTCCATATCAGTGAATTGGCCGATCGGTTCGTTAAAGATCCCGCTGAGATTGTTAAGGTGCAACAGAAGGTGACGGTGACCGTCCTTGATGTTGATCTGGACCGCAAACGCATCTCGCTTTCGATGCGGCAAAAACGGCCGGAGGGGATGTAGCTCAAGACTTAAGGTTTTGTAAGCGCCCGACGGTGACAGTGCGCATATGCGATCACGTACAGCGCCAATCCCACGATCAACAGCCACCAGCGATACGGTTGCGGCGCTTCCAGTCGCAGGGTCGCACTGGTATCCCACATGAAGGAATAAAGGATCGTCGCAGTTCCCGCGAGAGCGGTGACCCAACCCACGGTTGTCGAGCGGAAGGCGCGTCCTTTTTCATGCAGGTTGATAATTAGAATCCCGCACACCGCCATTACAACCGCCACCAACGCCGGCGCCAGCACCGGACTTATCCACGGCAGTGGTATCAGGAAAAGAACATCCCAGTCGAGCAGTGATGCCGGCCAGCCTATCGTCGCCTTGAGCCAGACATAGTAGAAGATGTCCCAGACCCCGAATATGAGTATAAAATAACCGAACCACTCCCACACTTTTCGGGCCGCCAGGGCCGCCACCGAGGCCAGCATCACCAGCGTAAAAAACTCGCGTGCGATTTCGATCACTATGATTTGCGAAGGGATGACCTTGAGCGGAAGGGAAAAACCCTCCGGGTAATACAACTCCCGCAAGTAGACGACCAGGGCCGCCTCGACATAAGCCATGGCCACGGCGAACCCAATTGTAAACAGCAGTCTCGCTCGATACGATTGTCGCCCGGTCATCTTCTTCTCCCCCGGCATTATAAAACGCGATTACCTTAACGAGGCTGAGCTACCAGCCGCCTCTTCTGCGAGGCCACCGTCATGGAACCATCCTTATCAAACGTGACAGCTATCGGAAAACCGTGCCGGAAATTGAAACCGGAAAAACTGCTCGCCTGCCCATGGAAGAGAATCCTGCCTGGCGCTTCAACATCGGACACCATTCCGGAGCATTTGCCATCCTCCCAAAAGAACCTGCAAACTACATTACCGGAGGCGAAACCGATTTCGCAATAGGTCTTTGTACCCCCGGCGGGCATACTGCCGAGAATGCTGAACCCCCGGTAGGTACCAAGTGAGTCGAACGCCTGCCACCATTGGCGAATCATCTCCGCCCATTGCTCCGGGTCGGCCGCTTCCGGGTGGAAATACGTCAATGCGTTTTCATAATCGCCCTTCGCCAAAAGCCGGATCACATCGGCAGTCTTGCCGTTGTATTCGGCAATGAATGATGACAACCGCGACGGGAAGAGACTGTTTATCGCCGCCTGGCCCTTGGGGATTATCCGCAGATGGTCGCCGTCAACATTGATCCGAAACTCCGCCGAGTCACCGGAAACATAGTTGCCCTCATACGCCGCCAGCGCGGTCCTGTCCGAAGGGATGGCGCGGGGCGGCATGGCATACTCCCGGTCCAGAAGGATCCCGGCCAGGTTCTCGACGATGATATCCACCGGCTGAGTACCAGCGATGGGTTTGTTCGAAAAGACTATGAAGACGAGACTGTCGGTAACATACTGATAGACCGCACAGCTCCAGCCATGGGGCATGGCGCCGCCGTTGTGCCAGTAGCGAAGGGTATTGAGACCGTAATCATCGACGACCCAGCCGTAGCCGTAGAAACTGTTACCGCCTTCGTACTCCTTTACCCACGGCTGGAAAATTTTATTTTTATCACGGTGAGTGAGGATGTCAGTCCCCTGAAGGGCCTTATACCACCGATACATATCGGCCGTGGTTGAGACAATCCCGCCGTTGCCGATCAGGTTCCAACACTCGCGCGGCCGGTCGAGCGGGGACTGGTAATCGATTTCTCGGTTGTGCGAATGTGACACCAAAGTATCATCGACAACCACCTGGTGCAAACCGGTGTGTGTCATTCCCGCCGGCCGGAACAGCGTCTTTTGCAAATAGGTTTCCCAGGCCACCCCCGAGACTTTTTCCACGATAGCCGCCAGAAGCGAATAACCGGCGTTGGAATATTCATACTTCGCTCCTACCGGCGAGACAAGGGGTGTTTCGAGAATGCGCTGGACCATTTCATCGCGGCCGATGACCTCGCTGTCGGGGCCAAACTGAGGCTGCAACCCGGCCGTGTGCGTTAGCAAATGATGGATGGTAATCCCGGCCTTGTCGCGCGGTACGTTTTCGATATAATGTCCGATAGTATCGGTCGTTTTGAGCTTGAAGTCCGATTCCAGAGTCATTATCGCCGCCGCCGTAAATTGCTTGGTAACCGAACCGGTACTGAACAGGGTCGTGCTGTGATTCTTGATGCCGTTTTCGACCTGGGCCAGGCCATAGGCGGAATCGAAGATGATGCCGCCCTTATCGGCCACCAGCACCGAGCCATTATATCCGAAAGCGGCCAGCCGTTCCAGATAGGCCTTCATCAATGCCACCTTTTCAACCATGGGTTTCTTCGGCTCGGCCTTCACCAGTAACGCCGGCGGGTCGGCACCGGCATCGACGGCAATCTGCGCAATCTTGTGCGGCGGGTTAGCCTCCAGGGTGACCGTTATGCCATACCACTGGCCGTCTCCCTCACCCAGGGCCAAAGCCTTAACCGCATAATCGCCGTCAGAAGTGACAGAAAACGGCTTCAACTGCCCAGCCATCGAGTAGAACCCCACAAAGCCGGGTACGCGCTCGGGAATAGATCGTTCGGCCAGGGCCGAGGCCGAGTAATGACCGCCGACAAAGGTCTGGATGGCCTCTCTGTCACCGCTGTTATGAGCCGCCAGGTATTCCGACAAATGGCGACCGGCATCGGTATCCGGGATGGTCGCACTCTCAAAGGCGACCGCGTCATCGACCGCGACCACGGCTGGTCCGACAGCCAGGCCGCCGGCAAGAATCAACAAGGTAGCTATGCAAAACCGTTTCGAAAATGTCATATCACCGGCTCCATCGGGGTTGTGTACACACTCTGCGAAAAGCGTAATCTCTTCCTTAAGGTGATACACGCGAGCCCGCGAATCAAGTATGTTCTGA
>CAZVUZ010000109.1:0-11866 GCA_964630485.1 uncultured Ignavibacteriales bacterium
AGTCGTCGCCCCTGATCAGTTTAAGGGTCCGCCGTCGGGCAGACTTCCTGATTCCTCTCACTCACAATTCTATCCCGTGACAGAGCCTTCAGACTGTTCTTGTTGAACAATCCGGCCCAACCACCGTATGTGGAAGTGATGTCCGGAAACGTAATTGACATTGAGTCATTGGTTTGTGACACGGAGATGAAAGATGAAAGCACAAGTTGCCTATAGCGAGTTGAAGAAACACATGCATCAGCTGGCCATTCTCGGATCGACGGAAGGCGTTCTTTACTGGGATCAGGAGTCCTATCTGCCTCGCCGGGCCGACGAACACCGGGCCGAGCAAATGGCCCAGATCAGCCGCATATATCACGAGTGGTTCACTGACCCGAAGGTGGGTGACTGGCTCGCCGCCGTGGAGACTTCGGACCTTGCCGCCGACCGTGAATCCGAGGCAGCCGTCAATGTCCGCGAATGGCGGCGCCTCTACGACCAGAAGACAAAACTGCCCACCGACTTTGTCGAAGACTTCTCACGGACAACATCCAAGGCCGGTCATGTCTGGGCCGAGGCGCGTAGTAAATCCGATTTCGGAATGTTTCGCCCCCACCTGGAAAAAATCGTCGAACTCTGCCGGCGTAAGGCGGACCTGATCGGGTATGAGACGGACCGGTATGACGCCCTCCTCGACGAGTTTGAACCCGGGGCGAAGGTCGCCCAAGTCAAAGAGACTTTTGCGGCGCTGCGCAAGGATCTCGTCGAACTCATTAGGAAAATCGAGGCGGCTCCGAATAAGCCCGACATCGGCATCCTTAAACGGCCCTACGACGTCGCCAACCAGCGCATATTCGCGGAAATCCTGGCCCAGGCTATCGGTTACGATTTCAAGGCCGGGCGAATCGACGAGGCGGTGCATCCCTGCTGTAACAGCCTGGGTCCCTGCGACGTCCGGGTGCTCACCCGCTATTACCGGGAGGACCTCGCCGAGGGCGTTACCGGCGCCATGCACGAGGTCGGCCACGCCCTGTACGATCTCACCCAGATGGGAACGGAGCACTGGGGCACACCCATGGGCGAAACCGCCTCGCTGGCCATTCACGAATCGCAGTCGCGCACCTGGGAAAATATGGTCGGCCGGTCGCGGCAGTTCTGGGTCTATTTCTTCCCGCAACTTCAGCGCCTCTTCCGCGAAGAGACCCGCGGCGTAACCATTGACGACTTCTACCGCGCCATGAACTATGTCGCGCCCTCATACATTCGGGTCGAGTCCGATGAGGCCACCTACAACCTCCATATCATGCTTCGTTTCGAGCTGGAGTTGGCCCTTGTCGCCGGCGACCTGAAAGTGGCCGACCTCCCCGGCGAATGGAACAAGCGCTTCAAGGACTATTTCGGTATCGAGGTTGACGGCGACGCCAACGGCTGTCTCCAGGATATGCATTGGGCCCACGGTATCCTGGGATACTTCCCCACCTATGCCCTGGGCAATCTCTACGCCGGTCAGTTCTGGCTCAAGGCTAAGAAGGATCTCCCGAACCTGGAGGAAGATTTCACCACCGGCGATTACGACCGGCTCCTCAAATGGCTGGGGGACAAAGTCCACAGCCAGGGTTTCAAGTTCTATTCTCCAGAGCTGTGCGAACGGGTAACCGGGGCGCCTCTGTCGCATAAGCCCCTGATAGACTACTTGTACGAAAAGTATGAGGATGTCTACGGCATCAAGAAATGATTGAAAGCGCCTGCCGATCGAGGAGGGCGGACGTCCCGCCCCCTCGAGCCGGACGAATCGTGACCGGCACTCAAAACTTGACATTGTAACACGACAATACCTAATTGCGTGCAGGAAGCATCCTCGATAAGACACTATTAGTATAGACCCGAATGTCGGGAGTCGCGAAATTCCGACATGTCTGCGATAAACTCCGATGCTATGTGGAGGGCGATCATGTATTGTCCCAAATGCAGGTTTGAGTACAAAGAAGGCATTGAGCGCTGTCCGACCTGTGACATAGAGCTCGTCGAGCAATTACCGCCCGCACCGGCGCCGCCACAGAAAAGGAAATCGCTCCCGACGGCGGCACTGGTGGCCGCGATCGGTATCGTGGTAATGTTCTTCACGCGGAGTATTGCCACCTATGCCCTGGAAGCGTTCGACGTTCCGGCCGTCGCAGCGGTGGCCCAGATCCTGATCTTGCTCTCCGTGGCCTGCGTCTTCTATTTCTTCGTGGTGTTTTTGATGGAAAAGGTTCCCCCACAGGATAGCCGCCTGCGGGGCGTGACCATCCTGGCCGTCGTGGCCACCGGTTATGCCGCCCTGGTGCATCTCAAGAACCTTCTGGTAATTCTCCAGGTGACGACCACGCCGGCGCTGGATGAGGGGTTCATCTATACCAATTCCTGGAGCCAGTTCATGACCTTTTTCAACGCCGCCTGCCTGCTGGCGTTTTTCGTGGTCCTGAGCCTCGAGAGCGGCGAGCGGATGGAGTCAAGGGTGACATATGCAGCTCGCTGGGCGGCGCTGGGAGCGGCGGCGATGACGATCGTGGCCCTGATCAGTCTAATGTATTACTTCGCGGGAAATCCTCTGATGGAGAAGGACCGCTATCTGCCGTGGTTAATGATTGCACTGCCCTTTGCGCTGTTTGCCACCGGGACGCAGTTGTATTTCCTATCCCGGTTTTTCCTGATAACGGCGCCGACTCAGGAGACAACGCCCGATACGGAAAGCGCGCCGGCGGGATAGACTTGCAACCAAAAACTGACGGCTACCGCAGAGTGCTACTCGGAAGCAAAAACCGCTGACAGTGGCCCTACGCGCGCACCAGGCGGTGCACCGTGATCTCCGAGGGCGCCCCGATACGCAACTGCGGCCCCCAGTAACCCGTCCCACGGCTGACATAGATCTTCGCCTTGCCGTGCTGATGCATCCCCGAAATATACGGCTGAGTCAAAGCGGCGAGGAAATGATAGGGGAAATACTGCCCGCCGTGGGTGTGACCCGAAATGACATAATCATACCCGGCTTCCTCGGCGGCATAGATGCTCTTCGGCTGATGAGCTAAAAGCACCTTTACCGACGCCGGCGGCGCATCCTTCATAGCCAACTTCGGATCCGACTTGTGGTCGGGGTCAAAACGTTCACCCTCGTAATCGGTAACTCCCGCCAGTAACAACTGCCCCTCACCCGCCTCGATAAGGCGGTGTTCGTTGAGCAAAACGTCAAACCCGAGCCGCTTTGTCTCGTCCACCCATTGCTGTACGCCGCTGTAGTATTCGTGATTGCCGGTGATGAAATATGTACCGTGGGGCGCTTTCAAATCGGCCAGCGGGGCGACATCGTCGCGCAACTGCGCCACCGAGCCATCCACGAGATCGCCTGTCAGTGCCACCAAATCCGGTTTGAGGCCGTTGACGGTATCGACCACCGCCTGCACGAAGGGGCGCTTGATAGTGCTGCTGACATGAATATCGGTTATCTGGACAATGCGGAAGCCCTCCAGGTCGGGGGGCAGGTTTGCCAGCGGGACATCGACCTCGATTACCCGTGGCCGGCGCATAGCCCCGTACACACCATAGGAGGCCAGGGCGCCGGTGACACCGAGCAGACCGAGATTGACAACATTGGTTACCATTTGTCGGCGTCCCGGATCAACTCCGGCTGAATCCGCTCCCCCGGAGCCACTGAATAAGTGCGCCACCTTCTGATAACCGGCGACGGCCAGGAGGACAATATCTTTGGCGGCCACGAAGGCAAAGAGCAGAGTCAAGAAACCGAAGCTGAGATACCCGACCCAGGCGGCCCAATCGACCCACGCGGCATGGACGCCGTTGAAGCGGGCCATTATCACCACGAAGGGCAACGCCAGCGCCACCACGAGCATTCCCCACAGGAGGATATTGACGGGTGCGCTAAACGCCGCCGGAACGATAATCCGCCACCCGATGTAACCGTACATCAGCGACAGGACCGTTATAACAATCAATAGAAATATAATCATAATGTATTATTCACCAACCGCAGCCGACCCAGCCGGGTTCCCGCCGTTGACGGGGCCCCGGAACGGGACTTACTTGCGGCGCGTTGTTCAGTCTCCTTCGCTGGGTTCTTCTCCCTTATCGGGAGTATATTCCATCAAATCGCCCGGCTGACAGTCGAGGGTACGGCAAATCGCCTCAAGCGTCGAAAACCGAATCGCCCGCGCCTTGCTCTGCTTCAGAATCGACAGATTCGCCAGAGTAATACCGACTTTCCCGGACAACTCCGTCAGGGACATTTTGCGCTTTACCAGCAGAAGATCGAGATTGATGTTTATCGCCATGGTAGATGTCCTCAGATAGTCAGATCAGCCTCGGTCTTGATCCTTACCGCGTCACTGTATACGCGAGCAATGACAACAAGGACAAGGCCGCAGAGAATGATGGGTCCGTGGAAGTCCTTCACCACCGAGATGTCCGCCCCCGGCACGTCGAGCAGGTTGATGTACAATTTGCCGTAGATGTATTGCAACAGACCGTACACCGGCCCGGCCACGGCAATGAGCCAGCCGATGACCAGCAGGAAGCGTGGGTTCTGGCGCGCAAAAGGTTGTCCCTCCCTGAGGTTCTTCAGCAACCTCAGAAGCAAATGCAGTATCACCGTCAAACCGGCCAGGAGAGCCAGCGGCATAGCCATCACATATTGCAGACCCGGAAGCTCCTCCGCCTGAACGCGAGGATTGCTGAAGCCGACCACCGGCACCGAGTTGCCCGTTGTAAGAGGCGTACTCACCTGACCATCGGCCGTCTCATGAAAGGCAACCTCCACCGGAAGCATGACATAACGGGGCTGAAAATCTGTTATCCACATAATGACAGTCACAGCCACCAGAAGAAACGCCGCCAACCAGCACAGCCAGTAGCATATATTGAGCGTGTACCAGACGGTGTTCAGAGTGGGCGATTTCTCTAAATGCCTGACATTTACCATCAGCTTTCCCTTCCTTGTAATTCCTGACATATCATACGTTGTATATCGGTAAAAAGTTACCGATAAACAATAAATATTTATCGGTAAAGGGAATATTCTTGAAAAAGCGTACCCTCAGGCGATCTCGACATTAGCATTCATAGACACCGCCGAATTCGATGAATTTCCTGCCGAATGAGCGGTAAGATGTCAAAGACGGAGGATAACATGTACTGTACGACCTGCCGGTGCGAATTTGTCAGGTGGACGGGCAAGTGCCCCGTTTGCAAGACCTATCTGATCGAGAAGCCGGTCCTGGAGCCGACGGCTCCGGCGGATTCGGCGACATATCAATCCATCGTGGATACCCTGCGAGAGCGTGGCGTGATTGAGGTTCCCATGGTCACAACCGAGGTCGCCCGGTTTCGCAAGTACGCTTTCCCCTATCTCGGATACGGATACGCCTGGGCAAAGCAAATGCACAGCGAAACAAAAGCTCTGGCGGTGAACCTGATCACCGTCCGGGTTGCCACAGACAAGAGCTGGTCGTTTCCCTACCAGGGTCGGGGTTTTGCATGGGAGCAACTACTGAAAGGGGATATCGCCGGCAATGCAGTCACATTGAAAGCCACCCGCGTGGGCCAGGACAAAACCTGGGGTTTTCCGTACCTGGGATACGGCTTCGCCTGGACCGAACAGGCTGAAGGTTCCTGCGGGGACGAGATTGAGGTTGAGTTGTCCGTCACTGAGATCGGTCGTGAGAAACGCTGGAGCTTTCCGTATTTCGGGTTTGGCTTCGCATGGCCGAGCAAAGGAGTTCTGCGACTGAAGGTCAGGGAGTGAAATCCCGCGTCAGTCTTTAGCCTTCTGCATAATGAAAAATGCCGAGCAAAATTCCGAAGGATGCCCCTTAAACCGCTCGATCTCGCTTTCAATCGCATCCAGTTCCGATAGAATCTGATGGGTCGTAATACCGCCCCGAAGCGATTCGACGTGCTCTTGAAGCGGGCCGTAGTATTCTTCCCACCATACATTCTCCGAGAGGACGAAGTGGTTGAGGTGCCGAAAACCACAGTCACGGATGATCCGCAGTTTGTCGTCAACATCGCCGGCCTCGTCATGCACGACCATGAAGCCGCCCGGTTTGACCAGCCGCCGCCATTGCCGTAGTCCCCGCTCAAAACCGATAACGTTTATGGCTCCCTCGGACCAGACGATGGCGAAACTCTCTTTGGGGAAGTCCATATCGATCAATGAACCGGTAACGATCGACACGCGGTCGGTCAGTTTGCGCTCGCAAAGTCTTCGCGCCAGCACCTCGAGCACCTCTGGGTCCTTGTCGAGAGCCACGATCTCGCCCGTGGTCAGCTCGGCCAGCTCCAGGGTGGGTATGCCGTTGCCGCAGCCGATATCAAGAATCCGCGGTTGGCGCAGTTTCGGAAGGGTCTGAAAAGCCTGACGGGTGTAACGGCACATGCGTTTACGAAACGGGTCGCGGTCGATCATCGTCTCCCTCCATAACCTCGATCTGTTGACGCCGGAGCGTTAAATACCGCTCTCTAATGGAATTACGGTGCGGCAACGCCCACGGTCAACATGATTTTTCGACGTCAATCGCAAAAAAAATCGAATCTTTAGTACTTGACCGGCGTACTTATTTATGATAGCATAATGATATCACTTTGATATCGCAACCGAAAGGAGCTTGTCATGATAAGAGAGAAAGAGAGGGCGGTCGCTTCGGGGCTGGGGATGCTGCTGTTTTTGCTGATTTCCATAGTCGTCGCCGCGGCGGCAATCGTATTCCTGGTACCGTGGATCAAGATCGTTGCCGGCATCTGGGTGCTCGTCGCGATTCTCCTGCTGGCCGGTTTGTTCAATGTCAATCCGAACGAAGCCCGCGTAATGCAGTTGTTCGGCAAATATGTCGGCACCTGCAAGACACCGGGTTTGCGCTGGGCCAACCCCTTCTACACCAAGAGGCGCATTTCCCAGCGGGTGCGCAATTTCGAGACCGGTCGCATGAAGGTGAACGACATCGACGGCAACCCGATCGAAATCGCCGCCATCGTGGTCTGGAAGGTTGTCGACACGGCCGAGGCGGCTTTTGAGGTCGATAACTACGAGCAGTTCGTGATGATCCAGAGCGAGGCCGCGATCCGCAACCTGGCCACCCAGCACCCGTATGACACCAATGTCGATGACCTGGTATCCCTGCGCGGCAACACCGCGACCATTTCCGACAGCCTGCGGAGCGAGATCCAGGAGCGCCTTGAGAAGGCCGGTGTCGATGTTCTCGAGGCCCGCATAAGCCACCTTGCCTATGCTCCCGAGATCGCCGAGGCCATGCTCCGCCGCCAGCAGGCCGGAGCCATCGTGGCCGCCCGGCAGTTGATCGTCGAGGGCGCTGTGGGTATGGTCGAGATGGCTCTCGAGCAGCTGTCGCGGAAGGAAATCATTGAACTTGACGGTGACCAGCGCGCGGCCATGGTGTCCAACCTGCTGGTCGTGCTCTGCGGCGAGACCGCCAGTCAGCCCGTCATTAATACCGGGACCCTGAACCAGTAGCCATGGCAAACCGGAAATCATTCCTCCTTCGGACCGATCCGAAGGTTCTCAAGGCCTTGCAGAAGTGGGCCGATGACGACCTGCGGAGCCTCAACGGACATATTGAGTTCCTGCTCCGCAAAGCCCTGAAAGACGCCCGACGGCTGAAGGACAGGGACTGACGCAGGGAGGGGTGCCGGCCGGCCGCCGGCCCCCCCGACTGAACACCGGCCGTTTCCTTACGACTCTTTAAGGAACAATTAAGGTGACTTTAGTCCATTTACCCCGTAAAATGACGATGAACATAAAAACGGAGGTAAATCCTATGAAGTATGCTGTAAAAGCAGTAACCATCGTCATTCTGGTCACGCTCTTGCTGGTGACGATGCTTATGTTACTGATGGCGAGAGATGTGGCGGCCCAGGAGCTCCCGGTCGACCCGCTTCCCACTGTGGACGAGGTCCTGGACAACTACATTGAAGCCGTCGGCGGCCGCGAGGCCCTCGAAAAACTCACCACCACCACCTGCACCGGCGAACTCATTGACGATCTGCAATGGGAGGAACACATTTACAACGTGACTCCCTTCGAGATTTACACCAAGCTCCCGCAGAAAATCCTCGCTGTTTATCACGGTTCCGAAGGCGTTGTTTCCGACGGATTTGACGGTACCACCGCCTGGTCCGCCGACACGAGCGAGACCAAAACCGCAACCTGGCACGGGATTTTTCTCAAGCTCGGTTTCATTTTCAACGCCCAGGGTCCCCTGCACGTCGAGGAGTTTTTCCCCGACCTTTACGTCGATCGGATCGAGGATGTCGACGGCCGCCGGGCATATTGTGTGAAGTCAAAAAAGCTCGATAAGAACTCATATTATTTGTATTTTAGTGTCGACACCGGCCTTTTAATCAGGATCGGATATCACTGGTGGCCGGAGGATTATCGCATGGTGGACGGCGTCATGGTTCCCTTCCGCGTGGTTTTGGGACGCAAGGGCGGTTCGAGCACCTATCATGTTGCGGAGTGGAAGCACAACCTGCCCGTCGATGACAGCATCTTTGATATGCCCGACGCGAAGTGAACCGGAAACCGACGCGAAACGACGTAAGAGGGAGTCAGTTCTGAAAATCCTTATTGTAGAGGACGAGCCGAAGGTGGCCGGGGCCATAGAGAAGGGCCTCGGGGCGGAAGGCTACGAAGTTACGGTGGCGGCCACCGGCGAGGACGGTTTCTTTCGGGCCACGACCGAGGTTTACGATCTGGTTCTGCTGGACCTGATGCTTCCCGGTCGCGACGGCCTCGATATCCTCAAAGCACTTCGGGAGAAGCAGTGCCAGACGCCGGTGTTGATCCTGACCGCCCGCGACGCCGTGGAGGACCGGGTGCTCGGCCTCGACAGCGGCGCCGACGACTACCTCGTCAAGCCCTTCGCCTTCCCCGAACTTCTCGCCCGCATACGAGCCCTGACGCGTCGCGGTCGCACCGATGACATCCTGCGCTTCAAACTCGCCGACCTCGAACTCGACTGTGTCACCCGCAAATGCAGCCGCGGCGGACAGGAAATCGCGCTGACGGCAAAAGAGTTTGAACTCCTCGAATACCTCCTGCGCCACCGGGGGAATATCGTCTCACGCGAGATGCTCGCCAAAGATGTCTGGGAGGTAACGGAGCGATCCACCCCTCTCGACAACGTCATTGACGTTCATATCACGCGCCTGCGCCGGAAAATAGACGCTCCATTTGAATCGAAGCTGCTGCAGACCATTCGCGGGGTCGGATTTACTTTGAAGGAGGGGGACCTTTGAACCCGTTCCGTTTGAGCATTCGCCTGCGGCTGACCTTGTGGAACACGGCCGTCGTCATGCTAATCGTCTCCTTCATGCTGTTGATCATTTTCATGTTTCTGCGGAGCCGTATCCTGTCCTCGGTTGAGGAAAAGGCCGAGGCCGGTTATGCCACCGTAGCCGATGTCATTACCAACTCGGGTGGGGATCTCTATGACGTCGTGCACCTCGGTCAGAGTCGCCTGTTTCTCATAACAACCCCGGACGAGCCATATCTCACCGTGGCCTGGGCGGGTGCCCATTTGCCGCAAACCCTCGACCTCAACGAGTACGCGCCCTTTGGCACCTTCAACTCCCCCGACGGCAATCGATATATGCTGAAGGTCGGCCGAATCCCTCAATACGACTATAAACTGGGATACGCAGTGGATGCCACGGAGACGTATCAATACCTTTCGCGAATCCTGACCATATTCGAGATCGTCCTGCCGGGTATCCTCATACTCTCGCTGATTGCCGGATATGCTATGGCCGGGCGGGCGCTTTTGCCGGTGAAAGCGCTGACGAAGGAGGCCCGGGCCATCACCGCCGAGTCGCTCTCGCGGCGGCTTCCCGTCGCCGACCCGCACGATGAAATCGGACGCCTTACAATCGTCTTCAACGATACCCTGGCGCGGCTCGAAAGATCCTTCGAACAACTGCGCCGTTTCACCTCCGACGCCTCCCACGAACTGCGCACACCGCTGACCGCCATCCGCAGTGTCGGCGAGGTCGCCCTTCAGGGAACGAATGATAACGAATCCAATCGCGAAGCCATCAGCAGCATGTTGGTGGAAACCGAGCGCCTCTCGCGTCTGGTGGACAATCTGCTCACCCTCTCCCGCGGCGACAGCGGCAAATTACAGGTCACACGGCAGGAACTGGATCTCTCCGCCCTCGTCAACGAGGTTATCGATCAACTGCGGGTCATCGCCGACGAAAACAGGCTATGCCTGCATTTTGACACTACGGCCGGCGTAAGTGTTATGGGCGACTCCTCGACCCTGCGCCAGGCTCTCGTCAACGTCTTGCACAATGCCATCAGGTATACTCCGGAGGGCGGGAATATAGCCATTGCGCTGGCCACCCCCGATGCCGCCGTGACCATCGAGGTCGCCGACAGCGGCGGCGGCATAGCCCCCGATCAGCGGGAGAAGGTTTTCGAGCGTTTTTACCGGGTGGATAAGGCGCGGTCGCGGACCGACGGCGGCGCCGGACTGGGTCTTTCGATTGCGCGTTGGGCGGTTGAAATCAACGGCGGCCGCATCGAATTCATCGAGCCCGAATCCACGGGCGCGCGATGCCGGATTACGCTCCCCCGAAAATCCTGACACCGACCCAGCCCCCGAATCTCATCCTTGTGCCCTCCGCCAACGGCGACTATCTTGCGTGTGAAAGGAGATTCATCGCCGCCGGGCCTGCCATACGCATCATGAATACGTCCCACAAAAGTTTTGGAGAACGACTCCGGTCTCTGTATGAGTATCTCATCACCCCCGAACTCGACTGGATACAGGTCGAGGTCACCTCTCACTGTGAATCCTCATGCGGCTACTGCCCGCACACGGCCCTTGCCCGCCACTGGGACAACCGCCACCTGACCACGGAGGCCTTCGAGCGGCTCATGCCCGCGATTCGACAGGCAAAGATGGTTCATCTGCAGGGTTGGGGCGAACCGCTCCTGAACCCGCGCTTCTTTGATATGGTCGACCTGGCAAAACAGACCGGGACCAGAGTCGGGGTCACCACCAACGGCATGCTCATCAACGCCGCCAGGGCACAGAAGGTCGTCCGCAGCGGCATGGATCTCATCGCGATCTCAGCCGCCGGACTGGGGCAGAACAATGACCTGATTCGAAGCGGCACCGGCTTTGACGCCGTTCTGGAAGCCATACAATTGCTTAAGAACCATAAGGAGCGCCTGCGCTCCGAAACGCCGGCCATACACCTCGCCTGGCTCCTTATGCGCTCCAACGCCGATGATCTGAAGAAGTTGCCGCAAGTCCTGCACGGAACCGGGGTCAAAGAGATAATCGTCAACACCATGGATTTTATCGCCGACACCTCCCTTGCCAGCAAGGCCGTCTTGCCCGAGGACGAGAAAGAGTTCGTCAAATGGCGCGACTTCCTTGAGAGCGTCCGCGCCGATGCCCGCGCGCACGGGATACGTTTGCACTACTATCTCAGACATCCCGCCCGCCGCCGGGCAATGTGCACCGAAAACGCCCCCCGGGCCATGTTCATCTCCTCCAACGGCGACATCTCCCCCTGCGTCTTCACCAACCTCCCCCTTAAGAAGGGGCAAGCCCCTATTAAGAAAAGGCAGGATCTTGATTATCAACGGCTCGTGTTCGGCAATGTGAGTAATGGGTCCCTGGCTTCTATATGGAGAGAAAGCGGTTACACCGCCTTCCGGAAGTCTTTCCAGACGGGGAAACTGCTTCCCCCCTGCGGCACCTGCCCGAAGATGTTCATGCTCGAGGGTTAGGTCTTTACTTTGCCCTGCCGTTGACGACACCACAGATAAACGCTTGCGTTATCCATGTTAAGGGCCTATATTGCTATT
>CAZVUZ010000110.1:0-811 GCA_964630485.1 uncultured Ignavibacteriales bacterium
GGCCTCCTCCCAGACCGTAATCGGAAGTTCGATAATGAAACACGTTCCTTTGCCCTCTTCGGTTTCGAAGTTCAGACTTCCCTTGTGTTTTTCCACTATAATCTTGCGGGCAATGGACAGCCCCTGCCCGGATCCCTTGCCGACATCCTTTGTGGTGAAAAACGGATCAAAAATACGCTCCTGGATAGACAACGGAATACCGCCTCCCGTATCACTGATCCTCACCGAGATGTTGTTTCCTGACAAGCCGGTAGAGACATGTATAACGCCCTTACTCTCGGGCTCATCCTTGACTACGTCCCCGATCGCATGGGCCGCATTGACAAGCAGATTGAGAAACACCTGGTGCAGTTCATCCGCATAGCACTCGATCGTCGGCAGATCTTCACAGAAATCAGTCTCAACATCCGCGACATACTTAAGCTCGTTCCGGGCAACCGTCAATGTGGTATCCAGCATCTCATTGATACTGCCGGTGGACTTCGATCCATTATTGGTGTGGGCCAGGTCCTTCATAGCCCGAACGATCTTCGCGACGCGGTGTACCCCATCCAGTGTCTGCTGAATCGCCGCGGGGATCTCAGTTTTCATGTATTCGAAGTCGGCGCGCGTCTTGGCTTCCGCTCGGCGACCTTCCAATTCGGCCGGCACGAATTCGGCCAACGCTTCCTGCCACAATTCATCGTATGTTTTGACAAGCGTAAGCAGCGTGTCGAAGGCCTCGCTCAGAAAACTCGTATTATCCCCGACGAACTGAATAGGCGTATTTATTTCGTGGGCAATGCCCGACGCCAGCGAGCCTACAGCCTCC
>CAZVUZ010000110.1:821-1577 GCA_964630485.1 uncultured Ignavibacteriales bacterium
ATCTCCATTTCAAGAATATGGTGCTCTTTTTCCTCTTGCTTGTGAATTGACACATCCCTGAGGGTCTCGATCAGCACCGGCTCTCCTTCCAACGTGGATTTGATTACCGTCTTGACGACTGGCAATTCACGACCATCGTGCAGGCGTAACGTCTGTTCGAAATTTTGCATTTCACACTCCGGGACCACCAGCGGACACTCTTTTCCCTGCTCCGGACCGAACAACGCGGAGCTTCTTTGCCCGATTAGATACTCACGGCTCTTAACGCCCACTATTTCGCAGGCCTGCCTATTGGCCCAAATAATCTCTCCCTTCATGTCGACTATATTGATGGCGAAGACCATCTGGTCGAGGATGGTGGTGAATTCCCGTCGGCCTCTGGCCAAATCCTCTGCCACCTGCTTGCGCCCCGCTATGCTCCGTAAAACACCGATAGCACACCAGTCACCTTCGGATTTCATCGAAACCACCGACACCTCGACGGGAATCTCCAAGCCGTCTTTTCGAACGGCCGCCAGTTCCATCACGTGATCGATGACCGGACCTTTGCCCGTTTCCTTAAACATCATACCTGGCTGCCGTTGGTTACCGAGAAAGCCGGCCGGCACAAGTATCTCGTGAAGGTTCTTACCGACGATTTCTTCGCCGGACCATCCAAACAGATTCTGGGCCGCATCGTTCCAGTAAGACACATTGCCATCCGAGCCCATCATAATGACGGCATCCGGAAGAGCAGAGCTAAGACGCTCGAACCGT
>CAZVUZ010000110.1:1587-11830 GCA_964630485.1 uncultured Ignavibacteriales bacterium
TGACATTCGTGCTTATGGCCTGTTAAATAATGTTTGGTCAGAGCTTCTTCCGTCTTCCTGAGTACAGACACGTCTGCAATCCGTACCAGCACCGTATTCCCGCTTTCAGCCGGGATCAGAGTGAATTGCATTTCGGCCGAAAAGGTATCCGGTGGATTTATGCGCTTGCAGAGCCACTCGAGACTCGCACTGCCCTTTGACAGTACGTCACTATACTTCTGTTCCATTGTCTTGGTCGAATCGATACCTCCCGGCTGCTGCAACGGTGACAGGTCTCCGAGAGTCAGGGACAGGAACTCCTCTTTGCTTGCAAGTCCAAACATCGTCAGGGTAGCGGGATTACAGCCGACAAAAGCCTCATTATCCATTACGATTATGGAATCTGTGGTCATCTGCTGAAGCGATTGAGAAATGAGCCGGGACGCCGCCAGTTTTTTCTCGCATCGCTCGCGCCTTGCGACTTCATCTTCAAAGAGACTACGGGCATGCTGCCACCGCCGCGTCGCTCGCCGGTGGCGCACAACCGCCAGCATCCCGGCCACCAGGGCAGCGGCAAAGAGACTCGCCGCGAACCAGTGAAGAAACACCGCGTCGGCAAAGGATGCCTCGACCACCACAGGTGAGGACGTTGTCGTCATCGGCATAGGCTTCAGGGAACCATTTTCCGTGACCTCTGCAAGTGTGGCCAGGATGATCGCGGAAGCCCCCTTGGCACGAGTTTCCGTCGTCCGGAGTTGAGGCCCTTCAGCACGCCCGACATCATTGCCGGCAATGTCTAAAACGTCGGTGAAAGGAATTTTGCTTGATAACCCCTTCGAGACCGAAGGCAAGGCGGCGCGAGGTATTAAAACAACCAACGCCAAGAGAAACACAGTGCATCTCGTATTCAACGCTTAGTCCCTCGTAAGTAGCTGTCCTACCCACCGCCATGAGCGATTCACCTTGGTGCAATCGCAAGGCAGCTCGACTATCTAAGCGCGAACATTGCGTAATCACCCCGTAATGACATGGGTGAGTCGCGACACGGATTGTATAGTAGTCGATCCCCGTTGTCTTACCTTGCGTCTGCCTGAATGCCGGCCTGCGAGAGCACGCAGTGTCGACATCAATTGGCAAACCCATCAGTCAAGTCAATCCTTATTATACTGTATCGACAGACACTGCAGTTTCTTTACGTCTGCAATTCGTTTCACCGCCGGGCCTGCATATTCTCGGCAGCATACAGACTTTCACTGCCCTGACAATGGCTTGCCACTATCCCGGCCTTTCACAGAAACGCCGTCACATGAAAACCAAAAACCATATCAGCGACCTGTCCGACATTCGTGAGTCCCTCGTCGCCGAGAGGCATATGCATGTGAAGGCCGGGACGGAAGTTGCCGTAGTCTGCCGTAATCCCCGCGCCGAACTGAATATCCAGGCGCTCATCCAGGTCCGGCCCGGTTTCGGTCAGCCACATGCGACCGGCGAACTCAAGGCCAAAACGGAACCGGCTGTTTCTGAACCATACCTTACCAAGCAGGTCGAGGAAGAACTCCTTATCTCCATCTCCGGTGGGAATGGCGAGAGCCCCGCCGATCATAGTCTGTCCCTCGACAGTGCCCTCGGCATTCGAGTAAAAGCGACCAAGACGACCGCGAATTGTCACCAGGTCCGTCACCCAGGCATCCACCCGGTCAATGTCGGCGACCGCCCCCGCAGTCCGGGCTTCAAGGTCTTCCTCGGAAACCACGGGCAGACGAATACCGATTTCGCAAATTCCCGGCTTCCCCCCACCGTGCACCACGACGCCGATATACGGGTTACCGAACGACGTCTGCCACTCATCGGCCGGTCGGCCAATGGTAGTCTGCCATCCCAGATCGGGCCCGACCCGGCCTTCCTGCCTGAAATTCGATACCGGTAATTCCCCCACCAACGCCACTCTGGAACCAATGCTATACCGTCCGGTGACAAACATCGCACCACTGGCGAAGGAGACATCCTGAATCCGGCCGTCCCAGTCGACTTTATACATTTCCAGGGATATACTGCTCGCCTCTGTGTGTGGCAACCACATGGTTTGAGCGACGGCTGAGGCGGGCATCATGGTGATCGCGGCAATGCACACCACGAATGCTAAAGTGAGAATTCTTGAAAAACCCATAAATCCTCCCGTAATCAAGGGCTGTGAGAATAAACTGAGGTCCCGTGTTTCGGACACTTGTTCCTGTTGACATGACAATATTGGACTTGCGCCCTTACATTGTCAAGAAGATTCTTGCATCCATTTACGGGATGTGTCGCATCTGACGGTCGTCAATAATTCCGGGCGATGTGATTGTGTGCGCTATTGGATCTCGAAGGTTTGCTGAATATCCGGATGTCCGTATTCCGCCCAGCCGGCAAAGACCGTGAGGTTTTCGGCGATCGCCACCTCTCCCCCGCAATGGGTATGACCGCACAGCACAGTAAGCCTACTCTCCGGGTGAGCTTTTGCAGCCCGCCGAAGCGCCTGGCCGATAATCTTGCTCGCATAGTGCGGCAGGGCGTTATCGTCGGACGCTTTCCCCATATACAGGCAGACCTCTTTGAACGGCGGCACGTGAGTCACGAAGAACACCTGCTCGTAAGAAGCAAGCGCCTTTGGAATAATCCGATCGACAAAGTCAGCCGCCTCGGCAGCCAACCGTCGCATAGTCTCAAGACGCAGTGACTGAATGTCCCTGAGGTCGTCAATAACGAAGTAATCATTGAGGAGCATATTCGAGTTGTGCCAGTCGCCGAAGCGTCCATCGGCCCAACCACCGTGCCCGACCAACGCCGTCTTGGAGGTAAGTTCCACCACACCGCAGTCGGGCAGCCAGTGCAGGTACTTGTGCTCCCGCGCGATCCGGGAGATATACGAACGCACGCCGGCCACGGAGCCTCGGTAATAGTCGTGATTACCGAGTACGAAGTAAGTGTCTTTTTGGAGGAAGTCGGCCAGTTCCGTGAGATAGGCACCGACATTGTCGGCCTCGCCGATGTCGCCGCCGATAACGATGGCATCGGGGGTTTCTTCGGCAACAAGGGCCGCGAAGTTTTCGCGACCCTTGTCATCCAGGAAATTCAGATGAATATCACTGAGCCATGTCAGGCGCATGGCTCCTCCCTTCCCTGTTGGCAAATTGTTGCCCCCAGCTACACCGAGGCCACGGTCACCATGGGGTGCTTGATTTCACCCATCACACTCGACGCCGAAAGCCCACCACCGAAAACAAACCAGATAAACTTCTTGCCGACCTGCATCTCGTCGCTGTGAAGCGTCAGGGCCAGCGGCACCGTGGCCGAGGTCGTGTTGCCGAACATACCGTCGGCATCAATCACCTTGCCGTTAAACCCGCCATCGTGCCATTGCTTGATAATCTGTTTATTGAGCATGAGGTTGGCCTCGTGCAGGGTCGCCAGGTCGAGCATATCCATGGTCCAACCGGCCTTCTTGAGCGCCGCCTGCATACCGGGACCGCCGACGAGCGGGACGATCAGTTCCTTGACCATGGCGCCGTCCATGGTAAGCTTGTTCTTAAAATCTGTAATGTCTGATTGTTCTGTTACCGGTGCGCTGGAACCACCCTTGGGAGTGACAATTACATCGCCGTCACGACCGCTCGCCCAGTTCCAGAATTGCTCCGGGGCAAACCAGTCCTCTTCGGGCGGCACGGCGGTGCACCAGGTGGCGGTGCCGGCGTCGCCGAGGACGGTGGCGAAAGCCCGGTCGCGCCAGTTGATGGTGGTGCTCATTTTGTCGGCCCCGATAACCAGGACGTTCTTCGCCATACCACTGTAGATGAGCAAATAGGCCTGTTTGAGGCTGGCCACCCAGGTACTGCAGGCAAGGGAGCAATCGAGAGCGTGAAATTCGCGCGGCGTGTCGCCGTTGCTCGGCGGTATTCCCAGGCGGTCCTGAAGCAACGCCGAATCGGGGGGACTGTTGAGAAATGACGGCGTAACGGTTCCGAAGATGATGCCGTCAATATCCGACGGCTTCAGTTCGGTCTTATCGAGCAGCAAACGCCCGGCGCGGGCGGCAAGGTCGATTGTCCCCTCGCCATCGGGCGCGAAACGGCGCTCTTTGAAACCAATAAAACGTTGTATCCAGCGATCGCTGGTTTTGTATAGCTTTTGCTGCCGGCTGTCCATCGGCTCCGAGCCGTTGCTCCGGGCCATGGCGTTGAGGTGCATCCGTTCTTTGCGCAAACGGGCGGCTATGCGCCGATTAGTAACTTTCAGTCGGGGAGCGTAGGCGGCGATACCACCAATACGCATTCCGAATCGTTGCAACGATGACATAATCTTCTTTCTCTAACGACGCCCGAAGCGTCGCCGTGGAGTTTGTTCCCTACCGTCGATTCCGCCTCTTCCGTGGCGCCGAACAACGGCACGATCCGGGATTGCCAATATAGTAGAAATCCCGGTTTATTTGATAACAGCGTTGGCCGGAAATAGTTCTCGGGTTATCGTCGTCAAACCACAGGCGGCATAACTCAGCGCTGTCCGCACTATCGGCCGCCGCTCGGCATGTTTCTGACACACTCAGGGGCGACATTGGACCGCCCTGCGGCGACATAATAGGTATGCATTATATCCTCCCCAATTAGCCGCGTCAAGCCTCCTCAAAATTTTGTCTGGCGCTTATTGCGTACAGTTCACGCATACAAAGGGCCGCCACGGGGGCAAATTTGTGTCCTCAATCCGAACGTTTCCCACCGCTTTTACACGATGACTATAATCGTACACTCAGTACATAATTAATTGAACTTTTGCCGCCGAGTTTCGTCCTTAACATCAGGATCAGTGGTAACTTGAAGAACTGACAAACGCAGGAGTTCCGGTGGAAGCCCAAGGGGCCACCGCTGCATCCAGGCACAATCGGAGGAATGTTCCCTATGAAAACCAATTCTGTTACACTCATCATGACGGTATTGGCTGCGATAGTAATCGCCGCGTCCGCCACTGCCGAAATCCCCCTGTCCGCGTCGCCGGTATGGCAACACGAATACGGCAATTATCCCACCGGCATCGGCTGGAGCGACATCAACGACAACGGCTGGCTGGATCTGGTCCTGGCTAATGGTATCGATGTCATCGGAGCCCCGAATGTGGTCTATTTCAATGGCCCGGGCGGGCTGGCCGAATCGCGGGGCTGGACCTCGCATGACTATGGAACGTTCTGCGTGGTGGCTATCGGGGACTTGAATTCCGACGGAGCGCCCGATCTGATCGTCCCCAGCCTCGGTTTCACACCTGATTTTGCCGCCGACCGACATGTAATATATTATAACCGCGGCGAGAGATTTCCTGATACGCCCGACTGGTATTCGCCCCTGGCCAATTCCTTCGACTGCGCCATCGGCGACCCGGATGGCGACGGCGACCTGGATATCGCCTTTGCCCAGGGTATGGCCGTGACGAAAGACTCGCAAAAGGTCGTTATTTACGAGAATGTCGATGGCTATTTCGGCCAGAGTCCCGTCTGGGAATCAGACGCCCGCTACTTCGGAACCGACGTCGTGTTCATTGACATCGACCTCGACGGCGACCAAGATCTCACCCTCGGGGCCAACGGGGTTGGCGCCGCCGTATTCTACAACAACGACGGCATCCTCGAAACCACACCCTCGTTCAAGACGGACTCGATCGGCTGTGGCAGGCAAATTGCATTTGGAGATTTTGACAGCGACGGCTACCCCGATTTGACCATAGCCGCCGGCCCCGAGGGATTTATCCTGCTCAAAAACGTCGATGGTCGCCTTGAACAGGAGCCGGTTTGGAAATGCGATTTATATCAGCAGGCTTCATGTGTGGCGTGGGCCGATGCCGACGGTGACGGTGACCTCGATCTTGCCGCCGGCGCCTGGTGGGGTCCCGCCGGTGTTTTCGAAAACACTAACGGCTCCCTGCCGGGTGGGTACTCCTGGGCCTACTCGATAAAAGGCTGGGGACAGCAGGTTGTCTGGGCCGATTACGATTCCGACGGCGTGAAAGAAACCGTCCAGACAATCCCCGGTGACGGGGCCACCGCACTCTTCTCTATGAAGTACCGTCCGGTTCACGACGTAACATCGATTCGCATCGATGGCGTGGACCTGGATCTCAAAGCATATTGCTACGATCCACTCGAGGGCTGGCTTTCGCTGAAGGAACCGGTAGCCGAAGGCTCGGTCCTGGAGATCGCTTATTCCTACTCCACGGATTACGATTTGACCATCACCGGCCGCGAGGCCTATCTCTTCGAAAACCTGTCCGGTCAAAACCGCCCGGGAAAGGTGGAAGTGCTGATGCTCGTGGATGATGGTCTAGGCGCCAACTACGATATTGACGACACTTCGATGAGTATTTACGAGCAACTTCGCGGTTACGACTGGAATATAACGACGGCCGGTCTGACGCGAACGGTCGAGCGTTGCGACTACAGCAAAAAGCTTGGCCTGACCCCGCTCACGGTCGACTATCTTCTCTCGGAGATTACCGATATCGGTCATTACGACCTCGTGTGTATGCCGCCCAACAATACGGGCATGGCCAATTACCTGGACAACGCGGCGGCTCTGCAATTTGTCAATGCCGCCGCCGACAGCGGCCTGGTTGTGGCCGCCTGGTGTCGCACGGTGAGGGTTCTTGCCGCCGCCGGGCTTATCGACGGTCTTGATGTCGTCGGTCATGCCGATTATGCCGACGCTTACGCCGAGGCCGGAGCAACCTTTCTCGGCAACGATCATCCCCCGGTCATCCAGGGGAATATCGTCACGTCCGTTCGCGGTCGCTTCTATCGTAGGGAGATGTGCGAAGCCATGCGCGACGCTCTCCCCCCCACGGGCTTCCGGACCATGCACCACAAACCGGCGTCCGAGGCCGACCACGTCCCGATAAGTATTACCTCGCAGGTTTCGGATGCCTCGGGGGTTTCGGCGGTGGAGTTGCATGCGGATACCGGGGCCGGCTTTTTCACCATAGCGATGTTTGACGACGGCAAACACGGCGACCGCGAAAAAGGCGACGGCATGTACGGCTGCACAATCCCGAACGTCGCCCGCTCAACGATTCTGCGCTACTATGTTCATATGACCGACAGCATCGGTATCAGTGCCACCGACCCGCGCGAGGCGCCGGTGCGATATTATCGCCGGTAACAATCCCGGGGCAGCAACCATCCACCAGACATTAGAAAGCCCCGTTCCATTGGAACGGGGCTTCGAATTCGCAAATGGGGCGATAGATTCGCGCCCTCACCTGCCTGTTACGCACTCGTAAGGTAACACAATAACGCCATGCGTCAAGGGCATCAAGGACACTCCGGCGGGGGCGGTCCCGAGGCGAACATATATTCGATCAAGTACGTCAAATCGGCTATGTCCATGACTGACCCGCCATCACCGTTGATATCTCCCTCGTCAAAACATGGCGGCGGCGGACCACCCTGGAACATGTATTGCACCATCCAGACGACATCGGCGATGTCCTGAACCGACCCGCCGTCGTGGTTAACATCGCCCCGCAACCGACAGCAATCCTCGAGATTGGTATAGGCCAGGCGGGCGGCCTCGGCGGCGGCGTTGATGTCGTCATAGTTGTCCCCGGCAATGATCGCAAAAGCTACCGTGTCCGATTCACCGCGCGCCAGATTGAAAGGCCCGACGGCGAGCACCTGGACGAGATCATGCTGGGCCTGTTTGTAAACCTGGGCCGACACGAGGCCGTCGTGCAGGGACGCGTACTTCTCCTCTTCACTGAACCCGTCGTCGGTGAAGTAAACCATCATCCCCTCCGCCGTCATGGCCGAGGACAAATTCCCTTCGAGCAGGGCGACGCCGCGGTAGTGCTCGAGCGAGGACCCGTTGTTATAGGCCGTCCACAGGAACCTATCCGCCAATTCGTAGCCACCGGCATTGTGGAACCACGACACGATATCCCAGTCGAGGTAAAGACCGGCATAGATATCTCCCACGTCTCTGGCCTCGTCGGCGGCTATGATATATCTGAGAATGATCAGGCGATCATCGGGGGAAACCGCGAAGGCAAAAGACTCCTGGGTGATCTCCAGTCCAATCGGGTTTTCAGCCCGCTGGTCGGAAAATCGCGCCAGGCTGTGTTCCGCGGCGCCATCCGGCGACACGTTTAACTCGAACGATCCGCCCGAGACAACCCGAAAATCGCCGTCCGTTTCGCCGCTAAAATTGGTCACGGCGTCAGAGACCATCGTCGGTCCGACGCCTATCATCAGACCCCCCTCGTGCAGACAGTTTTCGCTTCCGTCAAACCGGAAGCCCTCTCCGCCAAGGGGGAAAGTCGAACCCGGTCCGAGACCGAACGAACCGAAATTGCTCAGGCTGAACGTGACCCGGCCGGCTTCGTGGGTAACCAGCGACCTGTCCGCGGTTGGCGCCACGGGGACATAGAGTACCACCGTGTCGATATACCCGACGCCGACAACCTCGACATCCAGCGGAATCACCGTTCCCGCCGTCACCGCCAGGCTGACGGCAAAGGCCAGTGTATTTTGCGCCCGGGCGGTGTCACCGCCGGCGATGGTCCCAAATGTCGCGGTTCCGCTGATAACATCCACCTCGGGAGGGGGCTCGAGAACAGATACTGATACTGAAGCGACAGCCTCGCCGAGATTCTGCAGGACAAGACTGCCAAACATGGTATCCCCCGGTTCGCCGCTCTCGCAATCGAAGGTATAGACACGCAGATGAGGGTGAGCCGAGGGCGGCGCAACGGCATTGATGGCGGCCATACAATCGATAACACCCCAGCCGTAGTCATTATTGGGCAGGGCGTAGCCGAAATCGGGCGCCGTCAGCAAAATGGCTTCCTTGATTTCGTCCACGCTTACTTCCGGATTGCGCTCCCGCATCAGCGCCACCAGACCCGAAACCTGGGCCGCCGCCATCGAGGTACCGGTCATGAAGCCGTAGCCGCCCGGCACGCAGGAGCGAATAGCCCCCCCCGGGGCGCAGACATTGGGCTTGATGGCGCCGTTGCATTCGGATGGTCCCCGCGAGGAGGTGGCGTGAATGACAGGCACGGCATTATCCGCATCAACATTGCCAACCGCAAAGCAGTCCAGCGCATCGAGGGCGCGGTTGGCCGGGTTGCGCATTGTGAGCGTTCCCGGGCCGTCATTGCCGGCCGCAAAAATATTTACTATCGCCAGGGCCTCGGTAGCCTCGATCAAATCGTAAAAGATGTTTTCACAGCCGACTCCGACCACGCCCCAGCTGTGATTGATCACATCCGGGACGTCATCGATGCTGTTGAGATCACCGTCGGGATTGACCGCCCACTCAAAGGCGTCGATAATCGAGGCCCCGGTAATGTCTACAACCGCCGCTGAGATCCATTGTGCTCCCGGAGCGACGCCGATGGTGTCCCCTGAGGTGTCGTCGTGACCGACAATCGTACCGAGCACATGAGTGCCGTGGGAAGAGTTGCAGGATGCCTGCCCGCAGTCTTCAATCACATGCGGCAAATCCTCCCCGCCCATGTGAGTATCGAACCAGGCCGCCTCGTGGTCGCCGTCATTGCCCTTCCAACCGCCGGCCAGGGCCGGGTGGTCGCCCTCGACGCCGGTATCGAAGGTACATACCAACCGTCCTTTGCCGGTATACCCGGCCGCCCAGACCTCATCGGCACGAATGAATTTCAGATTCTCGCTCACACCCGCGCGGGCATCGTCGACTTCTCCCCCAAGAGTTTCCCTCGCCGGCGCAATGAGACGCACCTCCGGTGGTTCGAGAACAGCCTCAATATCCGGGCGAGCGGCCAGTTCGCGAAGTGCTGACACTTCGATTTCGGCCTCGACGATGTTCACCAACCAGTGATATTTGACGTTCCTGACGCGTGAAGTTGCCTCAAGCGACTCCAGTTCGGACTTCAGATCCCGCTGGCTGTTTCGCGCCGATTCTTTGAGATCGGTGGCGACAGCCCGGTAGCGTTCGCGCCGCGAGTGGTAGGCTGCCTGCCCCCGTGCCTTAACATCACCGATATCGGCCGCCTGAGCCGGTCTTAACCAGACCGTAACGGTCTCTCCAACTTTGGCCGAATCCAGCCTTGCCTGCAATGTACTGGAAATTTCCCCGCCCGTGACTGTTGCCCCCACTGTGACGACCCAAAGACAGACTGCGACCCACAGTCCATGTAGTCTCATCGTGTTGCCCTATCATGCCGTCAAGCAATTGTGTCCGGGTAGTATAAGCGGTGAATCCGGTTTGTCAACAGG